>JAXEJQ010000153.1:0-42069 GCA_034101475.1 Candidatus Limivivens sp.
GTCAGTTACAAAGTTGCTGCTTGTTGTTTGCATGGTTAGCTGATGTAGATAGCATTTGTATACGTTGTCGTGGATTCAACAGTACTTCCTTTGGTTGCGGAATGAGTGCCTTTCACACGGTAATAATAGCCGGTGGGAACAGTGGCATAATATCCCGCTGAAGCAGAACAGGTATTGTATTTCGTACAATATCTGGTTGTATAGTCGCTCCAGACACCATTTTTTAACTGCTGAAGATGAAGATTTACTTTTACAACATCACTTGTTCGAAAACATACCGTATCGCCGTAAAAGTTTACCTGCCCTCCTCCTACATTTGATATTCCTGCTGTTCCATAAGACAAATATGTTCCATATGAACTCGTTCCATCTCCTGCAGCACCTTCTAAGACAAGTTCTCTGGTATCTTCGGCCTGCATTTCACTTGTTAGCAATGAACCATCAATAATTTGTCCATCCAAAGGTCCTTCGGCATTTACAGCCATTACTGATATACATAAATAGCATACCATCCAAACAAACGTAAACAAAAATCCCCAGTTTTTGTTTCTCATTATTCCTCCTTTTCTTTTGCATTTTACATTACATAGATATAAACGGATAACTCCCCAAATTATGACGCTTTTGATCAATTTTTTTTAAAATTAATATTTTGTATTATTTTTGTAAAATCTTGTTCACTAATCACTCCCGCTATAGAATAATAGCTGTCATTAAACTCAAATTCTGTCATGTACCATTTTTCATCTCCTGGGTTTTGAAACTCCCACATGGGCACTTCCATATTTTGTGAATCAATTTTTACTTTTCCGACTAATTGTCCATCAAATTTCTGAACCCAGCTGTCTCCATCATCATTTTTATACATCTGAACATTCATCTTGGAATCATTTATTTTATAAAAAGCAATACAATTATACGCATCCTTATTCATTTCATAATATTCAAATTCCATACTATCCGGAATATACAACAATTTTATCGGTATAATCCCCAGCTCTTCCTGAACTCTCTGGTTCATTTCCTCTTCTTCTTCGCTTAAACTCCTTATGTTACTTTCATTCTTTTCTACAGTAATATTCAATTCATTCCCCGATAATGCACTCCACATTTTCTTGAGATATCCCTTCCCCGCTTCTGTATTCACACTCACCCCTGCGACACAAATCACAAGCAGAATAGCAGCCGCAGCCTTTACTGTCCGCCGCTTCTGGCCGTTTCGCCCCTGTTTCTTCTGCTGCTTTTTCTGCATCTCTCTCCCCAGCTTCAGCGCCTCCCGATCCTCATCGGAAAGCATCGCGTAAATATCTTCCTTTTCTCTTCCTGCCCCATTCTCACTTCTGTCTTCTTTTTTACGCTCTTTTCCGTCCTCTTTTCCGCGCGTACTTCCGTTCTCGCTCCCTGCCTCCTCTTCTTTCTCCTCTTTCTCTTCTTTCTCTTCTTTCTCTTCTTCTCTTTCTTCTTCCTCCTCGTCCTCCTGCCAGATTCCTCTCTCTTTCAGCTTTCGCACGATTTCATCATACATATCATCCGGAGCTTCGATTCCTTCCAGCTCCTTTTTATTTAAAATCTCTTCTTCAATCCGGTCGGCGCCTTTTATCAGCTGCTCCCGAATCATTTTATCCATCAAGGCATCCGATGCCATTTCTTCCGTAATCTGGAAAGGCTCAATTTTTCCCGATTTTTTATCTTTTTCCCTTTTCATAAAATCCGGATCCCTCCTTGACTTTTTTTCGGAACGCTATAAGATATAAGTAACCAGGTTTTCTAGGAAACCAGGTTCCCAACATATTCTATGTCTTAGTTTGTAACCGTTTTTTCTGCCAAATAGTGAAACGGTTACCTTATTTTCTTGATTTTTCCTTGAAAAACAGGCATAAAAATAACCATCAACTGCTGGGACAAATCTGAATCTGGAGGATCATTATGAAACGAATTGTACTTACCGGCGGCGGTACAGCCGGCCATGTTACCCCCAATATCGCACTGATTCCCAGTCTGAAGGAACTGGGCTACGATATTCACTATATCGGCACTTATGATGGCATTGAACGCAAGCTGATCGAAGAAATCGGAATTCCCTACTACGGAATTTCCTCCGGAAAGCTGCGTCGTTATTTTGATGTAAAAAATTTCTCCGATCCCTTTCGGGTGGTAAAAGGATATTTTCAGGCGAAAAAACTTATGAAAAAGCTGAAACCGGATGTGGTCTTTTCGAAGGGCGGCTTTGTGGCAGTCCCGGTAGTTCTGGCGGCAAAACACCGTCATATCCCGGCTATTATCCACGAGTCCGATATGACGCCCGGACTGGCAAATAAACTTTCCATCCCATCCGCCACCAAAGTATGCTGTAACTTCCCGGAAACCATGTCACATCTTCCGGAGGGAAAAGCCGTATTGACAGGCTCTCCGATCCGTCAGGAGCTTCTTACGGGAAATAAGCTGGAAGGTTTGAAATTCTGCGGATTTACCGCAAATAAACCAGTCATGCTGGTAATCGGCGGCAGCCTGGGCGCTGTAGCCGTAAACAACGCAATCCGAGGCATTCTTCCGGAGCTGCTGAAATCATTCCAGGTCATTCATCTGTGCGGAAAAGATAAACTGGATCCCTCCCTGAATCATCTGGAGGGCTATGTACAGTTTGAGTACATCAAAAAAGAACTGGCCGACTTGTTTGCCGCCGCAGATATCTGTGTTTCCCGCGCAGGCGCAAATGCCATCTGTGAACTTCTGGCACTGAAAAAGCCGAATCTTCTGATTCCTCTTTCTGCCAACGCCAGCCGCGGAGATCAGATCCTGAACGCAGAATCCTTCAAACGCCAGGGCTTCAGTGAAGTTCTCTGTGAAGAGGAAATCACACCGGAGCTGCTCCTGGCTTCTATTCAAAAGCTTTATCAAAATCGAAGCCAATACGTAACTGCTATGGAAAAAAGCCAGCAGGGAGATGCAATTTCCACAATCATAAACCTGATTGAAGAAACTGCATCCTGACCTTTCCGGGTCCTTTTCCTGCAGTACACAGCTGTCCCGGTCGTGGACAGCTGTTTTGTTACTCCTACAGTTCCTGATATTCTTTCAGGTATTTCCGGCGAACAAACTTCCTGGCTCTGTAAAGTCTTGAACGAAGCACCTGAACGGTAACACCCAGGTGCTTCGCTGCTTCATCCTGAGACATTCCATAAATACTGATCGCCTCTATTACCTCATACCAGCCTGTATTCTTTTGCTTCAGCTCTCCCAAAATACGATAGGCGAATTCTTCTCTGATGACTCTCTCGACAACCATTTCCAGGTTGTCTTCTGCCATAATCTCCGTACTTTCCAGCCACTCGGAAAAGGCTGTCTCTTTCCGGATACTTCTCTTTCTGTAGTAGTCAATACATGCATTTCTGGCAGCCAGCAGCAGCCAGGATTTATACATATCCTCGTCTACGTTGCTCATCTTCTGATAGAACGCCATAAATACATCCTGACTCATCTCCACAGCATCTTCATGTTCGCCGATTCTATCGTAAATATACTTTATAATCAGATTTTTACGCTCTGCATATAACGTGCTGAACGTCTGATTCTTCCTCATTTGTGCGTGCTCTCCCTTTCCTCTCGAAGAGAAACCATCTTATTCTGCCAGTTTTGACAATATTTCTTCTTTTACTTCTTCTGTCAGAGAACCGGGGACCCACGTAATCCCGACCTGATCATTCTCATAACGCGGTATCAGATGCATATGAAAATGGAACACAGTCTGTCCTGCAGCGGTACCATTATTCTGCAGGATATTCACACCGTCACATTCCAGTGCATCCACCATCTTTGCCGCAATTTTTTTCGCCAGCACAAAGGCTTTTGCTGCCAGTTCTTCCGGAATTTCAAAAACATTTGCAAAATGCTCCTTCGGAAGGATCAGCGCATGTCCTTTGGAAGCCGGTCCAAGGTCCAGAATTACCCGGAAATCCTCATCCTCATGAATGGTTGCGGATGGAATCTCCCCGTTTGCTATTTTACAAAAAATACAATCTGCGTCTCTCATGCTGCAATTCTCTCCTTTTTTCTTTTGTTACCCCTATGGTAATGCTTTTGCAAATTCATGTCAATAAGATCTGTTGTCGAATCTTGTCAACAAAATCTGTTTGCCATTTTTCTCCTCCGATGATAGACTGTTACTATTCTACGCACGGAGGCGAACATCATGAATGACTATGAACTTACAATACAAAAACTGGAAGAAGAACATCGTTTTGCATTATCCAGAATTTCTCACGAGATCCGAAATCCCGTCACCATGATCAACAGTTCCCTGCAGATTATCGAACAGGAGCATCCCGAGGTACTGAATTTCGCATTCTGGAAAGATGTGAAGGAAGATCTGACCTATCTGCGAAACCTTTTGGATGAATTATCCAGCTACAATAACAGTGATACTCTTTCTCTTTCCGCCATCCGCACCAAGGAATGGCTGGAAAGCCTGATACCGAAAATCTCCCTGTTGATCGGCCGGCAGCAGGTGGAGTTCCACTTCTCCATTGCCGATGACCTTCCGGTGATTCAGGCTGATCCGGTAAAACTGCGGCAGGTTCTCATCAACCTGGTGCGCAATTCTCTTGAAGCCGGCTGCTCTTCTCTGCAGCTTTTTGCTTCTGTGGAAGAAAACAATCTGAAAATCAGCGTTTCTGATAACGGCTGTGGGATTCCCTCTGAATACACAGATACCCTGTTTCGTCCCTTTGTTACCCATAAATCCGGCGGTTCCGGTCTTGGCCTGGCTCTCTCCAGAAACATTATGGAAGCCCACGGCGGTCAGCTTCTGCTGTCCTCCTCGAATAAATCCGGCACCTGCTTTACCGCCCTTTTGCCGATAAATATGGCAGCCAGCAAAAATCCGAGAACAAATCCGCCCACATGAGCCGCATTATCCACGCCCTGACTGGTGAACCCCTGAAACACCGACAGCGCTGCCATGAAATAGAATCGGCTCCGGCTGACACTGGGTATACTCCCTCTATGGACGATCGCCAAAAACACCAGTGCACCGATTACCGCGAAGATTGCTCCGGATGCTCCGGCGGAGACTGCAATCTTTCCCGACCATAATTCATAAATCAGAGACACAGCGCCGCTCCCCAGGCCTCCGCCGAAAAAGATCAGAAGATAACGAGCTTTTCCAACCAGCTTTTCCAGAATATCGCCCAGAAAAATCAGACACAGCATGTTGTTGAACAGATGTTGGATTCCAAAGTGCAGAAACATACTGGTAAAAAGCCTGTAGTACTCCCCGCCCTCAACTACCCAGGGCGCATAACAGGCTCCGTGATTTGCCATAAATACTGCATCTTCCGTATTTCCGAGAAAATCCAGAATGAAAAATACCACAATATTGATCACTACAATGGTTAAGTTCACAATGGATCTGGACCTCAGAAATGTCTTAATCTCATCCATATCAACACTCCGCGAATTGTATTCACCAAAATCATATACTAATCCGTTTCTTTTTTCAATCATAAATTCACTGCCCTCTGAATAAAAATGAAGCATTTCCGCCCTTATTCCTTAAAATAATATCCCAGACTGGCAAAATAAACCTCATCCGCAGTATGAAGCTTTCTGCTTTCAAATGCTTCCAGCCTCACTCCGTTCAGATAAGTTCCATTTGTAGAATTCTGATCTGTCAGGTAGTATCCCTCTGTCCGGCGCTCCAGTTTTGCGTGTACCCGGCTGATCACCGGCTGATTCAGCACAATATCCGACTGCCCGGCCAGTTTTCCGACAATCAGCACATCCCGGTCCAGCACAATATTTTCTCTCTGTCCGGGTTCCATGCTCACCAGCACCGCGTAATCCCCCGCATAGCTGGTCTGCAGAAGTGTGGTAGCTCCAAATTCCTCCTTTTCCTCCGCCTCAGAGAATACTTCTTCCGGTCTCTCCGGGGGTTCCTGGGTTTCCCACTCCTCCGGCAGGTCTTCTTCCTCCTGCAGAATTCTCCCTGCTTCATAGCCGGGCGGCATCCGCGGAACCTTTTCCTTCCTGGGAAATCCTTTCCAGATCGTTGAAAAATAAATGAGAATCCCGGCTCCCAGGAAAAAAATCCCCCCTGTCTGAATCTGGGTCAGCCCGCCAAAGCAGGCGGCAAACCAGGAAATTCCTCCAATCCCTGCCAGACCACAGGCCAGAATCAGGCCTTTTTGAATAAGCGGAAGGATTTCGGATGTTTCTTTTTCCTGATCTGCCGAAACATCCGGCTGCTCCGGCTTCTCCTCTTCGGGCAGTGCCCCTTCCGGTTCCCTGTCATACATTTTCTCCTCTTTTCGGCTTTCCGGTTCCTCCGGAAACTCTTCCCTCTCTGTTCTTTCCTGCCGGGGCTTCTCCCCCGTTTTGGGACAGACACTTTCCAGCACATTCTGAATACTGTAATTTTCCTCAATGGTTTTACTGTAAATTTCATATCCCCAGAGAACAGCCGCCTGGTCTCCATGATCCAGCTTTTTCAGAATATACTCCGCCAGCCCCCGGAAAGCAGCTGACGCATCCCCTTCATAAAGGGGCAGGCAGCATAGAAAAACTTCTTTCGTCTCCACATCCATGTAAATATAATCCGGATCGAGAAGGAGCTGATTGGTATCCAGAAGAAATTCTCTGGCCCCGTTCATCGCTTTCCCGATTCCTGCCAGAAGCTGCCGGATATCTTCCCGGCCTATTCTCTTTTTTTCATAGATTCTGGCCATGGGCTGCAGCGAGGTAATTTCGTAATAAAAGCCTGCCTCTCCGTCTATCTTTCTCATTTTGCAGGGCAGAATACCGGGAATCTGGTTCAGAATCAGCATTCGCACCTGAAACTCATTTCCGGTTACCGGACAGGCTTCCTCCAGAATCATGTAATTATGGTCTTTATCCCGCCGATAAGATGGATTCATGATTCATCCCCTCCTTTTCTCCATATTTTCGACAGACTGTGAATTTTATTAACCATCTTCTTCGGATTGCTGAAATCCATTTTCACATCCGCCCGGATCCGGAATACATGGTTTTCGAAAAATCCCCCCAGAATTTCCGGCATCCGGAAGGTGCCCGAAAATGACACCGAAACAGAATCCGTTCCCAGCTCAACCGTTCCGGAAACATCCTGGGTTCCCAGCAGCCTGCCTGATAGAAACTCTTCTTTTTTTCTCTCCGTCTGTTTTCTCTGATTTTTCTCTCCGGCATTCAGACTGGCTGTGCATGCCGTCTCCAGCGCAGCTCCCTGCAGAAAAGCACGGTCATGCATATAAAATCCCAGATAAATCAGACAGACCAGAAGCGGAATCAGAAATGTCATAATCAGACTGATTTCCACTGTAAAACTCCCCTTTTGCTCTTTCATCCTTTCCTCCCGGGCAGGCTGTCCTGCTTTCCTGATCATTGTCACTCTGCGCTTGCTTTGTATACGTGCAAGATGGAGGCAGGCTGTCCTGCTTTCCTGATCCTTGTCACCGTCCCGCTGTATGCTGGTATGGGCGTTTTCTCGCCGCGTAACGAAACTGTAATGGTGTAATGGGACTTTTACAGGAAAATCAGGCAAAGTACCGCTGCTGCCCATAAAAACGGCAGAAAAGGCAATTCATAGTTTCTCCTCACCTTTTTTACTGCCAGCAGTACCCCCGAAACCACTGCTGTCATCAGAAATGCCAGAAGCAGAACCTCCAGGGTGACCCGAAGTCCCAGAAACATACCCGCTGCCATTACCGCAAATCCATCCCCATAGCCCAGCGCTTCCCTGGTCACAAAGCTGACCAGGAGCAAAAAAATCCCGGGGAGTACTCCTCCCCAAAAATCCCACCACTCCAGGCTGCCCGGGCCGATCTGAAGCGCTGCTGCCAGAATCCCTCCTGACAGCAGCAGCCATCGGGATATGCGATGTCTTCTGACATCCTGCAGGCCGCATATTCCAAGAAAAATCAAAACCAGAATCCCATTTACCGAAATTTCCATGTTTTCTCCTAACCACCGCATCTTGAGCATGCACGCAGATGCTCTGCCTCAGAAAGCGGAACTTTTCTTACACTTCGTTTTAAGCCGCTGCACTCCAGACTGCTGTGATATCGATTGCCTTCTCTTGTGATATAAACGGTATCGGAAGCGCTCTGCTGATAACAGCTGCATGGATAATATTTGGATCCGTCGGCGCTTCGAAGCTCCTTTACGCGGTCCAGACTCACCTGATGAATGGAAAGCTTAATATGGGTACAGCTTTCATCTTTGTGATACACCGAGCCGCTGACCGTCACATATACAAAACCTGCCCCTTCTCCCCCGTCTGACGTTTCTGTACCATCTGCTCCGGGATCCCTTCCGGTCCATGCCCTTACCCGGCCTCTCTGCCAGAACCGGATGGATTTGATGCTGAAAAAAGGAACCGGAATTTTCATCCTTCCGCTTACTTTCAGATCAATCATCTCCTCTTCCAGAAAGGAAGACCCCAGCACGCTGATATCGCCCTCCAGAACCTGTTCCGGCAGTTCTCCCGCCTCCCTGCGGATGGACTGCTTCGCGTAAAGAGAAGAAATGCTGATTCCGGCAAGTCCCAGTTCTTCTCCTTCTTCCATTCCGACAATTCCCTTTCCCGCGGCAGCCACTGCCAGCGTCCGGCCGGTTTCCCGGATTCCGCCTAGGAGACGGACCTGCAGCGTCACCATATCCGTAAAATACAGAATGGACAGAACCCCAAAGAAAAACAGCGGCAGAACAAGGGCTGCCTCCAGCGTAAGGCTGGCGGATACGGATGCTCTCCCGGCATGTGGTTCAGAAACCTGACTGAAATCCGGGAGAGGGCCTGTATCCTTTCTGAAAAACGTAATCCCACCATACCGAAAAAGCATCCGTATCCGCCTCCTTCTAATATCCAAAAAATCCATTTACCTGCAGATTTCTGTTCCCGGCTCCTTTTCCCAGGAAAGCCATGGGAACCCGCAGAAACACCACCGGAAGCTCCCAGTCTGCCTGAACCTGTATCTTTGCCACACAGCTGTCCGCCCGAAAATTCTCTGTTCCTTCTTTCAGCCGCAGGTTCGCCTCCACCAGATCCAGTGCCCGCATAGGGTAATTTTTCTGAGAACCGCCGGCCAGCAGCAGACGCAGATACTCCTCATATCCAATCCCCTGGCCGCCCCCCTGGTCACATTCCCTTAAAACCTCCAGAATCCGTCCAAGATTTTGAAGGGACAGCTTCCAGTTCTCCGCCGTTTTCACAACCTCCACCTTTCCGCCAGCCAGCAGTGTCCGGACATCCAGCAGGCTTTCCCCGTATGCCCAGGCCAGCAGCAGCGCGGTTGTCACCGCCGGAACCAGTGCAGCGATCCCGGTAATCCCCGCAAGGGAGGCCGCAAGGGCTTCCGCCTGCCTGCGCATGGAAGTATCCGCCAGCGCACACAAAAAATTGGCTCCTTCCCGCATCCACAAAAGTCGGTTCACCACATATTTCAGGTTTTCCCGGTCTGTCTCCTTTCCTCCCAGCAGATATTCGACCTGATATTCCAGAGCTCCTTCCCGTTTTTCACTTGTCATACAGGAGAAGTGCTCCATCAGATAATCCTGGAAAATAGCTTCTGCCGTCAGTCCGTCTTCCGTCTGTTCCAGCTTCATCGTCCCTTTCCGGAGCTTCCTCCCTGTTGGGAGCCGGGATCTCTCCACTGCTTTTTCAGAAACCATGGTTTCATCCTTCAGAACCAGTCCCAGGATCCCCATTTTCTTCACTTTTTCAATGATATCCAGAGGATTTTCCTGTTCTGCGGGAGCCTGAATATTCTGTCCTTCCTGATCTTCCCGGTTTTCCTTTTCTTTTGCTTCCTGTTCGATCCTTGCTATCTCTGTCTGATTGCTCTGTGTGCTGTCTTCAAAATCCTTCCCCGCCTGTTCCTGCTCCCGGACCTGATTTCTCATGTCCAGATAACGGCTCACAGCCTCTGTTCCCAGCGTTTCCTTCACATTCTTCACAACCTGCTGGTAAAAAACCCCTCCGCTGTCATCGGTCATCAGCGCGTACTTATCTACCTGGCATGTATTCAGTTTCAGCGGAAACAGCTGCATTCCGCCCAGATAGGAAAGCTCTCCCAGGCTTTGATTGCCTTCCAGATATTTCTGCAGACGTTCTTCGAGCTTTTCTTTCTGAAACTCTCCGTTACCATAGGCGCCATCCACAAAAAACACATCATAATCCGAAAGCAGTCCTCTCTCGTATTCCCCAAACACGGAAAACATCCCAAGATCCGTCACAACAGCGGCTTTTGCCCTGGCTCCCTGCAGTCTGGCTGATTCTGCCAGAGTACAGGCCAGGGACAAAAACAGAACGGTAAGGATACTCAAAAATACTGTAATCGTCCCTTTGCTGTACTTTTTCATTTCTGCCTCCCTGTCAGGCGTCGTTTTTCTTTGCGCCTAAATACCTTCACTTTGTGACGTAATTTTCTTGAGAATGCTGTTTACCAGACTGGTGAGCTGCTTTTTGAAAATAATGACAAGACTGATCAAAACCACAAGAATCAAAATAATTTCCACAACGCCAACTCCATCCTCCTCCCGCAGAAATGCCTGGACATGGTTCATCTTTTCACCTCCTTTCCTGCGGCGGCCGGTGCACATCCTTTCCTCAAAGCTCCGATTCTCCCGATGTATCGGCCACACAGCCGCCGCGCCCCGGATCAGCCCGCCCCGCATTACAGATTCATCACTGCCGGAATCACCAGAATCCCCATAACCAGGACAAGCATCATCATCATCGGCAGAAGAAGCTTGGTTCCTGCCTCTTCTCCCATCTTTTTCGCCTGCTGCTTCCGCTCCTCCATTCCTTCGGCGGCTTCTGTTTCCAGAACCGCGATCAGACCTCCCGAGCCCTTTCTCAGATTCTGGGCCAGCAGCGATCCCAGCTTCCGGTATTTTTCAATCTGGCATCTGGTTCCGAAATTCTCATAGGCCATCGCTTCTCCCACGCCATTTTGCATCTCAAAGCAGGTTTCCAGAATTTCTTCATAGGCATAATGAATCTCCGGCTTTTTCTTCTCTGCCACCATCTTTTCCTTTCGCTGGCGATACTCTTTTCCAATCCGGAAAAAGGTTCCCTGGATCGTCAGCCCGGCTCCCAGCAGCATGGCCATTTTGTACAGCAGCCCCGGATAATCCATGATCATCTGACGCCTTCGGCTTTTCATCCTTTTTTCCAGTTCCTGCTCTTCCCGCAGGTAGACTCCTGCCGCACAGACCAGCAGCAGCACCGCCAGGATCCCGGTAAAGGATTCCTGCGGCTCCTCCCACCGGATTTTTTTCCCTTCACTTACGGCAGGCAATTCCATCTGTTCCAGCTCCATTCCTTCCGAATCTGCCTGTAAAAGGGCTTCCTGCAGACGAACCTGCTGTTCTTCCTCCGGGCTTCTCCCCGGCGGCAGGATCCTTGCATAAACGCTCCAGACTGCTTCCTTCTCCTGGCATTTCAGCGTCGCCTGAATCCTTGCCATTTTCCCTTCCTCCGGGACATCTTCCGAAATTCTTCCCAGATAATCCACCAGATCCGGCGGATCAATGAGCCATTCTGCCTCCACTGCCCCATTTGCAAGGGTTTCCGGCAAAACCAGATCTGTCCGGATCTCATCCAGACTCACATTCTCCCCCAGAATCTCCTTTTCCAGTCCGTTTAACAGGCTTTCCAGCAGTTCTTCTGCCTGGGCATCCGTATATTTCCTTCCGCTGACCTGGAACGGAACCAGCACCCTTTCACTTTCTCCTTCAATCCAGGCTTCCAGCTCTGTCTCCAGAGCTTCCTGTCCATAATCCGGTCTGGCAACCGCCGCCCGCTCTGCCCCGGAGCCTGTCAGACTGCCGGCAATGCCGGCCAGAATCAGCAGTCCCCCTCCCCAAACCAGAACGGCTGCTGTGCAGGCCGCTCTCCAGGCATAGAATTCCTCCGGACTTCTCCGTTCCCCGGCCGGACTTAACGCCTCCAGCTCCCGGGACAGTTTTCTGTTTTCCGCCCTTTTGCTCCACAAGGGGCTATTTTGCATCAGATACCGAAAAAAACGGTAAAAAGGCTCTGCCAGCCATTTCACGGCCTCACACCTCGATTCTCACAAAATATCTTCCCAGGCAAAACGCCGCCAGATAAACGGCAAGGCCTGCTGTCATCACCAGTACGCCCATCCCCGTGTGATAAAGTCCTTCCAGAAACTCCGGAGAAGTGATTCCCACATACCCCAGAATAAAAAACGGGATTCCGCTCATAATCGTCTGTTCCATCTTTTTGGAAGCCAGACAGACTTCTATCTCCTGCTGGACCTCCAGCTTCTCAGAAATCATCGAAATGGTATTCCGGATAATGGCATTCAGATCTCCGCCGGAACGTTTCGCCACCGCAAAAACTTCTCCGAAGCTCTGAATATCCTCCGCACCGCTGCGCTCTCCCAGATCCAGCAGCAGTGTCTCCAGGTTCTCATTCAGCCGCAGCATCTTTACAATATGGCTGAACTCCCTGCAGATCAGGGCCTCTCCGCCGTAAAGCCGGCGCATCTGCGTCAGTCCTTCAAAAAAGGCATTTTCCACCGAATAGCCTGCTGCCAGCGCAGACGCCACCGATCTCATTCCCATCAGGAACTCCTCCTCCAGGCGTTTTCTCTGTCTGACAATCCTGGCCTGCTTCTGCTGCCGGACGTAAAGAGCCACTCCCGGAATCCCTGCCAGAAATGCAATCCAGGACCGATAGAACAAAAAACTGATCATCCCGTCAACAGCCGCATAAGCTGCCAGACATTTTCCCCAGTCCCATGGATGAAAACGGCAAATCCGATAATCCACAGCCTGACCCTCTAAACGGTCAGCCCCGCTCTTTCGAGCTTCTGCGTGTGAAGCAGTTCCCCTGTTTTCTGAAGTTCTCCGCATACCTTATCCTCCCCGGGTTCCTTTCTCTCCTGAAACTCATAAAGCAGATGAGTCGTAATCTCTCCGGTAGGCACATCGTAACCTGTCACCTCCAGAATCTCCAGAACTTTTCTGGTCTTATCCCGCATTCTGCCAAGATGCACCATGATATCAATACCCGATGCAATCTGCCTGCGGATGGCCGGAAGTGGAAGCTCCAGTCCCATCAGAACCATGGTTTCCAGCCGGGACAGCATATCCCTGGGACTGTTTCCATGACCGGTGCTCAGGGAACCGTCATGGCCGGTATTCAGCGCCTGAAGCATGTCCAGGGCTTCTTCTCCCCGGACCTCCCCGACAATAATCCGATCCGGCCGCATTCTCAGGCTGGACTTGATCAGATCCCGAATAGTAATCTCATTTTCCCCCTCTGTATTCCCCCTTCTGGCCTCCAGCCGTACCAGGTTCGCCACACCCCGGATCTGCAGCTCCGCATTATCCTCAATGGTGATAATCCGCTCGTCCTTCGGAATGAAATCAGACAGAGCATTCAAAAAAGTCGTCTTTCCTGATCCGGTACCGCCGCTGATAAAGATGTTATATCCGGCCCTTACCAGAATCTGCAGGAATCCGGCTGCCCCCTCCGTAATGGAATGCCAGGCAATGAGCTGCTCCATACCCACAGGCTTTGACGGAAAGCGCCGGATGGTAATCACCGGTCCATTCAGCGCCACCGGCGGAAGCACCAGATTTACTCTGGCTCCATTTTCCAGTCGGGCATCTGCGATGGGAACGGATTCATTCACAATGCGGTTGCATCTTCCGGCAATCTGCTGCACCAGATCCTCCAGCTTTTCCCGGGACTCAATCCGTTTTCCCCATAGGCTGATCCTGCCTGCCCGCTCCAGAAAAATTCCATCGGTTCCATTTACCATAATCTCTGTAACCGTATCATCATCCACCAGCTCCTGAAGCAGATCCAGACGGCGGATACTGTTAAAAAGCTCCCGGCGCAGCTGCCGCTTTCCGGACAGGCTCATATATTCCCTGGCAGACTCCTCCAGAATCAGTGTGTCAATCTGCTGATAAATTTCTTCATCACCGGTTTCCCCGGCGCGGCCGATCCGCCTCCGGAGTTCTTCCCGAAGTCTTTCCTTCTGACATTCTCTGCTTTCCATCCGCTTCCTCCTCCCTGATCAGCTTCCTCACAAAGTCGCCCAGCTCTCCCCACGCAAGCTGCTCAATATAGTTCTCCCTGGGTCCGAAGCTGCTGTGAAAAGGCAGCTTCAGCTTCCGGGTCTTCTCCAGTACATCCGTATAACCGCGCATTTCCAGTACCTTCTCATACTGATCCAGCTTCGCCAGAGAAATCCCGTCTTCACGCACCGGCATATAGATCCGGCTGCACTGGCGCAGAATTTCATACAGTCCCGCAAGCTGTTCTCCCAGATCCAGAATAATGGTATCGTAGGTGCTGTAGGTCTCCAGATATTCCAGCATCTGAAGCCACTCCTCCGTCTCAATTTCCCGCAGATCCTCCGGATTCAGCGCAGGCGGAATATAATCCAGACCAAACAGATTCTGGACAATGGTTCCCAGACGGTAAACCATCTGCCCGCTGCCTTCCTTTGAAAAATAAATCAGATCCGTCAAATCTGACTTGTACTCCCTGCCAAGCAGGGAAGAAAACCCCGCATACTCCTCAAAATTCAGATACAGGACATTCCGCTCTTTCGCCAGAAGCTGTCCCAGAGTCAGTGCAAAGGAGGTCCGCAGTGTCCGCCGGATCGGAGAATAAACGCCGAGAATCTCCACCCTCTTTTTCAGCAGGGCCACAGGCGCCGAAGGCTCTGCCTCCGCATAATAAGACATCACCTCTGATACCAGACTGTCCGAAGCCTGATATTTGTACACACAGGGATAGCTGGACAGCTCCTGAAGAACCTCCCCTTCTGACAAAATCACAATCTTCCGGATGGGAAGCTCCCTGACCGCGTCACACATGGCCGATGCGGAGATCAGCAGCAGCTCAATCTCCTGCTCTCTGGCAAATGCCGAAAGATTTTTCACACTGGTAAAAGCCTGAACCTCAAACGTACCGGATTCCTTTTCATAAATATAGTCCATCAGCCGGTAGGCATAACCCGCCTCCAGGTCACAAACGGCAAAAATGCTTTTTTTCAATAGATACCTCCCACATAAAAACAAATACTTATCAACACCGGAATGGAAAAATACAGATGACTGTCCACACAATCCACCTGCAGATAGGGATTCCATTCACGGGTATGAACATAATTCCACAGATATGTACAGAAATACAACAGTCTCTCCTTCAGATTTCTTCTGTAAAGAACCAGCGCGCCGGCATACACACCTGCCGCCAGAAATGTCCACAGCATACAGGGCAGAATCCTCCGGATCCCCAGAAATCCTCCGACAGCTCCCAAAAGCTTCAAATCTCCGGCTCCCATCATCCGGAAATAAAAGAAAATCCCCAGAAGGATCACCGGAATCCCCACACCTCCTGCAAAATTCAGAATTCCAGGCAAACCTCCCGCATAAATCTGCCACCCTGCACCTGCTGCCAGAGCAGCCAGAATCAATTCATTGGGAATCTTCCCTGTCCGAAGGTCGAAAAAAACAGCTGCGCCTCCCGTCAGAAGAATCGGGAGCACCTGCAAGATTTTCATATGTCACCCCATTTCCTGCGATTCGAAATGATTCCATATTTTGTTTTCATACATTCATTGAAATTGTGTCGAAACGACTGATTATCCGATTATCTGGCTATCAAATGACCGAATGATCGAACTGGCGATCTGGCAATCTGGCAATCTGGCGATCTGTCGATCTGTCGATCTCCCAGATCATCGGATTTTCTGATTTTCTGATACGCGGAAAGAAGATCCGCGCCTTGTCTTTCGCTGACAATACGCAATGCGTATTCTTTTGAAGTGATGTCATTATAACCCATCCACCCAGGAATGTCTATGGGCATATTCCACATTTTTCATTTTCTTTTTTATAAGATATACACAAAAAGAGTGCAAAAAGAAGGAGCCGCCGAAGCAGACTCCCTCTGAATGATATCATTCCCTGCTATTTCTAAAATTTAAACACAGCCACTCCATAAGCCGGAAGCTCATAAGCAAAAGAGAATTTCCTGCCGTCACACTCCTGCTTTTCCGCCTGATAAACGGTCGGCCGCTCCGCTCCGCTTCCTCCGAACTGTACATCATCACTGTTCAGCACCAGCTGGTATGCCTTTTTCTTCGGCACTCCCACCCGGTAATCCGGCCTGGCCACCGGAGTAAAATTAATTACAAAGAGCAGGTTGCTTCTTCCGCTCTCATTATGACGCACAAAGCTGAAAATACTGCGGCTGTTGTCATCCGCGTTAATCCACTCAAAGCCCCTGGGACTCTGATCTCCCTGGTAAAGGGCAGAGTTCTTCTTATAGAGCTGCAGAAGTGCCTGAACATAATTCTGCATCTGCTGATGCTTTTCCTCCTTCAGCAGATACCAGTCAAGCTCCCTGGCCTCACTCCACTCCTGAAGCTGGGCAAAATCCTGCCCCATAAACAGAAGCTTTTTGCCCGGATGCCCCATCATAAACGCATAGCCTGCCTTCAGATTAGCAAACTTGTCATCGTAAAGTCCCGGCATTTTATTAATCATGGAGCATTTCAGATGAACCACTTCATCATGGGACAGCACCAGAATATATTTTTCTGAATATGTATACGTCATGGCAAAGGTCATTTTATTGTGATTATACTGGCGGAAATACGGATCCAGCTTCATATATTCCAGGAAATCATGCATCCAGCCCATGTTCCATTTCATAGAAAATCCGAGACCGTCGTCCTCCGGCTTTCCGGTCACCTTCGGCCATGCGGTGGACTCCTCGGCAATCATCACCGCACCGTGATTTCTTCCCAGAACCACACTGTTCAAATGCTTGAAAAACTCAATGGCTTCCAGGTTTTTATTGCCCCCGTAAATATTCGGAACCCACTGGCCCGCCTGACGTCCGTAGTCCAGGTACAGAATTGATGCCACCGCATCCACGCGCAGACCGTCCACGTGAAACTGCTCCAGCCAGAACAGCGCATTGGCAATGAGGAAATTCTTCACCTCATTTTTTCCGAAATCAAAAACCTTGGTTCCCCAGTCCGGATGCTCCCCTTTTCTGGGATCCGCATATTCATACAGGCAGGAGCCGTCAAATTCCGCCAGTCCATGGGCATCCCGCGGGAAATGTGCCGGAACCCAGTCCAGAATCACGCCGATCTTATTTTTATGCAGATAATTTACCAGATACATAAAGTCCGCCGGTGTGCCGTGGCGGGAAGTAGGCGCAAAGTATCCGGTCACCTGATAGCCCCAGGAACCATCAAAGGGATGCTCCGCAATTCCCATCAGCTCCACATGAGTATAGCCCATCTTTTTCACATAGTCTGTCAGTTCATGGGCCAGCTCCTTATAATTGTAATATCCGTCCGGATCTTCTTCCGTTTTTTCATGCTTTTTCCAGGAACCCGGATGAACCTCGTAGATACTCATAGGCTCTTTATCCGGATCCTTCTTCTCCCTGGCCTTCATCCATGCGGAATCACCCCAGCGGAAATTCGTCAGATCCGCAACGCGGGACGCATTCCCGGGGCGCATCTCTGAATGATTGGCAAAGGGATCTGCCTTGTAAAGCTTTCTGCCATTTTTCGTCTGGATATAAAATTTGTATAAACATCCCACGGATGCTTCCGGAACAAACGCATCGTAAATTCCCAGCGGCTCCCGCCGCGTCATGGGGCAGGCTTCCTCATCCCATTCGTTAAAATCGCCGATCACACTGACCTTCTCCGCATTTGGTGCCCATACGGCAAAATATATGCCCGGCTTCCCATTCAGAACTCCCTGGTGGGCCCCCAGCTTCTTATAAATGTCGTAATGGGTTCCCTGCCCGAAATAATACTGATCCAGCTCTCCGATTTCCAGAACCTGCTCATTCTCCTTGTCCATCACTGCCTGCGGTGCCGCAGACTTCCTGCTCGTTTTCTTTGTCGTTCTCTTTGTCGTTTTCTCTGCCATATTCTCCCACCTCTAATTTATTTCTGAACAGTTACTCTATTTTTATACATATACCGTCACATGCGTCCAGTTCCAAAGAAATCCTGCCGTTCTCTGCTGCGATGGTTTCTCCTGTAATGGCATTTTTGCAGGTATGCGCTTCCACCGGAAGCGGAATGGAAATCTGCGCCGGATTTTCGTCATTATTTACAGCAACTATCACTGCCTGATTTTCCAGAATCCTTGCAAAGGCGTACTGTCTGTTTGTCAGAACCAGTTCCCGGTATCTTCCATGGGAAAGCTCCGGATTCTCCCGGTGAAGCTCTCCAAGGCTGCAGATGTATTCTGTCAGGCTGGTATCTTCCATTTCCGACAGAATCAGATGGGGCCGCATCGGGTCATCGTTGGCTCCCTGCTTCTTCCCCTCAATGCCCCACTCCGAACCGTAATAAATGGACGGAATGCCCGGAAGTGTATAAAGCAGAGTGTACACCGGTATCAGGTGCCGTTTATCATTTAATTTTGACGCAATTCTGTCCACGTCATGATTATCCACAAAGGAATACAGCTTTCTTCCTCTGTAAATTCCTCCGTTTTCGTCAAACTGCCGCCGGATCGTATGGGCAATCTCAAAGTAATTGTGATCATTGTGGCCGGAATACAGCCCTTTATGAAGCTCATAATTCGTTACCGAATGAAGCATCTCCTCATTGGCCCATCGGCTGTAATCTCCGTGAATAACCTCGCCCATCAGCCAGAAATCTTCCTTTTCCTGACCGGTAATCCGACGCATTTCCTTCATAAACTCAAAATCCAGGCAATCCGCACAATCCAGCCGGATGCCGTCAATGTCGAATTCCTGAATCCAGAAGCGGATCACGTCAAACAGATAATCCTTTACTGCCCGCTCCCAAAGATTTAAATTAACCAGTTCATAGCAGTTTCTCCAGGCCTCATAGCCAAATCCGTCATTATAATGGGTATTCCAGCCGAAATTGATCCCCTTATACCAGCTGCAGTACGGGGAGTGCTCTCTGTTCTGGCGGATATCCTGAAATGCAAAAAATTCTCTTCCGGTATGATTGAAAACTCCGTCCACAACAACCCGGATCCCCGCTTCGTGGGAGAGCTGCACGAACTCTTTGAAATCTTCGTTATCTCCCAGACGCCTGTCAACCCGACGATAATCCCGGGTATCATAGCCATGGCTTGTGGATTCAAAAAGCGGACCGATATAAACGGCAGTCACCCCCAGCTTTTTCAGATGATCAATCCACGGAAACAGCTCCCGAAGCCTGTGTACAATCCCCTCCTCATTGTTTACCTTGGGTGCGCCCGTCATACCCAGAGGATACATGTGGTAAAATACCGCCTCGTCATACCATTTTCCCATAAGGAACCTCCTGT
This sequence comes from Candidatus Limivivens sp., assembly GCA_034101475.1. Taxonomy (GTDB): domain Bacteria; phylum Bacillota; class Clostridia; order Lachnospirales; family Lachnospiraceae; genus Limivivens. The sequence goes on from JAXEJQ010000153.1 coordinate 19,354, forward strand.
GATTCTGTTGTTTTTTAGTTTTTGTGATGCCAGAGTCAAAAGTCATAAACCACGATGCGCCTGCGCATAAGTGGTTTTATCACTGATTGACCCGCCCCAATATGAGGATAAAAGTGGGGCGAATGTCCCACGATATCCGTATGGCATCTTTTGACCCAAACATCATTTTTGTGTATCTTTTATTGTTTTTGATTTCCTTGCTCTTCGTTTATGAAAAAATGCCATACATAAACTGATTTACCAGCGACTGCTTTTTCTCATCGCTGATTTCAATCCGGCCGTCCTCCTTCTCTGCCGCAAATAGAATGTAATGATTAATCACCCCCAGAAAGCCCACGGCAAACTGATCCTGCCTCCCATTCATATTCCCCAGCCTGTTTGCGGCCTGACCAAATACAGAAACAATCCGCCGGTAAATGTCCTTGACAATGGGACTGACTGCCTGATATGCTTCATTTTCTCTGGCTGAATAAAAGAGTGCCATCATCAGCTTGTACATTTTCTGGTGCTCCACAGAATAATCAATAAATGCTGATGCCACCCGATAAAGCAGATCCGGCACTTCATCCTCATACCAGGAAGCATTCTCAAGGGCTCTGCGCAGAACGGCATACTCCTTCTCCAGCAGCGTTTCCAGAAGGCCGCGCTTGCTTCCGAAATAGTAATACAAGGTTGGCTTCGTAACGCCCGCAGATTCCGCAATTTCCTGAACGCCTACCGCATCATAGCCCCTGGCATAAAACAGGTCCAGCGCACTCTCCAGGATTTTCTCTTTGTTATCCATGAAAAGCCTCCTTTTACCATATTCTGTTCCCTTTTGTCAGTATTATACCGCTCGGTATACAGGGCTGTCAAGGCATAAAAAAAAGCAGTCATTTCTGACCGCTTTTCTCCTGTTACTGTTCACTGACAAGCAAGTGAACAGCAACTTTCTCTTATCTCTGAACAGTTACTGCAATGTTATTTAAAATCTTTTGCATACAGCACAACTCTGTCCTCTGCATCATAACGCTTTTTGGAAAGAATCATGCTCAGTTTCCGGATCCCTGCCCGATCGGAATGTTTCATCGCCTGATCTACGATTTCTTTCACATCTGCCACTGTCACCGGATGATCCGGAGTCTGCATCTCTCCGATTCTGTCGTAAAGAGAAGAGATTGCACCCTCGTCAATCCGATAATCCTCTTCCAGCGCATACGTCTGACCGAAGGAAACCAGTTCATCATTGGTAAAGATCGGAATATCAATGGCACAGGTGAACTTTTCTGCAAAATCCGGATGGTGATCCAGCATTTCCTTCAAATAGCCTTTTTCATCCTCCAGAATAATCACCAGGCCATCTGTCCGGAACTCCATGGCTGTAGAAAGCTTATTTACCACTTCTTCCGTAAGATCCCCCGCCTCTTCAATAATCAGAGTTCCTCCTGCAATCTTTGCAATGGTAGACGGAATGTCTTTTTTATTAAAATCTTCCGCATATATTTTTGCGATTCTCGCAGTTTTTTCACCTTTGGCACGGCTCACGGCCTTGGCATAGCGCATTGCCAGCGTACTTCTTCCGCTCCCGGCCCTTCCGGTAATAATCAGATTCCCGCTCCTGGATGTCTTGTCCAGAAGAACCTTGTGGACCGTCTCCTCCAGCGCTGCCGCGATCTGCTCCCGCAGACCCTGAACGGTCGCAAAATATCCTAAAATATACTGCTGATTTCTGGTCAGTCCGGTCTGACGATAAGTATTTTGCGGCTGCTCCGGGGCCGGCTGCTGTGCCGCTGCCTGACTTCCCTGCATCTGCATCGGAGCTGACTGCACCGGTACGGTATTTGCTACCTGGGTCTGCTGCTCCGGCTGCACCGGTGCGGGATTCACTGCCTGCGCTGTCTGAACCGGCTGTACCGGTACGCTATTTGCTGCCTGCGCTGTCTGGACCGGCTGCACCGGTACGCTATTTGCTGCCTGCGCTGTCTGAACCGGCTGTACCGGTACAGAATTCACTGTCTGAGCTGTCTGAACCGGCTGCACCGGTACGCTATTTGCTGCCTGCGTTGTCTGAACCGGCTGTACCGGTACGCTATTTGCTGCCTGGGGCGCCGGCCGGCTCTCCTGACGCCCCTGCACCGGCGGAATCGGCACCGCTGTGGGCTCCGGAATCACAGGTGCTGCCGGGACAGCATCCGATGCCGGTTTCACCGGTTCTGCCGTGGCTGCCGGTTCAATTCCGCTCATTGACAGCAGAATATCATCTATTGATGCCTTTTCTCCGTTCGGAATATCTGCCGCAGCGTTTTCAAAGGCCGACATATCATTTTTCGGTTCAATAAGATTTTCTTCTGTTTCCGGACGGCGAATACCCGCCACAATTTCACGCATACTGTTCGCCAGCTCTGCCTGAAGCCTGGCCGCGTCATATGCCGGTGCCTCATATGCCGGTGTTTCATGTACAGGTGCCTCATATGCAGGTGCTTCCGCTGAAGGTGCACGATAAGAAGACGCAGCTGCGGCTTCCGGAATTTCCTGAGCAACCTGTCTGGAAACAGCGGCTCTTCTGGCTTCCCGAACTTCTTTCACCGGTACTATCTTTGTAGCATCGGCAACCTGTTCCGGCTCTGAAACAGGCGGCATCGGAGGCATCTCTGACGGTGCGCTCCAGGCGTGCTCTTCCTGCGGAAACGCAGCTTCATTCTGTACTTCTGCCGTGTGCATGGCGACCGCCTGGGCCAGCTCTCTCTGAGTCTCGGAAATAATACTGTCTGTCAGCGCTTCCTCCTGGGAAGAAGGCATTTTTTCCATGATAACCTTTTCCAGTTCCTTTACCTTGGGTTCTTCATCATCCAGGGGTTCTTCCTGCATCTCTTCCCTGCGGTCGTAGATCGCTTTCTGCATCGGCGTCAGCTCTGTGAGGGACATTTTCAATTCCAGAGCCTTAATCACATATTTTCCCTGACGGAACCATAAAATCAGGTCGTCACAGGTTTCAATACATTTTTTATCATTTCCCGCTCTGTGATAGAGCTTTGCAAGCTCATAAGACCACTTTTCAGTGTATTCCTTTTCCTTAAATTCCTCCAGAATGGCAATCTGGTCATCGATGGAAGACCCTCTGCCTCTGTAAATTTTATATTTCAGAATGTACCGGGAATTGTCATTGGGGGCTGCATTGACATACTCGCTGTAATATTCCACTGCCTCGTCAAATTCACGCAGCTTGATGCAGACCTCTGTCAGGCGGTACAGCACGCTTCGCCCCATCTGAGAACGACGATAAGCCTTCATCAGAATTTCCTTGCTGTCTTCCAACCGGTTATTTGCTTCATATATTTCACTGATCATGCACAGCGTCCGAATATTGCGTACACGTTTCCAGTCAATCGTATCCGCAAGAGCCGCTGCGTCCTCATAATTATCATCATCTACCAGCCGGTTGATCTCTTCCAGCTTCAGGTTATATTCGTATTTATCCAATTCCCTCACCTCATAAAACTTATCTTCTGGGCTTTGCGCAGTTTACTGTGAAAACCCCGGACGGCGGACATGGAGCCGGGCGTGTTTACACGCTCCGGTACATGCACATCGGACGGGCAAGCCGATAGGAGCAGTCAGACAAAAAGGTCAGGCTGCGAATACCGGCGGCGATTGCGGAAGCACGTTCCGTGCGGAGCAATCAGCTTTCCTTCATACTAGTACATCGGTTTCGAAATAACTACACCAAATAACTTGCCTATTTCTCCGATTGCACATGGCAAAAAGCCTCGGCGTAGCCCGCTACGCCTGCGTTTTTTACCATGCACACTCGGAGAAATATTCTGCGTTATTGGTATAGTTATTTACGAACCGATGTACTAGTGTGCTGGCCAGCTGGTAATTATGGTAAAGAGTGCCGGATATTTCATTAGTCTGCAAGGCGCAAGAAGGAGGCGATGCGGTGGCATCGTCGACTGATGACAACGCAGCAGATAATGAAATAGATGGTGCTATTTACCATAAATTACAAGTGGCCAGTACACTAGTGGCAATACATCATGGCATGCCGAAAAAACGGCACATAAATGCCTGTTTCAGTCTATCACAAATCACACAGGTTGTCAAAATCCGGACAGCGAAAATTTTCCTGACAGATCTGTTATAAAAATACCCCCAAAACCTGGGGCTGGGGGTATCTCACACCATTCTGACACATTAATCTGCGTCTGCAATACGAATGGCGTCATAAACGCCAGACTCATAAACATTGCCTGGATCATAGGTGACATTAATGTAATTTCCAATCTGAAGTCCATCCGCCAGTTCCGTTTCTGCTCCTTCATGTGCAAAAATGAGGGAAGCGCCGTCCTCTGTCAGAATCGTCACACTGGTCTGAGTCGCATTCTGAATCAGCCCGCGAACCGTGGTCTCAGCACCGGTCTGATCTGCATCCGCCTGCTCATCTGCTGCAGTGCCTTTCTGGGTTCCTGTTTCCGGTACGCTGTCATTGCTTTCCGGTGTCTGGGCTTCCGCTTCCGGTACCGTATCATTGCTTTCCGGTGTCTGAGCCGCCGGCGCTTCCTGAGCTGCCGCCGCGCTGTCCTTCACCGAAATCACCCAAACCATGGAAGTATCATTGTCATCTGAAATTTCTCCATTGTACTCAATCGTAAGGTAATTACCCAGATCCAGACCATTCATCACATGAATCGCCGCACCATAAATGCTGAAAGACAGGTCATTCCCATTATCCGAAAGAATACTGATCGTATTCATATTTACCGCTGTAATGGTACCGGACACCGTCTTAATCATCTCGGAATTGGAATAATCATCCAGCCCCATTTCTGTCTCCGGCGCCTCTTCTTTCTTTGTTGTAATATTTTCAGCAAAAACATAGGCTTCTCTGCCGGCATAAGAAATCTGAATCCAGTCCTCACCGACTTTTCCTGTCTGCTCCAGGCTGTGTCCCTTGGGAATCCCGCCCAGAATCGCTGCGTCCGTGGACGCGCCTGCGCGCACATTCACATCATCCAGTGTGTAAACGGTCTGGGAAACTGCTTCCACACTTGTATCATCCGCCGCATCTTTGTCCCCATCCAGAATCGCGATAACCGTTACACCGGAGGCATCGGATTCTGTAATTTCACCTTCATACCGAACCTGCACTTCGTTCTCACCGCTGATGCCGTTTTTAAAATACAGCTCTTTCCCTGCAGTGTTAAACGTAAGAACCTTTCCTTTTCTGGAAAAGATCGTGATCGTATCCGGAGCCACCTCCTGAATCGTCCCGTTCGCAACTTTATAAGTCGGCGCGGGCTCTGTCTCCGGCTCTGTAGGTGCCTCGGTGGGCGGCTCTGTGGGTGCTTCAGTAATCTTTTCCGTCTGCGGTGCTTCAGTCTCAGTAGGCGTCTCAGACACAATCTGTATTTCTTCCGGTTTCTTTCCGCAGGAAGCAAGAGAAAAAGCGGCAGCTGTTAATGTTAAAAGAACTAATAATTTACTCCTGTTTTTCATGAGTATCCTCCCCTCTCTAAACATATAAAGATTCATTCTCATTATACTATAACTTGAAAAAAACGCAAACATTTTTTACAGATTTTTAACAAATTTATTAAATTTATTGTTTTATTATTTGCGTTTCAGCGCTTTTTTATGCATGCAGATCAGCTGCAAACGAACCCTGGCTCAAAAATATTTCCAGTAAAGCCCAAAAATCAGCCGCTATCCTTCTTACGGGATAACGGCTGTTTGCTTTCTTCCATATTCAATTTTCTATATTTTTATAATGGATCGGAGGATCTTTTTTTATGCTTGTATGTTTCCTGCTGTTCTATGGAAATAATAAAATAAATTGACATTTACTTTACTATAATAATTTAACTCAAAGCTTAGGATTATATCTTCCAAAATATTCTCTTCTATACGATCTTTTTAATATAAGTCCTCTTGATATATGAATGTCCTGATTGTGTTATCGTATACCTTCGATTATTATACTTCTCTCGTATTTCTTCTGAAATGTTTCTTTACACAATTCAGAAAAACCTTTGAATTTTGTGGTAAATCCTTCAATATGGTGGCAACGGTACCTTTATCCATATCTTCCAGCTTTTCTTCTCTCCGATTCACTGATACTATTTCGATCTTTTTAATCTGGAATTTATTTATCAGATAAAGGTTCTCTCGCAGGAAACATTTGCCATACCACATCCATACTGAACGGAATGATTGGTAACTGTGTCCATGGGACTAACCTCACTTTTCTTCTTTATTTTTCAGGGTTCTTCTTCAACTCCTTCATGTCGAAACTCTGCATCTATTCCACCAGATTTTCTCGTCATCCAACGGATAAATGAACCTCTTTCGATCTTTTTAATCCTTGATCTTTTTAATCCTCGATTTTTAAATCTTTGATTTTTAGATCTTCGATTTATAGATCCCTGATTTTTAGATCTTCGATTTATAGATCTCTGATTTTTAGATCTTCGATTTTTTAATCTCCGATCATTTTAATCTTCGATTCTTTGATCTTTTTTGTTTCGATCATGTTTTGTTGATGAACCTATAATAGCACACGGTTTTTTATTTGTCAACACTATTTTTTATCTTTTTACAAATAAATTTATTCTATCTTTTTATTCTTTTATTTATCACTTAATTTTATGTATTTTATAATTATTTCTGAATATTTTATCATTTAAAAAAACAGTCCTTCGGATCCGAAATCCCGAAAGGACTGTTTTACAATGCTCGTTCTGCTGTTGTTCCCTGTTATTCCCTGTTGTTCCAATGCACCGGTACAGCCTGCATCAACAGTTTTGGGCGTTTTCCAGAGTCCCGCCCTGCTCAGTCTTCGACGATCAGTTTTTCAAAACCTTCCATCATTTTGGCAGCTTCCAGTTTGCTCACCTTACCATAAAGGCCATTGCTGCAGCGAACCAGATACATACCGTCTGTTCCCTTATAATAATCTGCCGTAACTACAGTTCCATCTGTTTTTTCAAATTTCAGTGAAAAATCGGGCTCACCGCCGGCCGTATCCTCCACAATGCTCTGAACCTTCATCCCCACTGCCTCTCCATAAAAGCTCTGGAAGTCCGTTTCATCTGCTTCTTTGCCATTCACCAGATATGTGTAAACGGTTTCTGTCTCAGGCTCCGTTTCCTCAGTTTCCTCCGTTTCTTCTATCTCTTCTGTTTCTTCCGTTTGCTCTGTTTCTTCCGATTCCTCTGATGCATTTGTTTCTTCTTCTACAATTCGCGTTTCTGATTCAATGGTCAGTATATACTCTTTTCCTTCATAAGTAACCGTCAGTTCCTCCAGAGCCGTTTTAGGTACCTGAGAAACGTATTTGCTTACATAATCCGTATAAGACGCTTCCAGCCAGACTGACAGCGTCTCCGCACTCATTATAGAAACCTGGGAAGAACCACTTAATTTCACATAATACCCTTCTATTTCTCCGGTTTCTTCTTTTTCTTCTTTTTCATCTGTTTCTTTTATTTCTTCTGTTTCATCTGTTTCTTCTGCTTCTTTGGTTTCTTCGATTTCTTCCGTTTCCGCTTCCTGGCCTGCTGCACCTTCCGTTTCCTCTTCGCCGTCAGTTTCGTTTCCGGCTTCTTCAGCATAAGCATAGATCGGATCGCCAATCTGCAGAATCACCTGTTTTTCCACTGTGATTGTTTCCGTTTCCGGCTCTTCTTCCGTCTCCACAGCTTCTTCCGTTTCCGCAGTTTCTTCCGTCTCCGCAGTTTCTTCCGTTTCCGACTCTTTTTCCATTTCCACGGTTTCTTCCGTTTCCGACTTTTCTTCTTTCTCCACTTCCACCGTTTCCGTCTCCGTGTAGTTCAGCGTAATTTCTGCCGCAGGCACATCCAGCCCGTACTGAGCCAGATTGTCTCCTTTGTAATCCACAAACTCCTCAAAAACCATGGAACCCGCAGAAGAAGTCAGGGTGCTGACCGCGGAGCTGTCCGCATCCACCTCGTCCGTTCCGTTTCTGCTCACTGTCCAGGAATACCCGTCCCCGGACTGAACCTCCAGGGTTGATTCCCCGTTCCGGATTTCCAGGTGTGTCAGCGTACCGGAAGAAATCGTCGGGAAGGATTCTCCATCTGCCAGATCATACAGCTTGCAGTTCATTTCCTGAATCAGAGAACTTCCCACAGTATAGATCGTTGCGTCCGTATTTACATAAATATAATAATCCCCGGTATTCTTATTCACATCTCCGACATACACATGATTTTCCGATCCGTCCTCTGCCACAAGAATCATTTCCATATCCGGATCTGCCAGCCCGTATTCTGCCAGGTCTTCCGGCTTATCAAGTGTCCGTACAATACTCAGATCATCCAGATAAGAAAGTTTTGCCGTCCAGCTGTCCTGATCCAGGGGAAATTCCGCATCCTCCACATTTTCCCAGACATCCTCTTTTTTAGTAAATGTAAATACACCATATTCATTCTCCACTGTGACGCTCTGCAGTTCATCACTGGAAATGCTCAGTGGATTCACCTCTGTCTCCTCTTCCGTTTCCTTCTCCGCTTCCCGTTTATTCATCTGATTCAGAGCAATTTCAGCCGTCAGCAGCAGAATCAGCACCGCAAGCCCCAGAAGGAAAACTTTTCCTTTCTTTTTTTTCTTCATCACTGTTTTCTCCTCTTAAACCAGATCGTTCCGCCCAGGATCAGGCACATCACAGGAAGAATGATAACCAGAATCATACTCCACATTCTTGATGTTGCAGCCGTCACTGTCAGATAATTGATTGAAAGACTCTTGCTCGGAATGGAAACAGAGGATTCCATATTACACATCCAGCTCAGTCCGTTTATCATAAACTCCGTATTTCCGCCGGAAACCATCGCGTCAATCTGTTCACTGAAGAGATTGGGGCTGGTAATATAGATCAGCTTTGTCTCCTTATCATCAAAGGTTTCCGTAACTGCCACAGCCAGATCAAAGGTTCCGCTTTCATCCCCGGATTCCTTTTCCATTGTCGTCATATTTTCCGTATCGGTTTTAATGTAAGCCGAGTCGGAGGTTGTCAGAAGACTTGTAATCGTAATGGTATCCCGGCAGGACTCCAGCCGTCCCACAGCCTGTGCCACAGGCATCAGAATAAAGGTATCGCTGCCGGACAGATAGCCGTCCGCTTCCACAGACTGAATATTGGGAACCAGATATGTGGGATTTCCGGAAATATAATGATTCGGGTCTCCTTCAAAGACAACGCCATCCCTGGTTTCCAGTCCATAATCCGCCAGCACGGAGGCAAAATTCGGCATCTCTGTTCCCGTATAGGCAGAAACGATAAACGCTTTTCCTCCTCCTTCCAGATAATCGATAATTTTAGAAGCTTCCTCTTCCGATAAATCCTTCTGCGGTGCATAAATAAACAGGCAATCCGCATCCTCCGGCACACATTCCTCCGTTACCAGGTTCAGATCCTTCATTTCAATATTCCCCTTTTCAATCAGGGATTTCATGGTGTCTGACATAGCAGATTCCTCGTGTCCCTTCAGAACATACATAACCGGAAGTTCATCGGAGGTCACATAGTCGATGGCACTGGTGATCTGACCCTCGCCGTCAAAGCCGGTGGCCGTCTGCTGATAGGAATAATAATCAAAGGATATCTCATAGAGATCATTGTACGGAATGACCTTGCTCCGTTTGTCACTGACAACGATAATACTGTTATTATTCAGCGATTCGTCTGTATACTGGGATACAAACCCCGGATTTACCACCGGATCCTTTTTCTCAACCCGCACATGGGAAGACAGCTCCGCGTATTTCTCCAGAAGCTTCTCCACCATATCATCTTCGTATCCGCTTTCTGTCACCAGATACAGGGTGACATCCTCTTCCAGCGTATCCACTGCCTGTTCCGTCTGTTCGCCGATACTGTAAAGCTGCGTATCACTCAGGTCCACGCTGGTATATTTGGACGGCAGCTCTGAAACAATCATGTTGATGACAACAATAATCGCCACCACAACGATGCTCAGTCCGATGCTGTAAGAACCGTTTTTGATCGTTTTGCTGCCCCATTTCGGCAGAATTGCTTTCAAAATGGCTTTCGGACTGATTTTTTTCAGACGCCGCTTTTTCAGATTCCCTTTTTTTGCCTCTTTTTTCATGCCACTGTCCTCCTAGCTCCATCTTCTCTTCTGAATGGACTGTGCCGTCAGGAAGAGAAAAACCCCGATGACTGAGATATAATACAAAATACCGCTGACACTGAAAATTCCATCCACATAGTCGTCGAAATGTCCCGTCAGATTCAGCAGTTCCAGAAGCTTCTGAACCGCTCCTTCAAAAAGGCTGGATTTCACCGCATAAAGAATAAAAAGCGCCGCTTCTCCCGCAATTCCCGTCAGTATCGCCAGAAATGTATTTTTCAGGACAACATAAATCACCGCGCAGACTGCCAGAACAAGAAATACAAAAGCCAGAAGGGAGGACGATGCCGTCTCAGAAAACAGCGTCTCGATTCCGCTCATCATATAGCAGATAAACAATACGATAAACGTAACCACCGCAGCGATGATCTGACTTTCCGTAATCGAAGAAATAAACAGTCCCACAGCCAGATTGGCACATCCCAGAAGAAAGAAGCCCAGCAAAGCCGCATACGCCATTTTCAGATTCACTTCGCCAAAGCTGCTGAGAATCAGCGGGCAAAGGCACATAATCAAAACGGGAACAGCAAAAACTCCCGCAAGTCCCAGAAATTTCCCCACTACAATATCTCTCACAGACAGCGGAGATGTCAAAAGGAGCTGATCCGTCTTCTGCTTCTGTTCCTCCGCCAGGGACCGCATGGTGAGAATCGGCGTAACAATCAGGAAAACAAAGGTAATGGAAGACAGCGAATACCCGTAAATGGGATACCCTGCCTGCAGATGGTAAGCCGTAAAGTAGATACCGGATATCACCAGCATAAAAGCGGTAAACACATATCCGATCATGGAAGTAAAATATCCGCGAATTTCCTTTTTACATATCGTAAGCACAACCTATTCCTCCTGTCCTTCCTTCTGATTTTCGTCCTCTTCTGTTTCCGTTTTTTCCTCTGAAGTCAGTTCCAGGAAAATATCTTCCAGAGATACATGGACAGACTGCATTCTCAGAATCGGGCACCGGGCTTCTGCCATCTTGTAGAAAATCTCCTCCCGTATGTCGGCATTCCCCACGGTTTTCAGCCGGATCTCCGCTTCGCCCTTTTCCTCTGACGGCTGAATCCGGATATCCTCAATTTCCGGAAGCTCCTTCAGGTATTCTCTGATCCGGTTCTGCTCTCCCCTGACTGTCAGTTCCAGGGAATTTTCCCCTTCCATCAGCTTCGCCAGATTTTCCGGAGTATCGCTGGCTACCAGATTTCCGTGAGAAATAATCATAACATAGTCACAGACTGCGCTTACCTCCGACAGGATATGTGAGCTCAGAATCACCGTATGTTTTTTGCTGAGGCTTTTGATCAGGTCGCGGATTTCAATAATCTGTTTCGGGTCCAGACCCACCGTGGGTTCATCCAGAATAATGATCTCCGGATATCCCATAAGAGCCTGAGCCAGACCAACCCTCTGCTTATAGCCCTTGGACAGGTTCTTGATCAGACGGTTTTTCATATCCGTAATCTGAACCAGATTCATAATGTCCTCAATCATAACCTCTCTTTTGCTTTTCTCTACTTTTTTCAGCTCCGCCACAAATTTCAGATATTCCAGAACCGTCATATCAAAATAAAGAGGGGGCAGCTCCGGCAGATAGCCGATACATTTTTTTGCCTCCTCCGGTTCTTCCAGAATATCGTGTCCGTTGATGACGACCGTTCCCTCTGTAGACGCAATGTAGCCGGTAATCATATTCATGGTCGTCGTTTTTCCCGCCCCATTTGGCCCCAGAAAACCATAAATCTGGCCTTCCTCCACCTGAAAATTCAGATGATCGACCGCAACATGACTGCCGTATTTTTTCGTGAGATTTTTTACTTCAATCAAGGTGGCTCCTCCTTTTGAACAATCTATTTCTACATTACGGAGAATTTGTGATAAATATTAGACCGATCTGTGACTTTTCTGTGAAAGTCCCGTCAAGCGGCAGAACGACAGGCAAGCTTGCCTGCATACTCGTTCTGACATTTGACGGGCTAACCCGAATGAGCAAGCAGGGCGACAGCCCGGATTGCGAATTTCGGGGCGGCTGCATATGTGCGCAGCACTCTGCAGCCGACTTTCACAGAATTCCGGGAAACGGAAAAAGCTGCAGCACCTTCCGGTGCTGCAGCCCCATCATTTCCTCTCATCTGAACTTTCCTGTTCTGTTCTCATTTCACAATAACACTCTGTTCATCAGGACACTCTGTTCTCATTTCATCAGTGCACTCTGTCCTCTGCTCATCAGGACACTCTGTTATAGTTAATCAGACATCCTTTCAGAATAATACTTCTTTCATCATCGGTGAGCTCGCCCATTTTCAGAGCGATTTCCTTCATTTCCGTCTTCTCTGTCTTTTCTTCCTTATCCTTCTTTTCCCCGCCAACCACATAGGCTTTGATTTCGGTCTGTTTATTCTCCACCGCTTTGCGCACATCCGGAATAAACAGGTAATCACCATTGTGGAAGGGAAGCTCGCCCTCCTCGATCAGAAGCGGAAGCATTCCCCAGTTGATCAGGTTGGAACGGTAACGCTTCGTGGCGTATTCGTTGGCAATGTTGGCCCAGCCGCCCAGAACCTTCTGGCAGGAGGCCGCCTGCTCCCGGGCAGAGCCGTCGCCCGGCTTCACCGCAAAAATGGTGGAACCCACACCCATATTTTCCGCATTCACTGCGGGATAAACCGTATGAATTCCGTCCAGAACAGCCTGCAGCTCCGGCAGCGCTTCCACCGGATCTGTGCCTGCCTCAATGGCTTTCTGTGCCTTCTGAACCTCCTTTGCCCGGCCCACATAAGCGGGATCCTTTCTGGAGAGGGCAAATTCAGCCAGTCCCAGCGGATTGGAACGGTAGGAAGAGGTCTCGCCGGAAGGAATCAGCTCGTCCGTGGTGGTTACCGGATCATGGATCTCGGAAACCACTTTCAGAATCAGATTTTCCGGAAGAGCCGACATGGCCGGCCAGTCCTTAATGTTCGGGCCAAACTTGATTTCCACGGAAGGATCGGCCACACCCTTGCTGTCAAATACGCGGTTTGCGTAAATATTGCTGTCAAAATGATAAACCGGATTCGTATATTCCAGATCCAGATCCGTCGCCGGAGTCAGATAGCCCCTGTTTGCCGCCGTAGCCGCAATGGAACGGGCATCCATCAATGCCACCGAAGAGATCTGCCCGCTCTGAAGCTTGCTTCCCTCCCGGTTCGGGAAGTTTCTGGTGGAATGACGAATACTCAGCGCATGATTGGCCGGTGTATCGCCTGCGCCGAAGCACGGTCCGCAGAAGGCCGTCTTCACAATCGCTCCCGTCGCCATCAGGTCCGCCAGACGTCCGTTTCTGGCAAGCTCCACGTAAATCGGCGTGCTGGCCGGATAAATGCTTAAAGTAAATTCATCGGATCCAATATATTTTCCTTTCAGAATATCGGCTGCAGCGCAGATATTTTCAAAACCGCCGCCGGCGCAGCCCGCGATAATTCCCTGCTCCACATAGAGCCGGCCGTCCCTTACTTTATCCTTCAGGTGATAGTCCACAGCGCCGTCCAGGCTGACCAGGGCTTTCTTTTCCACATCATCCAGAATATCCATCAGATTTGCATTGAGTTCCTCGATGGTGTAGGTATTGCTGGGATGGAAGGGCATGGCAATCATGGGGCGGATTTCACTCAGGTTCACATAGACCATACCGTCATAGTAAGCCACCGCTCCCGGAGCCAGCTCCTTATAATCTTCTCTTCTGCCGTGAATCTCATAGAATTCCTGAATTTGTTCATCCGTTTTCCAGATGGAAGACAGGCAGGTGGTTTCCGTGGTCATGACGTCAATGCCGATCCGGAAATCCGCGCTGAGCTTCTCAACACCAGGTCCTACAAATTCCATAACTTTATTCTTCACATAACCGTTTTTAAATACGGCTCCGATAATCGCCAGTGCCACATCCTGGGGTCCCACACCCTTCACCGGCTCGCCGTCCAGATAAATGGCAATGACACCCGGCATATTGATGTCATAGGTCTGGTTCAGAAGCTGCTTCACCAGCTCCGGACCGCCCTCACCCATGGCCATGGTGCCCAGCGCGCCATAGCGTGTATGAGAATCAGAACCCAGAATCATTCTGCCGCCGCCGGCCAGCATTTCCCGGGCATACTGATGAATTACCGCCTGATGAGGGGGTACATAGACGCCGCCGTATTTCTTCGCGCAGGTCAGTCCAAACATGTGGTCATCCTCATTGATGGTGCCGCCCACCGCGCAGAGACTGTTGTGGCAGTTGGTCAGTACATAGGGAATCGGGAACTTTTCCAGTCCGGATGCCCTGGCTGTCTGAATAATTCCCACAAACGTAATGTCGTGTGAGGTCAGTTTATCAAATTTAATTTTGAGCTTGTCCATATTTCCGGAGGTATTGTGCTCCTCCAGAATCCGATAAGCAATGGTATTTCTGGCTGCTTCTTCCTTGGCAGGGGCATTTTCACCCATTCTGCTTTCCAGGACGGCCCGTGCCTCCCTGGTATCTTCTACAATTTCCGTGCCGTTTAAAAGATAAACGCCCTGTTCGGATAAACGAATCATTGAGTTTCCTCCTTACTTTAGCTGTCTTTGCTGTCTTTGATTTCTTAGTATACCTGTATTCCTGTAAAAATGCAAGAAAAAGCCCTGGGAATTCCAGGGCCTTTCCTGAAGTCATGTTATCGTTTTGTGTACTGCCGCTCCTTTAATAATCCTGATTCTCCATATATTTCATATAGTTGACAACCATCAGCGCAATCTTAAAGGTCAGCGCATCGTCAAATACCCGGATATCCAGACCTGTGCTCTTCTGCAGCTTCTCCAGGCGGTACACCAGAGTATTCCGGTGCACATAAAGCTGTCTGGACGTCTCGGAAACATTCAGATTGTTTTCAAAGAATTTATTGATGGTCATCAGCGTCTCTTCATCCAGGGAATCCGGAATATTGTCTCCGAACACCTCATGCATGAACATCTCGCAGAGGGGGATCGGAAGCTGATAAATCAGGCGGCCGATTCCCAGGGTATTGTAAGCCACAATGTTTTTCTCGGAATAGAAGATCTTCCCGACATCCAGGGCCATCTTCGCTTCCTTGTAGGACTTGGAAACCTGCTTGATCTCATCCACAATGGTTCCATAGGAAATGCGGACCGCGGACATCGCCTCGGAATTCAGCATATCCTTCATCATCAGGGCAACACTTTCCATATCCTCGTAGGTCTCTTCCGGCTTCAGCTCCCGGACGATAATGATGCTTTTCTCATCCACTGCGGTTATAAAATCCTTGGCTCTGGGGGCAAACAGCGTTTTCAGGAGCTCTCTGGCATTATTGTCCTTTTCCTGTTTTGTTTCCACCATAAAAACAATTCTGCGGGCTTCCACATCAATATGAAGCTTTTTCGCCCGGTTATACATATCAACCAGCAGGAGATTGTCCAGAAGAAGATTCTGGATAAAGTTATTTTTATCGTAACGCTCTTTATATGCGACAATCAGATTCTGAATCTCACTGACAGCCACTTTGCCGATCATACCGGCATCTTCGTTGGAACCTTTGGATATCAGGACATATTCGATAATCTGCTCATTGAAAATTTTAAAGAAATGGCAGCCCTGGATCACCTGGCTGTCTGCCACGGATTCTGCGAACTGCTGAATAATTCCGGAAGAAATCTCCTCATTCTGGAATGTGCTCGCCACCGTTCTCCCTTCCGGATCATAAACGCCCAGGTCAATCCGGGTAATGCCGCGCAGCTCGTCAATGGCTGCCTGAAGTACCTGACTGGAAATCATTCTATCACTTCCTCGCTTCATTTTTTTCGCTGTGATCCTGTCCAGTACCTGGAAGCCACAGCTTTTTCGTTAAGATTCACAGATCATACTCTTTTGAAACTTTTTATTATCATAAATCATTTTTTTCAAAAAGGCAAGCGATAACAAAACATAACAAAAGAAGCGCCGCTTGACAGCGGCGCCGCTGAAAATTTTGTTAGTTGGTAAAGGTAAGTTCGGTTTCTTTGTAGAATACGTGGATCTTATCCGGATCAAGAGCGAAGCGAACGGTATCGCCGGTTCTTGCAGTTGTACGCGGATTAACACGAGCGGTCATGTTGAAGCCTTCTACATCGAAATACAGGAATACTTCTGCACCAAGCAGCTCGTATACACGGATGGTAGCATCCAGAACGGTTTCCGGATTCTTAGCGATGAACTCTTCGTCATCGTGAACATCTTCCGGACGGATACCCATAACAACGGTCTTTCCTGCATAGCCGCCGTCGATCAGCTTCTGAGCCTTTGCAGCCGGCAGTTTGATTGCGTGAGGTCCAACCTGAAGGATAACATCTTTACCCTTTACATTAACCTTTGCATCCAGGAAGTTCATCTGCGGAGATCCGATGAATCCGGCTACGAACAGGTTGCCCGGATAGTTGTACAGGTTCTGCGGAGAATCTACCTGCTGAACAACGCCATCTTTCATAACAACGATTCTGGTACCAAGTGTCATAGCCTCGGTCTGGTCATGTGTTACGTAGATGATGGTAGCTCCCAGTCTCTGATGCAGCTTGGAGATCTCAATACGCATCTGAACACGAAGTTTTGCATCCAGGTTTGACAGAGGCTCGTCCATAAGGAATACCTTCGGATCACGTACGATAGCACGTCCCATAGCAACACGCTGTCTCTGACCACCGGACAGAGCCTTCGGTTTACGATCAAGCAGTTTCTCCAGGTCAAGGATCTTAGCTGCTTCACGAACCATCTTATCAATCTGATCCTTCGGAACTTTTCTCAGTTTCAGACCGAATGCCATGTTATCATATACGGTCATATGCGGATACAGAGCGTAGTTCTGGAATACCATTGCGATATCTCTGTCCTTCGGCTCAACATCGTTTACTACTCTGTCACCGATCTTTAAGGTACCACCGCTGATCTCTTCCAGACCTGCGATCATACGAAGGGTTGTAGATTTTCCACATCCGGACGGACCTACGAAGATGATAAACTCTTTATCTTCGATTTCCAGATTGAAGTCTTTTACTGCTTCAAATCCGTTCGGGTAAGTTTTATTAATATGCTGTAAGGATAAACTTGCCATTTTAAATTCCTCCTAAGAAAAATGCGGTTGTTTTGAACTGTTAACAGTATACTAAAGGAACGCTTTTTTGACCATGCCATTATTCCACAAACTTTTCTTCCAGGCCTTGTAAATTCTGCTCATAGGCCTGGATCAATTTCCTCCTTCCTGTCAGATTGACGAAAATTGCATCATTTTCATATACAATTTGACGAAGGGTTGTTTTTTTGCTTCTGATTGTGTATACTAAAACCGGTTAGGCCAGATTTAACAACAGTCAGGAGTGAACATTTCCATGAACTACGTGGTTTTCGATTTAGAGTGGAACCAGTGTCCTTACGGAAAAGACCGGGAAGAAAAAAAGCTGCCCTTTGAGATTCTTGAGATTGGAGCAGTGAAACTGAACAGACAGCTTGAAGAGATTGACCGGTTCCATGAGCGAATCCGGCCTGCTGTCTATCCAGCCTTTCACCATCGTACCCAGGAGATTCTTCATATGAATATGGCCGATTTTGAGAATGCCCGCAGCTTTCCGGAGGTCTGCCGGGATTTTCTGGAATGGTGCGGAAAAAGAGTGCACTACTGCACCTGGGGACCCTCGGACCTTCTGGAGCTTCAGCGGAACATGCGCTACCATCAGGTGGACTATGAATTTTACTATCCTCTGCGTTATTACGATATTCAGAAGCTATTCTCCATCGGCTGGGAAGACCGGAAAAGCCGGCGCAGCCTGGAATACGCCATCGATTTCTTTCACCTTCCCAAGGATCTGGCTTTTCACAGCGCCCTGAGCGATTCCCTCTATACAGCGGAAATTCTGAAAAGGCTGGACCTCCGTCAGATACTGTCCAACTATTCCATCGACTATTTCCGGATTCCGGCAAACCGCAAAGAAGAAATCTATCTTAAATTTGACACTTATACAAAATTTGTTTCCAAAGCCTTTAACAGCCGTTCCGATGCCATGCGGGACCGGAAGGTGACTGCCACCCAGTGCTATATCTGTCACCAGCCGGCCAGGAAGAAAATTCGCTGGTTTCTGGCCGGTTCCCGCAATTACTACTGTCTGGCCTGCTGTGAAGAGCATGGCTGGCTGAAAGGGAAAATCCGCCTGAAAAAATCCGAGACCAATCCGGATCAGGTTTTCTGTGTGAAGACGCTGAAACTGATTGACTCCGCAGAGGCCCAGAAGATCGTCGAGAAAAAGGCAGCGATGCGGGAAAAAGGAAACGGATAGGGTCTGGCTTCTGCCAGACCCTATCTTATTTTTCATATATTTCTTCTGCGCTTCTTACCTGTCTCTGAGCTGTTTCTGATACACCTCTTATTCGTTACTCACCGGTTTATTTCACGGTTACCGCCACTCTGGCCTTCACACCGTTCAGCGCTACCGCGTAGACAAAGCAGGTTCCTTTCTTCTTTGCTTTGATCCTGCCCTTTTCCGTCACAGTGGCAATCTCTGTATTCGAGGAATAATACCGCAATTCAGGACCATGTATCTTTGACAGAAGCTTTTTCTTTTCCGATGCCTTTCGGATCTCCGCATGAATCTGGCTGGTTTTTCCTTTCTTTATCACCACAGATTTTTCCGATACAGCTACCTTCTTTGCGTTGGTATAAGATTTATTTTCTTTTGAAACCACATGATAACTGGAACTGCTTCCGATATAACACTTTTTCCCTCCGATCATCTTGTAGGCTTTGACTTTTACTTTATATCCCCGCTGTTTCACAAGCTTCGCTCCGGAAATCTTCGTCAGCACCACAGAGAAGGTCGTTTTCTTTACAGACTTCACCAGTGACCGGGAATCCAGTTCTTTTCCGCATCTCACCGCAAAAATATCATATCCGTCCGCCTCTTCAATCTTGCCCCAGGTCACCTTGATTTTACTTCCCTCCCAAGTTACCAGAGTCGTGATATTCAGTTTATCGGAATTTTTCTGAATATCCTCCGCAGAAGGTTTCTTATTATCTTCCGAAGGTTTCGGATCCTCAGGAGCTTTTGGATCTTCCGGATCTTTGGGAGCCTCGGGTTCCTTAGGATCCGTACTTTCCGCAGATTTCTTTTTAAAGGTAACTTTGATGGTATGAGCACCTTTTACTTTGCTGAATTTGTAGCTCGTTTTTGCCTTTACTTTCTTTCCATCCACAGTCAGCGTATCAATTTCATACCCTGCATTCGGCGTGATCCTGAAGGTCTTTCCGGCCCCTTCTTTCACTTTCACAGTCCCGCTGGGCGAAATTTTTCCGCCTTTTCCTGCTGTTGCCTTAATCTTATACGTAACTGCGCTGTTTTTCACATCCTTATACGCTACCGCGCAGGTGGAAAAGCGATCCGTCGCAAAGGACAGCGTGTTATTCTTCGCATCCGGGACTACATCCAGGACTTCCGCCGATTGATTATGGACACGAATCACCTGATAGGTGCGGGTCACGTTCGAATCCGTATTTATGATACGTTCCGGAAGGGCAAAGGTGATGGTTACTTTCTGATTCAGCCTGGTAATCTTTTCCGGCGGGTTCGTACCCACCTGCTTATACAGATTCACATCCAGATACATACCGGCGGTGCTTCCGTTCAGTTTTGTACTTACCAGTGACACATCCTTCGCGGATACGGTGGCCGAGATATCCTTTACCTCCAGCCAGATCTTCACATCCGCACCGGTGTGAATCAATTTCTGTTCTTCTGCTGTGAGGGGAACCGCCTTTTTCAATGCCTCGGTATCTTCCTTCAGCTTCGCGCCGCCTGCATTGTCGGCAGGCGTGGTATTCTGAAACTCGCCCGGTTCATTTTCGACGTAAACGGCAGTGATCGTAGTGTCGGCGGTGATATTCCTGCCGTCCTTATCCCACCTCGGCGCCGTTTTATTGTAACCGGCTTTCGCAGGAATTTCCGGCGCAGCCGCGTTCTTTCCATATCCAATCTGCTGGGTAGATATGGTAACTCCATCTGCCACATAAGTGACCGTATAAATCTGGTAGACCGTAACCCGATATTCCAGTCTGTTTCCTGCCGGATCCGCAACCACAACCACATGCTCTCTGTTATCCGCCGGGATGGTATATCTGCCGTCCGCTTCCGGTGCTGCCGTTTTTTCGTCTATGATTACCTCCACCAGATTATCATCCGTTGCCGTAAAGGAGAAATTACCATAGCAGCTCTCTCCGTTTTCAATCCCGGCAACCGTCGGCAGAGTTCTGTCTATCACCATACCGCCGGAACTGATGTAAACCACATTTCCGTCTCTGTCCGCTGCCTTCGCGTAGATAACGTATTTCCGCTCCGCATCGATCCGGAATTTTCCGGTGTACTTCGTCCAGGCAGTATCCGGAAGTGCCTTGACCTCATTCAGAGTCATTTCATGGTCTGCTGCATAGTAGTGAACATCCTTCAGTCCGCTTCCGGTATTCACTTCCTCCGCAGTGATGACAACCTCCGCGGATTTCTGAAAATACAGATTGAACGTAAGCTTATTCAGGAAGGAAGCCCAGGTGTTTTCTCCAACTGTGATCTTCATGGTCGGAGCAGTGATGTCCGCAACACCCTCCACGGTGATCACACTGTCTTCTTCCACATTGGAAATCCGGTACTTCCCATTCTTTGCCGCAATCGATGTGCCATTCACCCTGACTGCGAATTTCTCTGTCATGGAATAACCGTCTGCCAGCGTAAAGGTCAGATCGGTACTGCCATGCCAGTCAAGCTGTGACGCAGCTGCGGTTAAGGTATAGCCCGTCTGATTCTCCGGTAAGGTAACCCTCAGCCTGCGTCCGGCTCCAACGGTCACCTCTGCATCATCCGAAGCGTTATAGTTCGCACTCGCCGCGTAACGAACATAATAGGTACCGGCTTCCAGGTTCTGGATTTCCGTACCGGCTGCTCTGGTGTAAGCGGTCTCGCCCGCCTTCCGGTATTCCATTTCAGAAGTCACGCCTGTAATTTTACCGTCACCCTTTTTCGAAACGGTTTCTGCCGCACCGGCCGCCGTTGCCGGAACGTTCTGGCTGGCACGGTCAATCTGGAAGGTTATTGTCACTCCTTTCTCCGGCAGACGGTAATTGCCCGCTTTCTCACCGGTAATCCCGGTTACTTTTGCTTCGTAACCGGTTCCTGCCCCGGTCTGCTCACCGGTGACGGTAAGAGACAGTTCATCCGTTCCATCCATTCCAGTCATTCCAGTCGCAGCCGCTGCCGGCTTCTGAGGAGCTCCGTTATAAACAAAGGTAGTCGTTCCCCATTCAATCCCGATGGTTTTCTGCAGGATTGTGAAGGTTCCGTATTCAAAAGTAATGTGGTAATTCCCGTTTGCTCCCTCTTGCTGAGAAGGCGTGATAACATAGCCATCCTCTGTAACATCTTCGCCCTCTGTGCGGGTTAGCTGGATTCCGGAAAGTTTTTCGCCCTTAACCAGCTCTCCGCTGGTAATCTGATACGAAAATTCGGGATCCTTCTCTCCATAAGTCTTCTCCGCGTCTGCAGCAGTCACCGTAATCTCTGCCGGTTTAATCTTAACTGTTTCACTGCCAGACACATCCGCACAGTTTTCCTTCGATACTTTGTAGTATATCGTATAAGTGCCGGCGTCCGTATAGGTCAGGCTGCTTTCCATACAGCTCTCTTTCGTGGTTCCGTAGGTGACAATGGCACCGGTATTGGAGCCGATCTCCACGGTAATTCCATGGGGCTCTCCATCATACGCACCACTGTATCCGGATGCCTGAATGCCGGTCATCTGAATCAGCTTAATCTTTGCAGTTACACTCTGGATTCCTACATCGTTATGGTTCTCATCCCCTTTTACCCGGTAATAAACCGTATAAGTTCCGGCTTCCGTTGCTTTGGGAACATCCGTTGACCAGCTGGTCTGATCCAGACTGTACTCCATGCTGCCGCCCGCAGCCGTTCCCGCCTGAACCAGTTCCAGAGGAGAACCCGTTTTATCCAGTTCCTGCCCGGCAGGAGCAGTATAGACTGGATTTACCTTCCTTATTTGGAATGCCTTTTCTGCTGTTGCCACTGTTGTCCCATTGCGGGTGACGGAAACGGTTGCCTTGTAGGTTCCCGCATTTACCGGCGGGGTTTTTGATTTATTATAAGCTGTAGAACCGGTTCCTTCATAAAAAAGATCACCGACCGTATATCCCGTTATCGAGGCAATCCCATTATCTGTTTTGGATGCTCCCGAATACGCAGTTCCAGAATAATCCGCATCGCCTGCAGAAAGGGTCAGGCGTACACTGTTCGCCGTTCCCTGATACTGACAATCGCTCTTATAGTATCCATTCGTACAATATGCCTTTATTTCAGCGCCGCCGGCAGAAAAGGTCCAGGTATGCTGATGACCGATCTGCCCGATCTCCACCGGAACGCCTGCATAATCGGTGGCCTTCGAATCATTCACATGCTCTGCAAGAATATACAGGTGGTAGTCCGTTCCCAGGGTTTTCGACCACAAATCAGAGGGCATAGAGAACGTTCCGGTACCTACAGACGC
>JAXEJQ010000154.1:0-5496 GCA_034101475.1 Candidatus Limivivens sp.
GGTCAAAAGATGCCATACGTATTGTTCCGTGCTTCGCACTCCCACAATCCTGGCATCATACAAAAAAAGTACAGAAAAGGGAAGGACTATGATACAGTTACCTGCAAGACAGATTCATTTGGATTTTCATACTTCAGAGTACATTCCGGATGTGGGAAAAGAATTCCAGCCGGAAACATTTGCGCGAACCTTCCGGGAAGCACATGTGAATTCCGTAACGGTTTTCGCGAGATGCGTCCATGGATGGATGTACTATCCGTCTGAAAAATTTCCGGAACGGGTGCATCCGACTCTGGCACACAGAAATCTTCTGCTGGAGCAGGTGCGGGCACTGCACAGCGAGGGAATCAAGGCGCCGGTATATATTGCCGTTCAATGGGACCGCTACAGTGCGGAGCGTTATCCCCAGTGGCTGATCCGGAAAGCGGATGGAAGCCATGAGGGAGCCAGCTTCAGTCAGCCGGGATTTGATCAGTCCCTCTGCGTCAATACGGATTATTTTGCGTTTCTGGCAGAGCATACTCTGGAAGTCTGCGACCTCCTCGGGGATGAGCTGGATGGCCTGTTTTTTGATATGGTGGGAATCCGGCCGTGTCTCTGTTCTGCCTGCCGGAGCAAAATGAGGAGCCAGGGCATTGATCTGACTGATGAGAGAGCGGTCAGGGCTTTTGCAAAGGCCAGTATGGATGCTTTTAAAGAGAAGATGACGAAGCTTGTCAGACAGAAAAACAAAACCTGCACGATTTTTTACAATGCAGGACATATCGGGCCCTGTACGGAAGTAAGTGCCCAGGCATATACCCATTATGAACTGGAAAGTCTGCCTTCCGGACAGTGGGGCTATCTGCATTTTCCGATTACGGCCAGGTACGCCAGAACCATTGGAAAGGACTGCCTTGGCATGACCGGAAAATTCCATACGGAATGGGGGGACTTTCATTCGCTGAAAAATCAGGCCGCACTGGAATTCGAATGTTTCCGGATGCTGAGCTATGGCTTTGCCTGTTCCGTGGGAGATCAGCTGGAGCCATCCGGGAGATTAAATCCGGCGGCATATCGGCTCATCGGAAAGGTTTACAGGCAGGTCGAAGCCTGTGAACCCTGGGCACGACCTTCCAGAGCCGTTGTGGAGGCGGCTTTGGTTACTCCAGAAAATCCTCTTTATGAACTGAAAATACCGGACAGCGTCATGGGAGCTGCCCAGATGCTGGAAGAGCTGGCTGTGCAGTTTGATATTATCAATCCCGGAGGAAGGCTGGAGGATTACGCCGTATTGTTTCTGCCGGAGGATCTGGAGGCTGATGCAGAATTTCAGCAGCGGCTGGATCACTATGTGGCCGGAGGCGGCCGGGTTCTGGCCTGCGGCCGGGGCGGCCTGTCAAAGGAAGGGACTTATCCGTCCTGTTTTGGCGTGGATTACCAGGGAAAAATGGAGGTTTATCCGGACTTTCTGGTGCCGGTGGGAGAGATGGCGGAAGGGCTGGAAGAAAACAATGAGTATGTGATTTACCTCCAGGAAGAAAAGCTTCAGCCGAAAGAGGGAACAGAAACACTCGTTGGAGCCAGGGCGCCCTATTTTAAGAGAGAGAAGGAACGATTCTGTTCCCATGTTTATACGCCCTCTGCAAAGGGGGAATGTTATCCTTCTGTATGTCGGAATGGAAATGTGGTAGTTTTTTCCCATCCCATGTTTCAGCAGTATCGGCAGAACGCGCCCGGGTGGTGCAGACAGCTGATCCGAAATGCGCTGAAAATGCTGGGAGTACAGCCCCTTATTGAGCACGGAGGCCCATCGTACCTTTCAGTGAGTGTGCTTCACCAGCCGGAGCAGAAACGGTACAGCGTCCATCTGCTGTCCTATGTGCCGATTCGGAAATCAGCCACGATTGACCTGATTGAGGAAGCCACGGTTCTGTACAATGTGCCGGTGAAGCTAAGGCTTGACTGTCGGATAACCGGTGTCCGGACTGCCCGGGCGGGAGAGCAGCTGGAATGCCGGGATGGCCGGACCGTGGTGCCCAGGATTGACGGGTATGAAATCCTGGAAATTTCCTATGAGCCGGTTTTGGAAGCCTGAAACACGGCATTGTTTCCGTGCATCGCGAAGCACTGCTGTGATGAACGGGGTGAATAGAGAGGGATGCATGGGGAAGCACCGTCAGGCTGCGGGGAATTCTTGACAGGCAAAATGGCAGCGGTTATACTGGAGGCATAAGAAAAGGTTCCGGACTTTGAAGGTACGGAAATGGCCGGAAACGGGCTGGTTCTGCCAGATGGAACGGAAACCGGGAGAGGGAGGAAAAAGGAATGAAATTCTGGAGAAAGAAAAAGCAGACTGTTTTATTTGCCTTGTTTCTGGGGCTTCTGGCTGCTGCCATGCCGGTCCGTGCAGCGGAGACATACCGGAACCAGTGGCGTACCAAGCTCGGCCATATTCTGTATTATGACGCCTCCGGGAAGCGCGTTGCCGGTATTGTGACGATCAACGGGAAAACCTATGGTTTTAATCAGAAGGGTTATCTGGTGAAAAGCGGTTGGGTACGTATTAACGGTTATAAATACCGCACTTCCAAAACCGGAAGGATCCGGACAGGCTTTGTGACTCTTGCCGACGGGAAAACCCGATACTTTGGAAAGGATGGAAAACGGAAATCCGGATGGCAGAAGATAAACGGAAGCTATTATTATTTTGATCTGGATACGGGAGTGATGGTCACCGGGAAGCGGGTGGACCGGGTACTGCTCGGGAAAGACGGAAAGGCCAGGGGCGTGGAGAAACGGCAGCAGAAGATGGACAATCTGGTCCGGGCGTCTCAGATTGCGGAAAGCATTACCACTCCCAAAATGAGCCGGGAACAGAAGCTGCGGGCCTGTTTCCGGTGGGTGATTCAAAAGCCTTATTATACCAGGAGAGTTTTTCAGATGGCAGATAAGGAATGGCCGGCGGCCTATGCCAGTGATATTCTGAACGGGAAGGGAGGAAACTGCTTCTCGGATGCCGCAGCCTTCGCGTATCTGGCCAGGGCTGTCGGTTTTGAAAAGGTTTATGCATGTACGGACTCCGGTCACGCGTGGACAGAAATCGACGGGGATGTCTTCGATCCGCTCCTGGCGGAGGAGTATACGCGGACCGGAAAACAGGCAGATGTCTTTTCAGACTTTTACCGGATCAGCTACCAGGCTTTCGGAAAACGCCAGGTATTCCGTTATCCGATTTAGCCGCAAAGCCTTCCGGGAATGAACGGGAGGAACAGAAAAACCACATAAATACAGAAAAGGGAAAAAGCCCGAACTGTCCCAAAAGTGCGCAGAAAGTGCCGATCTGATTTCGTCAGAAACAGGCACGGAGCGCACTTTTGTTTTATGTTGATTTGTGTTGTTTTACCGAAAATGGGTGGAAAAAATCAGAAAAACCTTGAAAATATGCGGTTTTCGGGGGAGGAAAAAAAACTGAAAAAGAAGTTGCTTTTTGGTGTCAATCATGGTAGAATAAATTCAAACCAAAATAAAACAACACAAACAAACATGTAAGGAGGATTTATTTCATGGCTGTTAACGAGTATGAAATCAAAAAACAAATTTGTGACATCGGTAAGAGAATCTATGACAGAAACATGGTAGCTGCAAACGACGGCAATATCTCCGTGAAACTCAATGACAACGAGTTCCTCTGCACTCCGACCGGCGTTTCCAAAGGATTTATGACTCCGGAATACATCTGTAAAGTTGACGCAAAAGGAAACTGCATCCAGGCAAACGGCAATTTCCGTCCGTCTTCCGAAATCAAGATGCATATGAGAGTTTATGCAAAGAGACCGGATGTTGGAGCCGTTGTTCACGCTCATCCGAACTTTGCTACCGCTTTTGCTATTGCTGGTATTCCTCTGACCCAGCCGATCATGCCGGAAGCTGTTATCGCACTTGGCTGTGTACCCATCGCTGAGTATGGCACACCGTCCACAAACGAGATCCCGGACAGACTGGAAAAATACCTTCCGTATTATGACGCAGTTCTTCTGGAGAGCCATGGAGCACTGACCTGGAGCACAGACCTGCTGGCTGCATACATGAAGATGGAATCTGTAGAATTCTACGCAGAGCTGCTGTACAAATCCAAACAGCTTGGCGGACCGAAGGAATTCGACAAAGAGCAGGTTGCAAAACTGTATGAGATCAGAAGAAAAATGGGTCTTCCGGGCAAACATCCGGCAAATCTGTGTGCAGAGCTGAACGGAGCCGGCAAGGGATGCCATGCCTGTGACGGCGCATGCAGCTGCGGCGGAAAGAAAGAACCGGATGTAGAAGCAATCGTCGCAGAAGTGACAAAGAAAATCCTTGCTCAGATGAAATAATAGGGGGCTCATTATGGCGATTAACGAACAAGAAATTCAGAATATTGTTCGAAGCGTTTTAAAGGGTATGGCTGTTGAGACACCGGCAGCAAAAGCACCGGTTTCCGGACTGAAGGGTATTTTCAAAACTCCGGATGAAGCGATCGCGGCAGCCAAGGCTGCTCAGAAGGAGATTCAGCCTATGCCGCTGGAGTTCCGTGAGAAAATTATCTCCAATATCCGCAAAAAAACCCTGGAGAATGCAAAAATGTTATCCGAGCTGGCAGTAGAAGAGACCGGTATGGGTAATGTAGGACATAAAATCATCAAACATCAGCTGGTTGCAGAGAAGACGCCGGGTACCGAGGACTTAAGCACCATCGCCTGGTCCGGTGACAGAGGCCTGACTCTGACCGAGATGGGACCCTGGGGTGTGATCGGAGCGGTTTGTCCCTCCACCAATCCCACCGCAACGGTTATCTGCAATTCCATCGGCATGCTTGCAGCAGGAAACGCTGTTGTATTTATGCCTCATCCTTCCGCAAAGAACTGCTCGAATCTGGCCATCGATATGGTGAACCGTGCCAGCATCGAGGTGGGCGGTCCGGCGAATATCGTTACCGCTGTGGAAGATCCGACCATGGAAGTCAGCAATTATATTTTCAAACATAAAGATGTGGACATGCTGTGCGCCACCGGCGGTCCGGGTGTTGTTACCGCGGTTCTTTCCTCCGGAAAGAGAGCCATGGGAGCCGGAGCAGGAAATCCTCCTGTGCTGGTTGATGAGACAGCCAATATTCCGAAGGCAGCAGAAGACATCATAAACGGCTGTACCTTTGACAACAATCTGCCCTGTATCGCAGAAAAAGAGGTTGTAGCCGTTGACATGATCGCAGACGAGCTGATCTATCATATGGAGCAGGCAGGCTGCTATCACGCAAGTCCGGAAGAAGTTCAGAAGCTGGTGGATACCGTTCTGGAAGAGAAGAACGGCAAGAAGATCATCAGCAGAAAATGTGTGGGCAGAAGCGCCAAGGTTCTTCTGAGCAAGATCGGGGTTACCGTCGGCGATGACATCCGCTGCATCATTTTCGAAGGTGAGAAGACTCATCCGCTGATCTGGACCGAGCTTATGATGCCGATCCTGGGCATCGTCAGAGTGAAG
>JAXEJQ010000155.1:0-3281 GCA_034101475.1 Candidatus Limivivens sp.
TTTCCATTCAGCTTTTCTTTCAAAGAAAGCAGCTGATCCAGATCACATTCGACAACTTTCACCAGATCGCTTTTTTTAATATTCTGAATACGTTTTGAATTCTGACGGCAGACGGCAGTTACTTCTACCTCTGCCTGAGTCAGTTTTTCAATCAGCGCCGTACCGACTGCTCCGGTAGGCCCTGTAATAATTGCACGTTTCATTTTTGTACCGCCAAATTCTCTATTTTTCCATTTTCCGTTTATTCTTCCATCAATGGGATAAACATGTTTTTTTCCAGTTCTTCCCGCGGTAAAAACGGAGCCAGATCCTCCAGGGGAGGACTCACCAGAGTACCATCCTCTAAACGCTTTGTACTGCTTTTCGGCTCCCATACCTGTACGGTATCCGTGAAGACTTCACAGAAGACAGGCCCTTCCAGGCTCAACGCTTTATCAACAACTTCTTTCATTTCCCTATTGCTGTGTGCACTGAAGTAAGGATATCCAAAGGCTTCTGCAATTTTCTGAAATTCCGGAAACGACAGGTCTCCTGATTCCGGACCAATTCCTACTTTACTATGCTCTGAAAACAGATTACTCTGTGTAATCCGAATCGAATGATAACCATTATTGTTAATCAGAAAAATCTTAATCGGAAGCTTATTCGTAAGAATCGTCTGCAGCTCCTGCAGATTCATCATAATGCTTCCATCTCCCTCCAGGCAGATCGTTTCTTTCCGACCGCCTCCGATACAGGTTCCAATTGCTGCCGGCAGTCCATACCCCATGCTCGCAATGGCACTGTTATTTGCCATGCGGCTGCCCTTTTGGATAACATAAGCCTGATTTCCGACCACACAGCATGCCCCGTTTGAAACAGCCGTTAAACTGTTTTCCGGCAGACGACTGCTCAAATACCGGACAAACGCATAAACATTCGCCGTTTTTCCGTTTTCCTCCCAATGACGCGGAAGAACAGCCGGATACTCCCTCTTCCAACGCTGACAGGTTTCCAGCCACATTCCTCCCTGATGAACAGGTGCCATACTTCCTGCCGCTTCATCCAGCTTCTGCAGAAAATCCTTTGCATCTGCCCATATCGGCATTTCCACATGTAATGTCGGCTTTTTCATTTCTGCCTGGTCAATATCGACCATAATCACTTCGGCAGCACGGGCCCAGGTTTTCCAGTTATATCCAACCTGCCGTATGGAAATCCGGCTTCCTACAGCCAAAATCAAATCAGCGTTCTGAATAGCCCAGTTTCCGGGGCGATCCCCCATATTTCCCGCGCGCCCACAGTACAACGGATGTTCATCTTCAATCAGATCCACCGCATTCCAATATGTAACAATCGGTATATTCAATTTTTCACAAACACTGCGAAAAGTATCATATCCTCCGGAAAGCCGGATTCCATATCCTGCATGAAATACCGGTCTTTTTGCATTTCGGATTTTTTCCAGCACCTTACAAATGGTTTCACAGCCCACTTCCGGCGGCAGATTTCCATCATCTTCAGCCGGGTCATAGCCTTCCAGCTCCTCTGTATCAATGAAGCCTCCCTGATAATTCACCGGAATATCAATCCATACCGGCCCCGGCCTTCCTGTAGTCGCCAGATGCCACCCTTTTTCCAAAGCATATCGAATCTGAGAAGGTTCTTCAATCATGACAGCATACTTCGTCATTGGCTCTACTGATTTAACAATATCATATTCCTGATCGCCCATGGCACGCAGCGGCATATGATCTGTAAACTGCATTGCATACCTGGCTGTCGTATCATAACGAACCTGCCCGCTTATAATAAACATCGGAATCGAATCCAGCCATCCTCCAACAACCCCGGTAAGCGCATTAGTCCCGCCCGGTCCTGTTGTCACACAAACCGCAGCAATCCGGTTTTCCAGGCGAGCGTATGCTTCTGCAGCAATCGCACATGCCTGTTCATGGTGGTTGTAAGTAACTTTTAATCCATCCTTATGTCCGAGCGCATCATTCAAATGCATCGCCCCGCCGCCAACAACGCTGAAACAATCTGTTACTCCGTGACTGACTAAAAAGTCGGCAACATAATCGGCCAATCTCTGCTTCATCGATTATTCTCCTCATTTTCCATTTGTTTTGTTATTAAAAAGAAACTGCTTCACAGATCGTCTTCGCCATATAGTCAATCATCTCATCTGTCATTCCCGGATATACTCCAACCCAAAAAGAGTCATTCATGATACGGTCGGTGTTCTCCAGATTTCCGACAACCCGGTATCCCTTTCCTTCTTTCCGCATTTCATCAAAGCATGGATGCTTGATCAGATTTCCTGCAAAAAGCATTCGTGTCTGAACACCTTTCCCTTCGATATATTGTACCGTCTGATTTCTGTTGATTCCCTCACGGCAGGTAATTAAAAATCCAAACCAACTTGGATTCGCATTTTCACAGGGTTCCGGCAGAATCAGTTTGTCAGCTGCACCCTGCAGCCCTGCTTTTAAACGCAGAAAGTTCTCTCTCCTGCGCTTTACAAAACCCGGGAATTTATCAAGCTGTGCACATCCGATTGCCGCCTGCATATCCGTTGCTTTCAAATTATATCCGAAATGAGAATACACATATTTATGATCATATCCCAGTGGTAATTCTCCATATTGCTTATCAAATCGATGTCCGCACAGATTATCATGACCGGACGGACATACACAGTCTCTTCCCCAGTCCCTGAAAGAACGGATACAGCGATTCAATAAGGCATTGTTGGTATAAACAGCTCCGCCTTCGCCCATCGTCATGTGATGAGGAGGGTAAAAGCTGGAAGTCCCGATGTCCCCAACCGTACCGGTAAAGTACTCTTTTCCATCCAGTGTATAGGTACTCCCCAGAGCATCGCAGTTATCTTCGACCAGCCAGAGCCCATGCTTTTCACAAAACATTTTAACTGCCTTCAAATCAAAGGGATTTCCCAATGTATGCGCAATCATGACAGCCTTGGTTTTCTCTGACAGCGCCTCTTCCAGCCTTGTCACATCAATATTATACTGGGGAATCGTAACATCCACGAACACCGGAACTGCTCCATACTGAATCGCCGGAGTCACAGTCGTCGGAAAACCTGCAGCAACTGTGATGATCTCGTCACCGCGCTGAATACGTTTCTCTCCCAGAAGCGGAGATGTCAATGCCATAAATGCATTTAAATTTGCGGAAGACCCGGAATTAACCAAAGAACAATAACGCACACCCAGATACTTCGCCAGTTTCTTTTCAAACTCCTCTGTATAACGCCCGGAAGTCAGCCAGAATTC
>JAXEJQ010000156.1:0-31147 GCA_034101475.1 Candidatus Limivivens sp.
CTGGCTACAGTGATCTACAATGACAGTGTTACCAGAGAAGCCCTTACCAGAGATCAGGAGCGCAAGTTTCTGAAATTTGTGAGAGAAGATGCTCATTTTCAAAAGTATTATGACGGTATTTATATCTTGTTAAATACGGGACTGCGCATTTCTGAATTTGTTGGGCTGACGAAAGCAGATATTGATTTTCAGAATATGAAAATTAATGTAGATCATCAACTGCAGCGGTATGTCAAACTTGGCTATCGGATTGTTGAGCCAAAGACAGAGAGCGGTGTGCGTCAGGTACCGATGACAGAGGAAGTAGCAGACTGCTTCAGGCGGATTATTAAGAACAGAAAGAAGCCCAAGGTTGAGCCGATGATTGACGGATACACCGGCTTTCTGCATCTTGATAAAAATGGAATGCCTATGGTTGCGATGCACTGGGAAAAATATTTTCAGCATATCTGTGCGAAATACAACAGTATTTACAAAGTGCAGATGCCGAAGGTAACTCCCCATGTGTGCAGGCATACGTTTTGTAGCCGGATGGCAGCGGCCAGAATGAATCCAAAGACATTACAGTATATTATGGGGCACAGTGATATTAGCGTTACTCTGAATACATATACGCATCTGGGCTTTGAAGAAGCCAGCGAGGAAGTGCGCAGAATTTCTGGTGAATGAAGAGCGTGGAAACGGGCCGGGTGCAAATGATAACGCTATGCACCCGGATTTGCACCTTTTGCCGGTCAGGATATGCCCTTTTTTATCTGGTTTTGTCAAAAGAGACAGTTCTGGTATAAAAAAGGGAAATCCCTGATAAATACTGGTGCTGCAAAGATAAAAAATGTTATGAAAGGATACAGAAAAGCATGATAAAAGTATTATTCGTGTGCCACGGCAATATCTGCCGTTCCCCTATGGCGGAATTTATTTTTCGGGATCTTGTTGAAAGAAAAGGGATCGGATCGGAATTTTATATTGAGTCCGCAGCCACCAGCATGGAGGAATATGGAAATCCGGTTTATCCGCCGGCCAGGAGAAAGCTGGCTGAGCATGGGATCTCTTCGGCTGGAAAGCGGGCAAGGACCATGGAACGGTCTGATTATGAAAGGTTTGACTACCTGCTCGGGATGGAGCAGTACAACATCCGGAATATGCTTCGGATTGTGGGGGAGGATCCGGAGAATAAAATCCATCGGCTGCTGGATTACGGAAAGCATCCGAGGGATATTGCGGATCCCTGGTACACAGGAAACTTTGATGTGACCTACGACGATATTTTCGAGGGGTGTGAGGCGTTTCTGGCATATCTGGAAGCGGAAGGAAAGTGGAAAAAGAAGCGGTAAAAGACAGAGGATACTGCACGGGAACGTTGTTCGCAGTGCGGGAATCAGGCCTGAAAGTGAGAAGGAGAAGGATACAGGCCTGAAAGAAAAGTGAGAAGGATACAGCCTGGAAGCGAAGTTTGAAATATTGACTTCGAGGCTTATTTGTTGTATAACAACATAAACAGAAAACATCGAAAAAAGGAAAAAACGGGCGAAGGAAAATCAGAGGAAAGGATAAACGGCAAGCACGTATCTTTCGCCTGCTGTGTTTGCGCCTCGCGGGAAAATACCGGTTTCCGGCTGAGGCTTGGTATCAGAAGATGATAGTAAAGAAATATGCAGAAATGCTGAATGCAAAATCCGTGATTCGGGAAATGGCTGCTTTTGCGGCGGAGCGCGGGAAAGAAATCGGGTATGAGAATGTGTTTGATTACAGTCTCGGGAACCCTTCCGTTCCGGTGCCGGATAAGCTGCGGGAGGTTCTGTCCAGGATGGTGCTGGAGATGGACTCTGTGGATGTGTTTGGTTACAGCCCGACCCTTGGTATTCCTTCTGCACGTGAGAAAATTGCGGCGAATCTGGCAAAGCGGTTTGGAGTTCCCTATGAGGGGAAGCATATTTTCATGACCAGCGGCGCGGCTGGCGCCCTTGCCCACGCTTTTCGCTGCGTTGTGCGGGAAGGTGAGGAGATTCTGACCTTTGCTCCTTATTTTTCGGAATATGGTCCTTATACGGAACCTGTTGGAGCGAAGCTGAAGGTTGTTCCGGCGGATACGGAGCGTTTTCAGATTAATTTCGAAGCCTTTGAAGAGATGATGAATGAGAATGTGGCTGCAATTCTGATCAACAGCCCGAATAATCCCAGCGGATCGGTCTATTCCCCTGCCACGATTCAGCGTCTGGCGAATTTCCTGAAGCAGAAGGAAAAAGAATATGGACATGAAATTTATATCATTACGGATGAGCCGTACCGGGAGATCCTTTATGGAGGCGTGGAACTGCCGTTTATTCCGGCATATTATGACAATACACTCCTTTGTTATTCTTATTCCAAATCCCTGTCACTTCCGGGAGGACGGATCGGTTATGTGGCTGTTGGACCGGCTTGTGCGAATGCGGAGCTGTTTATTAATATGTGCGGTCAGATTTCCAGAGGGATCGGTCACAACTGCCCGACTTCACTGATGCAGCTTGCGGTGGCGGAAGTCGGAGATTTGACTTCTGATATGTCTGTTTATGAAACAAACAGGAATCTTCTTTATGATGAACTGATCCGCCTTGGCTTTACCTGCGTGAAACCGGGAGGAACCTTTTATATTTTCCCGAAGGCTCTGGAAGCGGATGCGAAGATTTTCTGTGAAAAGGCGAAGAAGTATGACCTGATTCTGGTACCTGGAGACGGCTTTGGGTGTCCGGGCTTTTTCCGCATGGCATACTGTATTGAGACAGAAAAGGTAGAACGTTCCCTTACCGCACTGCGCCGTTTTGTGGAGACAGAGTATCCGAACCGGTAAATCTTAAATAAATGTGAAGTTGCGGGGAAGCATTGACGCTCTTTCGGGTTTTTCGTATAATGAGCCTGAAAGAAAAGAAGAGGACGTGAAAAACGATGAACATAATGTTTTTTTTGACACCGAAAAGCGAGGTTGTCTATCTTTATGAGGACTATTCCCTGCGTCAGGCACTGGAAAAGATGGAGTATCACCGTTTTGGAGCGGTGCCGGTTCTGAACCGGAAGGGGAACTACGTCGGCACCCTTTCCGAGGGAGATCTGTTGTGGAATATTAAGGACAAGTATGCCATGAACATGCAGAAGGCGGAGGAGATTCCCCTGTCGTCCATTGAGCGGCGATGGCATAATGAACCGGTGAGCATTGGCTGCAATATTGAGGATCTGATTCTGACCTCCATGAACCAGAATTTCGTTCCGGTGATCGATGACAAGAAGATTTTTATCGGAATTATTACCAGAAAAGATATTATTCAGTACTGTTACAACTGCTATAAAGAGGTGGAGGAAATGACGGAAAGGAGCCATGAAGTCCGGGAAAATCCCCATTCTGCCGCATTTCACCGTTGACAAGAAAAATAATAATTGGTAGAATAGCAATAGTTTTTAGAAAAGGTGGATATACCATGAATAAAAGAGTTTTGTCATTGCTGGTGGACAATACCTCCGGTGTTCTGAGCAGAATTGCCGGTTTGTTCAGCAGACGCGGTTATAATATTGACAGTCTGACGGTAGGTGAGACTGCAGATCCCAGATATTCCCGAATGACGGTTGTGGTGAATGGTGACGATCAGATTCTGGATCAGATTACGAAGCAGCTTGCGAAGCTGGTGGACGTGGTGGATATTAAGCCGCTGCGGGATGGGGAGAGTGTATCCAGAGAACTGATTCTGGTGAAAGTCCGGGCGGATGCGGAGAACCGTCAGGCGATCATTTCCGTTGCGGATATTTTCCGGGCGAAGATTATCGATGTGGGAATTGATTCTCTGATTATTGAGCTTACGGGAAATCAGAGCAAGGTGGATGCATTTATCCGTTTGCTGGAGGGATACGAGATTCTGGAGCTTGCACGGACCGGTATTACGGGACTATCCAGAGGTGCGGAAGATGTCCGTTATCTGTAAAGAGTTCTGACGTCAGGCCATTTTCGTGAGAAGCACTCTGGAGGTTGGTTCTGAACAGTTATCAGATTTTTTTGCAGTTTGTATTGGATTGTTTACGGAATAATACATAGTTGGCTAGAGGTATTGTGACCTTTAACTATAGAATATTCAATTTTTTGAGGAGGAATGAAAAAATGGCAGTCAAGATTTATTATCAGGAAGACTGTAATCTCTCTCTTCTGGAGGGAAAAACAATTGCAATCATTGGTTATGGAAGCCAGGGTCATGCACATGCACTGAACCTGAAAGAGTCCGGATGCAACGTGATCGTTGGCCTTTACGAGGGAAGCAAATCCTGGGCAAAAGCAGAAGCGCAGGGTCTGAAAGTATATACCGCAGCAGAAGCTGCGAAACGAGCAGACATTATCATGATTCTGATCAATGATGAGAAGCAGGCGAAGATGTATAAAGAGTCTGTAGAGCCGAACCTGGAAGAGGGCAACATGCTGATGTTTGCGCACGGCTTTGCCATTCATTTCGGACAGATTGTACCGCCGAAGGGCGTTGATGTTACCATGATCGCTCCCAAGGGACCGGGCCATACTGTAAGAAGCCAGTATCAGGAAGGCAAGGGTGTTCCGTGTCTGATCGCTGTTCAGCAGGATGCTACCGGCAAGGCAAAGGATATTGCTCTGGCATATGCACTGGGCATCGGCGGAGCGAGAGCAGGTGTTCTGGAGACCACCTTCAAGGATGAGACAGAGACAGACCTGTTTGGTGAGCAGGCTGTTCTGTGCGGCGGTGTTTGCGCTCTGATGAAAGCCGGATTTGAAACGCTGGTTGAGGCAGGCTATGCTCCGGAGAATGCTTATTTCGAATGTATCCATGAGATGAAGCTGATTGTAGACCTGATCTTTGAAAGCGGTTTTGCAGGCATGAGATATTCGATTTCCAATACGGCAGAGTACGGCGATTACATCACCGGTCCGAAGATCATTACCGAGGATACCAAGAAAGCGATGAAGCAGATCCTGAGCGATATTCAGGATGGTACGTTTGCGAAGAACTGGCTCCTTGAGAATCAGGCCGGATGCCCGTCCTTCCGCGCTATGAGAAGAATGCAGGCTCAGCATCAGGCGGAAGAAGTCGGCGCTGAACTGCGTAAACTGTACAGCTGGAATGATGAGAATAAGCTGATCAATAACTGATTCTGAACAATGGCGCATGGACGATCCGGAATCGATCCATAAGCGATTTATGAACAGATTCCAACCGGTTAAAAGAACCGATTGTATTTTTAACGAAAACAGGCAGGTCTCCCGCTTCAAATGCGCAGAGCATGAAGCAGGGGACCTGCCTGTTTGTGGCAGAATGCAGGCATCATCGGAGAAATGTTGTCGGAAGCGGAAAATTTCGGGTAATCGCTCGTGGGCAACTGTTCCGTGAGGCATTGCTACTGTGAACAGAGTGAACTGCAGGGATTCCGGAATCCTCAAATGTAAAACTCAGGGCAGCAGGCGTTCGGGAGGAAGAGGATAATCCTGGCAGAATTCCAGAAAGTCCCTCAGAGCCGGATTGCGCAGCTCCGATGCGCCGTAAAGAAAGCCGACCTCCCGGCTGGGAATCGGAACCGGAAGAGGAATTTCCAGAAGTTCCTGATTTTCCAGTTCTTTTTTTACAAAATCCCGGATGACACAGGCGACGCCAAGACCGATTCTGGCAAAATCGATCAGCAGATCCATGGTGGAAACCTCCAGGAGATTCGTAAGATGAAGATGGTTATTCTGAAAATAAGTATCAATATACTGGCGGGTCAGATTTTCTTTATCCAGAAGCATCAGGGTGGCAGAGTCCAGAATGGTTTCGCCGGAATTTTTACGGAGATTCAGATTTTCAATGTACTGGGGAGTCGCCACAAATATGTCCTCGATTTTTCCGAGAGATTCAAAGGCAAATGCTCCGGTGTGGGAAGGAGTTCCCACCAGTCCGACGTCAATTTTTTCGTCTTTCAGAAGAGAAAGTGTATGAGCGGTGGACTGACAGGAAATGGTGATCCGGACGTGGGGAAATGCCTGAATAAAGGGCTTTAAGTAGGGCAGAAGCAGGTATTTGCAGAGGGTGGTGCTGACTCCGATGCGCAGATGCCCGATTCCCAGGGCATGAATCTGACGAAGCTGTTCCTCCCCCGTGCGGAGCGTATCGAAGGCTTCCTTTACGTGATGAAACAGCAGCTTTCCTTCTTCGGTAAGCTGGACACCCCGGGAATTTCGAAGAAACAGGGTGGTTTCCAGGGATTCCTCGAGTTTTCGGATGGATTTGCTGATGGCAGGCTGGCTGATAAACAGAGCCTCTGCAGCCCGGGAAATGTTTCCTTCCAGGGCGACGGTATAAAAGATGCGGTACTGCGACAGATTTTGTTCCATAATTTCCTCCAAAAGGAATCCTGTCCGCAAAAGCGAAAGGGTGTAAAGAGAATGAAAGAGGGATTTTATAACTTCAATTCATAGTAATTATTCATAATATGTATTTCTATTATATCTCAGGGTGTGCTATAATGCAAGAAATGATTGTTAAGGAGGAACAGCAAAATGGGTATGACAATGACACAGAAAATTCTGGCCGCCCATGCAGGACTGCCTTATGTGGAGGCAGGACAGCTGATTGAGGCAGACCTGGATCTGGTATTGGGAAATGATATTACCTCTCCGGTGGCCATTCATGAAATGGATAAATTCAAGTCGGATGCGGTATTTGATAAGGATAAGATTGCCCTGGTTATGGATCATTTCATTCCGAACAAGGATATTAAGTCCGCAGAGCACTGTAAATGTGTGCGGGAGTTCGCCTGCCGCCATGAGATTACCAACTACTTTGATGTGGGAGAAATGGGGATTGAGCATGCGCTGCTTCCGGAAAAAGGACTGACGGTAGCGGGTGATGTGGTCATTGGCGCCGATTCCCATACCTGTACCTATGGTGCTCTGGGAGCCTTTTCCACAGGAGTGGGAAGTACGGATATGGCTGCCGGTATGGCTACCGGAAAAGCATGGTTTAAGGTTCCGTCTGCGATGAAATTCAATCTGATCGGAAAACCTTCCAAATGGGTCAGCGGAAAGGATGTCATCCTGCACATCATCGGTATGATCGGCGTGGACGGTGCGCTGTATAAGTCCATGGAGTTCACCGGAGAGGGTGTGGCAAACCTGACGATGGATGATCGTTTCACTATTGCAAATATGGCGATAGAGGCAGGCGGAAAGAACGGGATTTTCCCGGTGGATGAGCTGACAGAGGCTTATCTGAAGGAGCACAGCCAGCGTGCATATACCAGATATGAAGCGGATCCGGATGCTGTTTATGAGGCAGAGTATACGATCGATCTGAGCGAATTGAAACCAACCATTGCATTTCCCCATCTTCCGGAAAATACGAAGACGATTGATGAGATTACAGAGGATGTTGTGATTGACCAGGCAGTTATCGGTTCCTGTACCAATGGACGGATTGATGACCTGCGCTGTGCGGCTGAGATTTTAAAGGGCAGAAAGGTGAAAAAGGGCGTTCGCTGTATTGTAATTCCTGCTACCCAGAGCATTTATCTCCAGGCGATGCGGGAAGGGCTTCTGGAAATCTTTATTGAGGCCGGCGCAGTAGTAAGTACCCCGACCTGCGGGCCCTGCCTTGGAGGATATATGGGTATTCTGGCGGCGGGAGAGCGCTGTATCTCCACAACCAACCGGAACTTTGTGGGCCGTATGGGTCATGTGGATTCGGAGGTTTATCTGGCCAGCCCGGCAGTGGCTGCTGCCAGCGCGGTAACTGGAAAAATTTCTGCACCGGCAGAGCTGGGATTATAGGAGGGAAAAAGATGCAGGCAAAAGGAAGCGTTTTTAAATATGGCGATAATGTCGATACGGATGTCATCATCCCTGCGAGATATCTGAATTCTTCAGATCCGACAGAGCTGGCGACCCACTGTATGGAAGATATTGACAAAGAATTTGTGAACCGGGTTCACAGGGGTGACATCATCGTGGCGGAGAAGAACTTTGGCTGTGGTTCCTCCAGAGAGCATGCACCCATTGCGATCAAGGCGGCAGGTGTGAGCTGTGTGATTGCGGAAACCTTCGCACGGATTTTTTATCGGAATGCCATCAATATCGGCCTTCCCATTATTGAATGTCCAGAGGCGGCAAAGGGCATTGATGCCGGAGATGAGGTGGAGATCGATTTCGACAGCGGCATGATTTACGACCGGACAAAGGGAACGGGGTTTAAGGGTCAGGCTTTTCCGGAGTTTATGCAGAAAATCATTGCGGCAGAGGGTTTGATCAATTACATCAATCAGAAATAGAGAATCATCGAAAAGTTTTTGAATGCGGCAGACCGGAGTGCGCCATATTCCAGAGAAGGGGATTTATGCGCGCTCCGGTTTTTTTGCATCGAAGTCCCGCATTATGAAATGCGCAGAGGCGGCTGAAATGGCGATTTCGAAATAAATGTGCCTTCAAGCGTTTTCAAGTGTATTCAGAAAATAAGGGCTTCCAGCATTACACAAATGCTGAAAACCCTTGATTTTCCAATAAAAAATCGGAGTAACAGGATTTGAACCTGCGACCTCTCGGCCCCCAGCCGAGCGCGCTACCAAGCTACGCCATACTCCGATAAAATGCTGTCTGAAATCTTCGCTTAATTTCTGACGCTCATTTAGTATATCGTACTATTGAGCCTTTGTCAAGAAGTATTTGAAAAAAACAAGAAAAAAATAAAACAATTTTTTACATGAAAAATGGAAGCAAGGAGGCTCGAACTCCTGACCTCTCGCGTGTGAGGCGAACGCTCATCCCAGCTGAGCTATGCTTCCATGTCCTTTATTATAGCACTTAAACTGGAAAAAGCAAGAGGTATTTTCATTAAGAAGTCATAAATTTAGCAGCAGACTGAGAAACGGAGGAGAAAAATTCTTCAAACAAAGCAGGGAACAATCCCATAGACATGAAAATCCATGCAAGCACGGTTTTTCATGTCCATTTGTCCCTTGACTCATTATATAGTAAAAATAAATAAATTTTTATAGTTCTTTTATTGAATTTACCCAATCCCTGTGGTAACATTTTAGTTAGCTGTCTAACGAAATGGAGGCGAAGAGTTGTCATGATGGATCTGCAGGA
This sequence comes from Candidatus Limivivens sp., assembly GCA_034101475.1. Taxonomy (GTDB): domain Bacteria; phylum Bacillota; class Clostridia; order Lachnospirales; family Lachnospiraceae; genus Limivivens. Next base: position 9,101 of record JAXEJQ010000156.1, read on the forward strand.
AGTCAAAAGACTGGAAATGTACCTGAAAAAGTCAGAATTCCGGCTTTTACGGAAGCGGCTGGACCGGGAAAATCTGTATAAGGGAGATCCTATGCTTCTGATGATTGTAGCAAACAACAGCGGACTGACACAGTCAGAGATTGCGAAAAAGCTGTGTGTGAAGCCAGCCACTTTAACAGTGATGCTTCAAAGAATGGAAGGAGCCGGTCTGGTAATCCGGCATCCGTCACCCAGAGATCAGCGCAGTCAGCTGGTTTACATCACTGAGGAAGGGAAGCGGATCAGCGGGCAGACCTGGAGTCTGGTAAAAGATCTCATACAGGATGTTTACCGTGGAATTTCCGAAGAGGAAATGGAAAGCTATCGCAGGATTTTGGAAAGGATCCAGAAAAATGTGGATCTCCTGATTCAGGAGGATTCCAGGAGTAAGGAGGAGTCGTAGGATATGTTAAAATTGCTGAAACATCTGAAAGAATTTGCGGGAGAGATTCTGATTATTGTGATCCTGCTGTTCATTCAGGCAAATTGTGACCTGTCTCTGCCGGAATACACCTCAAGCATTGTGAATGTGGGAATTCAGCAGGGAGGCGTGGAGGATGCCGTGGCAGAGGATCTGCGGGCAGAGACCATGGACAGGCTTAGGATGTTTATGGATGAAGAGGAAAAGAGCCTGGTGGAGAGATATTACACCCTGGAGGATGGACTCTGGCATCTGAACAAGATCAGCCGGAGTGAGAGAGAAGAGCTGAATCAGGCTTTTTCCAAACCGATGATGGCGGTTTATGCTCTGAGCTCCGGGGAAAATGCGGGACAGATGCTTGAGAGTATGGGATTTCCGGCAGGGGCGGATCCCTTTGAGACGCTGCAGATGATGCCTGAGGAACAGTTTTCCGGGGTTAAGGATGCGATTTTTGAAAAATTCGAGGAGTATCCGGATACACTGACGAGCCAGTTTTCCGTTGCTTTTGTGAAGGCGGAGTACGAGGCACAGGGAGTGGATATGAATGCGCTGCAGACACGGTATCTTTTGCGCACCGGATTAAAAATGCTGGGCTTTGCTCTGATTATTATGCTGGCGGCGGTGATGGTTACCTTCCTTTCCTGCCGGGTTGCGGCAGGAATGAGCCGGAAGCTTCGGGAGATGGTATTCCGAAAGGTAATGTCCTTCTCTAATGCGGAATTTGATCAGTTTTCAACAGCATCCCTGATTACGCGGAGTACCAACGATATTCAGCAGGTTCAGATGCTGCTGACCATGCTGTTCCGGATTGTCCTGTACGCACCGATTGTGGGAATCGGAGGTGTTTATAAGGCTTTGAAGACCAATATCAATATGGCCTGGATTATTGTTCTGGCTGTTGGTCTGATTATTGCTGTTGTGCTGGTGCTGATGGTGGTGGCCATGCCGAAATTCAATATTCTGCAGACGCTGATTGACCGGCTGAATCTGGTATCCCGTGAAATTCTTCAGGGCATTCCGGTAATCCGGGCATTCAGTCGGGAAATACGGGAGAAGGAGCGTTTTGAGGAGGCAAACAAAAACTTTAAAAAAGTTAATCTGTTTGTCAACCGCTGTATGACTTTTATGATGCCCCTGATGATGTTTATTATGAATGGAATTACCGTTCTGATCGTGTATCGCGGTGCGGTGGGAATTGACAATGGTACCATGCAGGTCGGCGATATGATGGCCTATATTCAGTATACGATGATGATTATTATGTCATTCCTGATGCTGACCATGATGTCCATTATGCTGCCCAGAGCCCTTGTTTCTGCCAGACGTATCAATGAGATTCTGGATACAAAAGTGAGCGTCGTGGAACCGAAGGAACCCCGGCACGCCAGAGAAGACAAAAAGGGGTATGTGGAGTTTAAAGACGTCTCTTTTGCATATCCGGGAGCCGAGGACTGTGTGCTGGAGCATATTTCCTTTACAGCGAAGCCCGGCGAGACAACAGCGATTATCGGAAGTACCGGCTGCGGCAAATCAACGCTGGTAAACCTGATTCCGCGGTTCTTTGATGTGAAGGAAGGGCAGGTCCTGGTTGACGGAGTGGATGTCCGGGAAATGTCCAGACATGAGCTCAATGAGAAACTGGGCTATGTGCCTCAGAAAGGTGTGTTGTTCTCCGGAACCATTGATTCCAATATCCGCTACGGCTGCGAAGATGCGCCGGAGGAGACGGTGAAGAGAGCGGCCGGGATTGCCCAGGCAACGGAATTTATACTGGAGAAGGAAGATCAGTTCCGGTCTCCGATTTCCCAGGGCGGAACCAATGTTTCCGGCGGCCAGAAACAGCGTCTGTCCATTGCCAGAGCCATTGCAAAGAATCCGGAAATTTATATTTTTGATGACAGTTTTTCGGCGCTGGATTATAAGACGGATGTAGCCCTCAGAAAAGCATTAAAGGAAACAACTTCGGATGCCACTACAATTATTGTGGCCCAGCGGATCAGTACGATTCTGCATGCGGAACAGATCATTGTGCTGGATGATGGAAAAATCGCAGGGATTGGCACTCACAAGGAGCTGCTGAAGAATTGTGAGGTCTATGAACAGATCGCAACGTCGCAGCTGTCAAAGGAGGAACTGGAAAATGAGTGAAGGAAGACCGAGAAGAGGAATGAGCCATGGCCATGGAATGCGGTCTGGCGAAAAGGCCAGAGATTTTAAGGGATCCATAAAAAAGCTGATCGTTTATATGGAGCGATATAAATTCAGGCTGTTGTTTATGCTGATTTTTGCCACGGCCAGTACCGTTTTTTCCATTGTGGGGCCCACTGTACTGGGAAACGCGACGACGGAGATTTTTAATGGACTGGTGGCGAAAATTAATGGAACCGGCAGAATTGATTTTCAGAAGGTCGGGCAGATTCTGCTGCTCCTGCTGGGACTGTATGTGCTGAGCGCCTGCCTGTCCTTTATTCAGGGCTTTATTATGAGCGGAATATCCAATGATGTTACCTACAGTCTGCGCCAGGATATTTCGGAGAAGATTCATAAAATGCCTCTGAAATACTTTGAAAGCAGGTCTACGGGTGAGATTCTTTCCAGAATCACCAATGATGTGGATACGTTGGGCCAAAGTCTGAACCAGAGTATTACTCAGCTGATTACCTCCGTTACGACGTTGATTGGCGTCTTCATTATGATGCTTCGGATCAATGTGCTGATGACAGTCTGCGCCCTGCTGATTCTGCCCGTTTCCATGCTGATTATCAGCCAGGTCATGAAGCATTCTCAGAAGTTTTTCCAGCAGCAGCAGGCTTTTCTGGGAGAGGTCAACGGACAGGTGGAAGAGGTTTACGGCGGCCATAACATTGTGAAGGTGTTTAACAAAGAGGAGGCTGTCATCCGGAATTTCCGGGAAACCAATGACAAGCTGTACAATTCTGCATGGAAATCTCAGTTTTTCTCCGGAATCATGATGCCGGTGATGCAGTTTGTGGGAAATCTGGGATATGTCATGGCTTCTCTGCTGGGAGGCTATCTGGCGATTAAAGGCAGTATTGAGGTTGGCCAGATCCAGTCCTTCATGCAGTACATCCGGAATTTTACTCAACCTATCCAGCAGATTGCGCAGGTAACCAATATGCTGCAGTCTACGGCGGCGGCTTCTGAGCGGGTTTTTGAGTTCCTTGAGGAAGAAGAGGAAGAGCAGACGGTGGAAACTCCGGTACACATTGACCATCTGGAAGGAAATGTGGAATTTGACCATGTAAGTTTTGGCTATACTCCGGATAAGATCACGATCCATGATTTTTCCGCAGAGATTTCTCAGGGACAGAAGGTTGCGATTGTAGGCCCCACAGGAGCGGGAAAAACGACGATGATCAAGCTGTTGCTCCGGTTTTATGATGTCAACTCCGGAGCCATCAAGGTGGATGGGCAGGACCTGCGCAGGTTTATCCGCAGTGATCTGCGGGAGATGTTCGGAATGGTGCTTCAGGATACCTGGCTGTTCAACGGAACCATTATGGAAAACATCCGTTATGGACGTCTGGATGCCACTGATGAGGAAGTGATTGCGGCAGCCAAAGCGGCACATGCCCACAATTTTATCAAGACACTGCCCGGGGGCTATCAGATGGTGCTGAATGAGGAAACCAGCAATATTTCCCAGGGCCAGAAGCAGCTTCTGACCATTGCCCGGGCGATTCTGGCAGATCCGCCCATTATGATTCTGGATGAAGCGACCAGTTCCGTGGATACCAGAACGGAGATCCGGATTCAGAAGGCAATGGACAATCTGATGAAAGGCAGAACCAGCTTCGTCATTGCCCACAGGCTTTCCACGATTCGGGATGCCGATCTGATTCTTGTCATGAAGGATGGGAATATTATCGAACAGGGAACCCATGAAGAGCTTATGGCGCAGAATGGATTTTATGCAGGACTTTACAACAGCCAGTTTGTGAAAACGGCGTAGACTGTGACAGAGTAAACGGGGAAGAAGCCCGGCGGATTCAGGAGAAAACCATGGAAGAAATACCTGCAAAAACCATTGTGACAAGGTGTAAGAGCCCGTCCGAATGGTTTGGAATCGATTACAATATGAATATTTACAAGGGCTGCTGTCACGGCTGTATTTACTGTGACAGCCGCTCTCAATGCTATGGTGTGGAGGAGTTTGACCGGGTGCGCGTGAAGGCGGATGCTCTGCGCATTATCCGGGATGAACTGCGGAGAAAAACCAGGAAGGGCGTTGTGGGGACCGGTGCCATGAGTGACCCGTACAATCCTTTTGAGAAGGAGCTGCTTCTGACCCGCCATGCTCTGGAGCTTCTGAATGCTTTTGGCTTCGGCGCGGCCATTGCCACGAAAAGCACACTGATGCTGCGGGATGTGGATCTTCTGAAAGAAATCGCGGAGCATTCGCCGGTGCTTCTGAAGGTGACGGTGACCACGGCGGATGATGCCCTCTGCAGAAAGGTGGAGCCCCGGGTGGCTGTTTCCTCGGAAAGGCTGGATATGATTGCGAGGCTGTCTGAACAGGGACTCTTTGCCGGAGTTCTTTTGATGCCGGTGCTGCCGTTTCTGGAGGACAGTGAGGAGAATATCCGGAAAATTGTCCGTGAAACAGCCAGGGCTGGAGGAAAATTTATTTATCCGGCCTTTGGAATGACACTGCGCCAGAATCAGCGGGAATGGTATTTTGAGAAGCTGGAGCAGCTTTTCCCGGGGGAAGGACTGGTGGAAAGGTATATCCGGAAGTATGGGAATTCGTATGAATGCCGCAGTCCGCGGGCACGGCAGCTCTGGGAGGTGTTTGCCGGCGAATGTGAAACCCATGGAATCCGTTATCGGATGAAGGATATCATAGGAGGATACCGTCAGAAATATCAGGTGACACAGCTGAGCTTGTTTGATTTCTGGTAACAGGAGGCTTGACAAATTTCCGGAACAATGCTATGATACTTTCCAGTTGAATACTCAAATGCTAAGAAGAGGAATAGTACGTTCAAACCAGAATCCAGAAAGCTGCCGGGTGATGCGAGACAGCAGAAGGGATGAGCCGAACTCGCCTCGGAGCGGCTGCCCCAAATCCGGATCAGGAGAGTAGACGCAGACGGAGTCCCACCGTTACAGGGGTAAGGATATAAGGCAGAAAAGCCCGTATCCGATGAGTGTATGAAGGAATTCATAAAACAGAGTGGTACCGCGTGAGATTGCAGGCAGTCTTTCGTCTCTACAACAGCACAAGCTGTATGTGGGATGGAAGGCTTTTTTATTGTAACAGAGAAATGCAGTCGGTAACCACGGCTCCAAAAGCATTGAATCAACAACGAACCGCAGAATAAGAAAAGAAAAAGGAGAATGGACATGCAGAACGTATCCAAGTACACAAGACAGTATTTTATGCCCCCCGTTCCGTCGATGGAATGGACAAAAAAAGATCATATTGAAAAGGCTCCCATCTGGTGCAGCGTGGACCTGCGGGACGGAAACCAGGCGCTGATCGTTCCCATGACACTGGAGCAGAAGGTAGCGTTTTTTAAGCTTCTGGTGAAGGTCGGCTTCAAGGAAATTGAAGTTGGATTTCCTGCAGCTTCCGAGACGGAATATTTGTTTTTGAGAACGCTGATTGAGCAGAACCTGATTCCGGACGATGTGACCATTCAGGTGCTGACCCAGGCCAGAGAGCATATCATCAAAAAGACCTTTGAAGCCCTGAAGGGTGCGAAAAAAGCAGTTGTACATGTATATAATTCCACATCTCTGGCACAGAGAGAGCAGGTATTTAAAAAGTCGAAAGAAGAAATTCTGAATATTGCTGTGGAAGGTGCTGCACTGCTGAAAAAGCTGGCAGCCGAGACCGAAGGAAACTTTTCCTTTGAATACAGCCCGGAAAGCTTCACCGGTACAGAGGTGGAGTATTCTCTTGAGGTCTGCAATGCGGTTCTGGATGTATGGCAGCCGACTCCGGACAACAAAGTGATTATCAATCTGCCCAGTACCGTTCAGCATTCCATGCCTCACGTTTATGCAAGTCAGATTGAATATATGAGCAAAAACCTGAAGTACCGGGAGAGCGTGATCGTTTCCCTGCATCCTCATAATGACCGTGGCTGCGGTGTTTCTGACGCGGAAATGGGCATTCTGGCCGGGGCTGACCGGATTGAGGGAACTCTGTTCGGAAACGGTGAGCGCACCGGAAATGTGGATATTGTAACCCTGGCCATGAATATGTATTCTCAGGGCGTTGATCCGGAACTGGATTTTACGAATATGATGGATATTGTTGAGGAATATGAGAACTATACCGGAATGCATGTGGACATGAGAAGCCCGTACAGCGGAGCTCTGGTATTTGCAGCTTTCTCCGGGTCTCATCAGGATGCTATTGCAAAGGGTATGAAATACCGGGAGGAAAATCAGTGCGAGCACTGGACGGTTCCGTATCTGCCCATCGATCCGAAGGATATCGGAAGAGAGTACGAGGCGGATGTGATCCGGATCAACAGTCAGTCCGGAAAGGGCGGCGTTGGTTATGTTCTGGAGCACAATTTCGGACTGAATCTTCCGGCGAAGATGCGGGAGGCCATGGGCTATGCCGCCAAGGACGTTTCCGATCACCAGCACAAGGAGCTGATGCCGAAGGAAATTTTCGAATTGTTCAAAGAGCGCTTCGAAGACATTACGACTCCGTACAATATTACAGAGGTGCATTTCAAGCAGCATAACGGAATTATTGCTGAGGTTACCGTGGAGTACAACGGAGAGACCAAGGTTGCCATTGCAGCCGGAAACGGCCGTCTGAACGCGGTAAGCAATGCGTTAAAGAAGCAGTTCCGGTTGAATTATGATCTGGTTACCTATCAGGAGCATGCGCTGGAGCAGAGCTCAAGCTCCCGTGCAATTGCCTATGTGGGAATCAAGAGCAAAGAAGAGAAGCTGTTCTGGGGCGCCGGCGTGGATCAGGATATCATTCGCGCGTCCATCAACGCTTTGCTGACTGCGATCAACAACATGGTTGCGGCAGAAAAATAAAACAGAAACAGTAAATCCATATTTAAAAGTAACTAAGCCCCAGAAAAATCTGGGGCTATTTTTTCTTGAAATTAAGAATGGATGTTCATGTAATGAACTCAAGATAACAAACATTTGTTCTAAACGCCAGGCGGTGTTTTATGATGATTGGCGGTTTTGGATCGACAGGAACTGCAAAGGGTGAGGTCGGGAACAGAAGATTAAAATATTTCAAAAATATTAACTACAAGAAATAAAAAAGTAAAAAATGGACACTGTGTCGAAAAAGGGCGAAAAATAGCGGGAAATATCGAAAAAACAAAGGGAAAAGAGGGAGGGGTTTTTCGACGGAAACTGCGGGATTCGACAGGACAGGACCGGAAATGATACGAAATATCGCGAAAATAAAACAAAAATGTTGAAAAAGTAAAAACTGTGGCGAATAAAATATTACAAAAATATGAAATAATACTTGACAATTCATTAATATTTCCGTTATAATGCAGATACACAGAGCTTACCGCATGATTGTACTTTTGGATGTAGGTGTTATTCGCACGCAGGCAGCGTGCCGGAACAGGGGAACCTGCTCCCGGAGCCTGCCCGTGGGACAACAGGGGAAGAGAGGACAACACAGACATGCAATTACGCAGTGCAATATTAAGGAAAGCTTTCAGCTGTGTTATGAGGTGGAAGAGAAACGGATATGGGGCGTTTATGATGCTTTTGTCCGCAACAGCAGGCCTTGCGGTGATTGTGCTGTGTGCCAGTTTTTTAAACGGCAAAAACAGCAGCACAGTTTACGCGGTTCGGAGCAGTTCCGGTTTGGGAGAAGAACTGGACAGCGGCCAGGGAGAAGGTGGCAGCAAGCTTCAGGCAGGTCTGATGGGAATTGTCAGCAGTGTGAATTCCATGGAGGAATATTCAGCTGCGGCGGAAACCGTAAATCTGGAAAATAGCTACGAGAATATTCTGGTAGGATCCAGCAGCGTCAGCAGAAAAACGCTGAACCGGCTGAGAGTGGAACAGGGAACGGCAAAGATCAGTGAAATCGGCCGCTGTGTACAGCAGACCGTACGCGAGAATCATATGGCATCCGAAGATTATTATGCCCTGCTGCAGATTGTTGAGGCAGAGGCTACCGGGGGCGATATGAAGAGCAAGATCCTGATTGCCAATGTGGTCCTGAATCGAGTAAAAGACAGTCGTTTCCCGGACACGATTTACGATGTGGTCTGGGAGAGGACGGGAGATGTAGTACAGTTTTCGCCCACTGCGGATGGGCGGATCAACAGCGTTACCATCACGGATGAGACCATCGAGGCCGTAGACCGGGCGCTGGCAGGGGAAGATTATTCCCAGGGAGCTCTGTGCTTCATGGCTAGGGCCAGTGCGGACAACCATAATATTAAATGGTTTGACGACAACCTGAAGCTGCTGTTTGAGTACGGCGGCCACGAATATTTTACATTTACAGAGTAAAAGTACAAAAAATGCGGGGAACAGGGCTGCAGGGGCAGCCCTGTTTTATTGTAAAAAACAGAGGCTTTTGCCTTGTGCAGCGAGAAAAGGTATGTTATAATCTCTCATTAAAGGTATGAGTGATAAGACAAGGGGCCTGACGGCCCACAGACATAAAAATCACGGAAAACATGGATTTTTATGTTTATTTGTCTCTGGCTCAGAAGATTATGACCAAATACATAAGGAGAAGAATGCGATGGAATTATTATACAACAGCACCCGGAACAAAGAGGAGAAGGTCACGGCTTCCCAGGCGATTTTAAAAGGCCTGGCGCCGGACGGCGGCCTGTATGTCCCGGGTTTTCTGCCAAAGCTGGACACAGACCTGGAGGCCCTTTCCGGAATGAGCTATCAGGAAACGGCTTATGAGGTGATGAAGTGTTTTCTGACGGATTTTACCGAGGAGGAGCTGAAAACCTGTATTGCCAGAGCTTATGACAGCAAATTCGACACGGAGGAAATCGCTCCCCTGAAGAAAACAGAGGATGCCTATTATCTGGAACTGTTCCATGGGGCGACCAGTGCTTTCAAGGATATGGCCCTGTCGATCCTGCCTCATCTGATGACCACTGCAGCCAGGAAGAATCAGGCGGATCATGAGATTGTGATTCTGACCGCAACTTCGGGAGACACCGGTAAGGCAGCTCTGGCAGGCTTTGCAGACGTTCCGGGCACGAAGATTATTGTCTTTTACCCGAAGGACGGCGTCAGCCCAATTCAGGAAAAGCAGATGGTGACCCAGAAGGGAGCCAATACCTTTGTTGTGGGGATCCGGGGGAACTTTGACGATGCCCAGACCGGTGTGAAAAAGATGTTCGGTGATCGTGAGCTGGCGGGAGAGTTGGCTGCGGCAGGCTATCAGTTTTCTTCTGCGAATTCCATCAACATCGGACGTCTGGTTCCTCAGGTTGTCTATTACGTATATGCTTATGCGAAGCTTCTGGGCAAGGGGGAAATTAAGAGCGGCGAGACGGTTAATGTGGTGGTTCCCACGGGAAATTTCGGCAATATTCTTGCGGCCTATTATGCGAAAAATATGGGTGTGCCCATCGGAAAGCTGATCTGTGCCTCCAATGACAACAAGGTGCTGTTTGATTTCTTCCGGACAGGAATCTATGACCGGAACCGGGAATTTATTCTGACGACTTCCCCGTCCATGGATATCCTGATTTCCAGTAATCTGGAGCGTCTGATCTATCAGATCGCAGGGGAAGATGCAGAAAAGGACCGTGAACTGATGGCTGCCCTGGGACGGGAAGGAAGCTATGAGATTACAGCAGATATGAAAGAACAGTTGGGCGATTTCTATGGCAATTATGCTTCAGAGGCGGAGACGGCTGAGGAAATTGCTTCTGTTTACCGGAAATCCGGCTATGTTCTGGATACCCATACGGCGGTGGCTTCCGCTGTATACAAAAAGTACCGGGAGGAGACCGACGACCGGACGAAAACAGTCATCGCCTCCACGGCAAGCCCCTACAAATTTACCAGAAGCGTTATGAATGCCATCGATGGAAAATATGATGCCATGGGTGATTTTGAACTGGTGGATGAGCTGTCGGCTCTTGCGGGTACCAGCGTGCCGAAGGCCATTGAAGAGATCCGCACGGCTCCGGTGCTTCACAGGCATGTGGTGGATGTCTGCGATATGAAAGGGATTGTAAAGCAGTTCCTTGGGATTCAGTAAGGGAGGATACCTGTATGGATAATATGTTTGTATTGATTGATCTGCTGGTGGCGGGCTTTGGTGTTTATATTTTATACGGCTGGTATCTGATGGCTAAAAAGGGTGAGGTAAAGGAAAACCTGGTTCTGCCCAAGGATACAAATATGAAACGGTGCAAGGACCGGGAGGGTTATATTGCCTGCATTCAGCCGAAGCTGCTGGTTTTCGGTATTGCGACTACCGTATGCGGTGCGATCGGTGTGATCAATGATTTTACGGGACTGATGGGGAACCTTTATCTGGTGGTGACAGTGATCTTCCTGATTTTTGTGATCTGGTTTGGAATTGCCGTGCGAAATGCCGCCAAGAAATATTTTTAACTGAATAAACGATGATAAAAAGATGCTGTCAGATCTGACAGCATCTTTTTTAAGGCAGATTATCTGCCGGAGCTCTTTGTTTTTCTGCGTTTCAGAGGAACGTATTTCTGGTGAGCCGCAACGCTTTTATAGGCAGGACGGATAATTTTGCCGTTGTTGGACAGCTCCTCGATCCGGTGTGCGCTCCAGCCGACCACTCTGGCCATGGCAAAGATCGGAGTGAAAAGCTCCTTGGGAAGATCCAGCATGCTGTAGACAAAACCGCTGTAAAAATCCACATTGGCGCTGACGCCTTTATAGATCCGGCGTTCTTCGCCGATCACCTGGGGGGCCAGGCGTTCTACCGCAGAATATAGCTGGAATTCTTCCTCCCTGCCTTTTTCCTGAGCCAGGCTGTGAACAAAATTTTTAAAAATATTTGCTCTGGGATCCGAGATGGAATAGACCGCATGGCCCATGCCGTAGATCAGACCTGCATGGTCAAAGGCTTCTCTGTGCAGAAGTGCCCGCAGATAAGCACGGATGGCATCTTCGTCCTTCCAGTCTGTCAGGTTTTCCTTCATGTCGTCGAACATTTTTACAACCTTGATATTTGCTCCGCCGTGTCTGGGGCCTTTCAGAGAGCCGAGGGAGGCGGCCATGGAGGAATAGGTATCCGTACCGGAGGAGGAGACCACGTGGGTGGTGAAGGTAGAGTTATTGCCGCCGCCGTGTTCCATATGAAGGATCAGGGCAATGTCCAGAATCCGGGCTTCCAGCTCCGTATATTTGCTGTCAGGGCGCAGAATGTGCAGAATATTTTCTGCTGTGGACAGCTCCGGCAGAGGAGCATGGATAAAAAGGCTGTTTCCGTCATGATAATGGCTGTATGCCTGATAACCGTAAACAGAAAGCATGGGAAAAAGGGCTATCAGCTGAAGGCACTGCCGCAGAACATTGGGAACGGAAATGTCATCGGCGCGGTCATCGTAAGAATAAAGGGTCAGAACGCTTCTGGCAAGGGTATTCATCATATCGCGGCTGGGGGCCTTCATGATGATGTCGCGGACAAAACTGGTAGGAAGAGAACGGTAGCTGGCAAGAAGACGGGAAAAGGAATCAAGCTCAGGGGCGGTGGGAAGACTTCCGGTGAGAAGAAGATAAGTGATTTCTTCAAAACCATATCGTTTGTCTTTGATCATGCCCTGAATCAGTTCCTCAATGTCATAGCCCCGGTAGAAAAGCTTTCCTTCACAGGGGATCATCTCATTATCGATCACGATACAGGAGCGGACTTCGGAAATATCTGTGAGACCGGCCAAAACGCCTTTCCCGTTGATGTCGCGAAGACCTCTTTTGACTTCATATTTTGTGTACAGTTCCTGGTTGATCTGGCTTACTTCATAGCTCTGCCTGGCCAGATTCAGAATTTCGGGGGTAATTTCGGAATAGGTAGTTGTATTCATGTAGAACCTCCTTGTAAAAAATCGATGATGCGTCATTGATTTATCAGAAGAGTTACCTGACAAATGAGCCTTCCGTCGATTTTTCCGTGCTCTGCGTCTGCGCTTCGCTGTGGTCGGTGCTTAACGCGTCCCACGGGGACGAAGCACCTCAAAATCGACGAAAACATTCGCAATTCGCTCATTTTTCTGCGAAAAATGGCTGCTTGCTCATGCTTTGCGGGCCCCATAGACATGAAAATCCATGCAAGCATGGATTTTCGTGTCCATTTGTCCCTTGGCTCATCAGAATAAATTGACACATTTATATCATCATAACATAAGGCGGCACAGAAAGCCAATGAAAAAACTTTGAACTTCATAAACGATTCCGAAAGATTGGCTGGAAGGAAGTCCAGGAAGCCGCTGAAGGCGGAACTGTAACAGAACAGCAGCAAGTTTAGAAAAGGTTTATTGTTAAATACTTGACATTTTTGGCGAGAAATGAGATAATAGATCCAACTTTTGAATAAAGATAAGGAGGACACATCATGTCAACAAAAGCATATTATCCAATTAGTGAAATTGGTGCTGGCAAAGTCGGATTTTCCAAAACCCGTTCCATCATTGAAGCTGCTTTCTATGGAAACAATGTTGTGAAGGTAAACACCCTGAAAGAAGCTTACGAATTAGCAAAGAATTCTCCGGGTACGATTGTAACTGACATGCCTGTATATAGAGGCGAGGAATTCGGTCTGGAAAAAGACGCGAAAGTTCTTCTGTTTAACGATGGTGCTGTTACCGGTCGTTATGCTGTTGCACGCCGTATCAAAGGCGAGCCGGGCGTAGATGAGGCAAAGCTGGATAAAGTAGCCATGGATGCTGTTTATGAGAGCCGTTGGAAAACCATGTATCATGCCGAGGTTTTCGTAGGTCTGGATCCGGAATTTATGGTAAAAGCACACCTGCTGATTCCGGAAGGCGAAGAGAACATCATGTACAACTGGATGCTGAACTTCCAGTACATGTCTGATGAATACGTGAAAATGTACAAGAATTCCAAACCGGTTGGAGACGGAAAAGAAGCAGATATTTACATCTTCTCTGATCCCCAGTGGACACCGGGCAACCGTCCGGATGTGGATTACAGCTGCCTGAGCGATCCGCTGACGCTGTGCTACTTCGATACCAATGAAAACTGCGCATGTATTCTTGGTATGAGATATTTTGGCGAGCATAAGAAAGGTACACTGACCATGGCATGGGCCATTGCAAACCGCAACGGTTATGCAGCATGCCACGGCGGACAGAAGGAGTACTTACTGGCTGACGGTTCTAAATTCGTTGCATCTGTTTATGGTCTGTCAGGATCCGGTAAATCCACTCTGACCCATGCAAAACATGGCGGAAAATATGAGATCAAGGTTCTGCATGACGATGCATTCATTATTAATACCGATACCTGCGCTTCCATCGCTCTGGAGCCGACTTATTTCGATAAGACAGCAGATTACCCCACAGGCTGCCCGGACAATAAATATCTGTTATCCGCTCAGAACTGCTCCGCAACTCTGGATGAGGACGGAAAGATTCAGCTGGTAACCGAAGATATCCGTAACGGCAACGGCCGTGCCATCAAGTCCAAACTGTGGTCCCCGAACCGTGTGGACAAGATCGACGCTCCGGTTAACGCGATCTTCTGGATTATGAAGGATCCGGTTATTCCGCCCGTTGTGAAACTGAAGGGTGCTTCTCTGGCAGCTGTAATGGGCGCTACCCTGGCTACCAAGACTTCCACCGCAGAGCGTGTAAAAGCTGGTACCGACCTGAATGCACTGCGGATCGTTCCCTACGCAAATCCGTTCCGTACCTATCCGCTGGCCAATGACTACGAGAAGTTCAAAAAGCTGGTAGAAGAGAAGAACGTAGACTGCTACATTGTAAACACCGGCGATTTCATGGGCAAGAAGGTTCAGCCGAAGGATACCCTGGGCATTCTGGAAGCCATCGTTGAGAAACGTGCAGAGTTCAAACAGTGGGGTCCGTTCTCAGATATTGAGATCATGGATTGGGAAGGCTTTGTACCGGATATGAATGATCCTGCATACCTTGCTGAGCTGAAGGCTCGTATGGGTGACCGTGTGAAAGCTGTTGAAGATTTCGCAACGAAGAAAGACGGTTATGACAAGCTTCCGGATGATGCTCTGGCAGCAATCCAGAAAGTGGTTGACGAACTGAACTAATAAGAGATATCGTACAGGGCTGCGTTTTTTCACAGCCCTGTATTATTATGAGCAGGCAGCCATTTGTCGGGCAGCTCATTATTCTGAGCAAGGGACAATTTTTCACCGATTGGAAGGAGAAGAGTCCCTTGTTGGATTTTGTCGGAATTGTTGACAAAATCCGGTAATAAAATCTGGATAGAATTATATATTGAAAATAAGCAGATACTAGGATATAATCAATATCAGTACAGGAAATTATAGAAAACCAGAAAGCATCCTGGGGTGTGCGACACTCCTGCTATTTTGAACCTACATTTACTTTTCATGGGATTCCTATATCGCCGCAGGTAATGTCAGGCCGCCTCGAATCAGTGGAAGGCAGAGCTTACGGCTGCGGTTACCCACCTAGCTTTGCTAGGAGTCAAAGTGCAGGAAACGGCATTCTGGGTGTGAAAAAGAGAGCGCAGGCTCTCTTTTTTTTGAGCGTATAAGCTTCCCCGGGCGGGAAAAAAGAATTGTGCTTTTGGGAATCTTTGTGTATAATGACAGAAGACAGGGCCGGCAGCGGATGGCAGGAGGGTCTGCGTACTGCCGGCAGCGTGAAGGAGGATAATGAGATGGAGAAACTATTCTTTGGAAAGACTGGAAAGGGAGAAGAGGCCAGCCTGATTACTCTGACCAATAAAAATGGGATGCGTGTTTCCGTTACGGATCTGGGAGCGACACTGGTGGCTGCCTGTGTGCCGGATGGAAAAGGTGTGCTTACGGACGTGATTCTGGGCTATCGGGAGGCGAAGGATTATGAAACTTACGGAGGCTTTTTCGGAGCGGTGATCGGACGAAGCGGAAACCGGATCGGGAAAGCGGAGTTTGAGCTGAATGGAAAGGTCTATCATCTGGAAAAAAATGAGAAGGGAAATAATCTGCACAGCGGCAGCAGTGGGTTTGACAAACGGATCTGGAAGACTGAGCTTCTGGAGGCGGAGAATGCAGTCCGCTTCACCCTGGAGAGTCCCGATGGTGACGAGGGTTACCCGGGAAATATGACGGCGTCCGTGACCTATACCCTGACAGAAGATAACGGAATTTCCCTGCATTATCAGGCGAAGGCCGATGCGGACACGATCGCGAATATGACGAACCACAGTTATTTTAATCTGGCGGGTCATGAGAGACAGGGGGATATCTGCGACCACGTTTTATGGCTGGATGCCGATTCCTTTACACCCACAGATGAAGAGTCGAT
Organism: Candidatus Limivivens sp.; assembly: GCA_034101475.1. Classification (GTDB taxonomy): domain Bacteria; phylum Bacillota; class Clostridia; order Lachnospirales; family Lachnospiraceae; genus Limivivens. Next base: position 25,037 of record JAXEJQ010000156.1, read on the forward strand.
TCCGACCGGAGAAATCCGTTCCGTCAAGGGGACACCCTTTGATTTTACCTCTCCGAAACAGATCGGTCTGGAGATTGATTCGGATTATGAGCAGATCGTCAAGGGCGGCGGCTATGATCACAATTTTGTGCTGAATCATCAGGGAGAAGGTATTCGGAAAATTGCGGAAGTGACACTGCCTTCTGCAGGCAGAAAAATGGAAGTATTCACGGATTTGCCGGGCGTTCAGTTCTATGCCGGTAATTTCATCGGTGAGGAAAAGACCGGAAAAGGCGGCGTGCATTATGGGAAGAGACAGGGACTCTGCCTGGAGACGCAGTTTTACCCGGATGCGATCCATCATGAAAACTTCCCGGGACCGGTTTTAAAAGCGGGAGAGCTTTACGATACGACTACGATTTACCGTTTTACGGCAGAGTAATCCATTTCTGCATGTTTTGGACAAAACCAGATATAATGAACAGAAGAAAGAAACTGTCCGGACAGGGCAGAGGAGTATCGTTTGAAGAGAGAAAAATGCTGCTGGCTGCTTTTGGGAATGATCGGAATTCTATTGATTTTTACCTGTCTGCGCCATGAAGAACAAAAAAAGAAATCAGAGGTGCCTGTAAGACAGGATACAGGGGCTGCAGAAACAGGAAGTAACCCGGAACAGGACACAGAAAAGGTAGAAGCAGTCGGAACAGGGGAAGAGTCGGAAAGGAAAACGGAAGCGACAGAAACGGCTTCCGTCGGAAAGATGACTTCTGAGACGGAGATTCGTGTCCTGATTCGTTCGGATTCCTTTGAAAGCCTTTATCATCAGGAAGAACGGATTGCTTTTCAGACGGCATATACCTGTTCAACGGATAGCGGCAGATCCTTTTCGTGTGAGCCAGGTTCTGAATTTGTCTTCCCCTTGGAGAATTCCGATGGAATGGAGACGGTATGGAATTTTGAACCAACAGAAGGGGAGGGAAGTTTTTCCATGCCGCTGCTGAAGCGAGGTTATGATCATCCGGTTTATCACGGAAGTCTGACTGTAACAGCTTCTGAAGAAGGATACTTGTTCCGGAATACGGTGGATCTGGAAACGTATCTGTGTGCGGTCGTGCCCAGCGAAATGCCTGCCCGGTATCCATCGGAGGCTCTGAAAGCTCAGGCCGTGTGTGCCAGAACGTACGCATACAGTCAACTTGGAAACGGGAGGCTTGCAGACTATGAGGCAGATGTGGACGACAGTGTGGAATTTCAGGTTTATAATAATTTTCCGGAGGATTCACGAAGTTCTCAGGCGGTGGAGGGTACGAAAGGAATCCGGATGCTGAAAAACGGTGAGCTGGTGGATGCCAGGTATTACTCTACCTCCTGCGGAATTGATCTGACCCGGGATTTATCAGAGGAGGCTGTGTTCTGTGCTTTTCTCTCAGACCGTGATCGGGAAGACTATGAAAAAGATGAACCCTGGTATCGCTGGAATACGTTCTTTACGCTGGAGCAGCTGACCAGGCTTTCGGAAGATGCCGGATACGAACTGGGGCAGGTGACAGAGCTCTCCATTGGGAGCCGGGAGGAGTCCGGCTGTGTTTCCGTACTCCGGATTCAGGGAACGAAGGGCAGCAGGGAGGTTTCCGGAGAATATGCGATCCGGAAATTTCTGAAACCTTTGGAGAATCCGGTAACATTGCAGAATGGGGAGACGGCTCCGGATCTTGGAATGCTTCCCAGCGCTTTCTTTTACCTGACAGAGGAGAAGACAGAGGAGGCGCTTACCGGGTATGCCGTTGTCGGTGGAGGATACGGCCATGGAATCGGTATGAGTCAGAATGGAGCCATGCACATGGCGGAAGCGGGAGAGAGCTTTGAAGCGATTTTAAAGCATTATTACGGAGAGGTAACGCTTTATGAGGAAGGCAATTCAGCTGGTCAGACAATTTCTGAGGGATAACAAGGAGGCGCGGATGGATGCTTACGCCGCTCAGTCTGCTTTTTATATTATTATGGGAATCATTCCGTTTCTGATGCTGTTTCTGATTCTGCTTCAATACACCCCTCTGACAAAGGCAGACCTGATGGATGCGTTGCAGAACATTTTCCCGGAAGCTTTCTGGGATTATCTGAGAGAGCTGGTAAATGGTATCTACATTAAAAATACGGCGATTCTGTCCGGAACAGCGATTGTGTCCCTGTGGACCACCGGGCGTAGCGTGATGGCGGTTACAAATGGTCTGAACTCCATTTATGGAATTAAGGAAACCAGAAATTATGTATTCTGCAGGATCCGGGCGGCCATTTATATGTTTCTGCTTTTGATCATCCTTGTGCTGGCACTGGGGCTTCTGGTCTTCGGTAATTCCTTCCATTTGCTTCTGATGGAAAATGTCCCGGTACTGCAGCGCTTTTCCGATCTGCTGATCTGGGCCAGAACCGGAGGCGCACTTTTTACTCTGACGCTTTTGATTGCGGCACTGTATAAATTTCTGCCCAATATTAAAAGGAAATATGTTACGCAGCTTCCGGGAGCAGCACTGGCTTCGGTCTCCTGGTCGGTATTTTCCTATCTGATTTCTCTGTATGTGGAATGGAAAGAAAAGTTTGCCTCCATTTACGGCAGTCTGACCATGGTTGTCATGATTATGCTGTGGCTGTATTTCTGCATGTGGTTGCTGTTCGCCGGAGCGCAGTTTAACCGCTTTTTCGAGAAATTGAAATAAATGCTTGACAAAAACGGCAAAATTTGATAAAATTTTGACAAAGAAAAGGGAGTAGCTTCCACCGTCCAAACCAATCAGGTGGTACATGGATCGTCAGAACGATAGAGATATCCGTTTCATGTAAGCAAATAGCAAGACTTTTATTTCAGGTTTTCTGAAGTAAAAGTCTTTTTTGGCTACCGGAACTTTTCTTTGAATCTACAGGCAGGTCAAGCTGGCTGCCATGGAAACCAGTCTGCCGCACACACCAGGAGGAGGAAACGTATGTGGAAGAGAAAGGGTAAGAATCAGGAAGTTAATGGAGTGATGGAAGAATATCCCAAAAAGAAAAACATGGGTAAATTCGCCAGAAGGGCCGGGATTGCCGCGGGAGCAGCGGTGATTGTGGTGGCTGCGCTGTCCGGCTCTTTCTATCAGATTCAGGAGCAGGAACAGGCGGTTCTGGTTACATTTGGAAAGCCGAAAGCTGTAACGGAAACAGGCCTTCATTTTAAGATTCCTCTGGTACAGGAGGTTACAAAGGTAAATACCACCATCCAGGGGTTCCCAATCGGCTATATTGAGGGAAGCAATGAATCCAATGAGGATGAGAGCCTGATGATTACTTCAGACTATAATTTTATCAACGTGGATTTTTATGTGGAATATCGGATTTCCGATCCGGTTCAGTATTTGTATGAATCCAGCAAGCCGGAGATGATTCTGAAAAATATTGCCCAGAGCTGTATTCGTTCGGTTATCGGAAGCTACAATGTGGACGATGTCCTGACCACAGGAAAATCAGAAATTCAGGCGAAAATAAAGGAAATGATCCTGGAAAAGCTGGATGAACAGGAAATTGGCATTCAGCTCGTGAATATTACGATTCAGGACTCCGAACCGCCCACCACCAGTGTCATGGAAGCTTTCAAGGCAGTGGAAACGGCAAAGCAGGGAAAAGAAACTGCTTTGAATAATGCCAATAAATACCGCAATGAGCAGCTTCCGGAGGCTGAGGCACAGGCAGACCAGATTATCAAGGAAGCGGAAGCGGATAAGCAGACAAGGATCAATGAGGCCCAGGCCCAGGTGGCCAGATTCAATGCCATGTATGAGGAATACCAGAAGAACCCGGTTGTGACAAAGCAGCGGATGTTTTATGAAGCCATGGAGGATGTGCTTCCGGGTATGAAGGTGATCATTGACAGCGGAAACGGCATTGAGAAGATTCTGCCGCTGGATACCTTTGCCGGTTCTGCAGACGGCGGTGAGGAAGGAACAACCGTGGCAGACATCACAGTAGAAGGAGGAAAGCAGAAATGAAGAAAAAGATAATTGCGGGAATTGCCATTGTTGCGGCACTTTTTGTCATGAATGCTTCCGTTGTTGTGACGGAACAGAACCAGTACAGTCTGATCCGCCAGTTCGGAAAAGTTAACCGGGTGATTGAGGAAGCGGGAGTCAGCATGAAGATTCCCTTTATCCAGAGCGTTTCAACTCTGCCGAAGCAGAGCCTTCTGTATGATCTGACTCCCTCTGATGTGATTACAAAGGATAAGAAAACAATGATCAGTGACAGCTATGTGATCTGGAGAATCAGCGACCCGCTGAAATTTGCCCAGACGCTGAACTCTTCTCTGAGCAATGCAGAGAGCAGGATCAATACTTCTGTTTATAATGCAGCGAAAAATGTGATCAGCAGTATGGGACAGGATGAAGTGATTTCCGGTCGGGATGGTGTTCTGGCCAGCAAAGTGATGGAAGGAATCGGAAATAATCTGTCACAGTATGGGATTGAAGTTGAGGTTTTTGAAATCAAGAAACTGGATCTGCCCAATGACAACAAGGCAGCTGTGTATGAACGGATGATTTCTGAACGGAACAATATCGCGGCCACTTATACGGCAGAAGGAAATTCGGAAGCAAAGGTGATCCGGAATACCACGGACAAAGAAGTGGCGATTCAGATTTCCGAGGCGGAAAAGCAGGCGGAAATCCTGAGAGCGGAAGGGGAAGCAGAATATATGCGGATTCTGGCTAATGCCTATGCAGATGAAGAAAAGACAGATTTTTATTCCTATGTGCGCAGTCTGGATGCGCTGAAAGCATCGATGAGCGGTGAGAATAAAACGGTGATACTTCCGGCTGATTCTCCCATTGCACAGATTTTTGCGGGAGAGTAGCAATTTCCCGTGGAAAGGCGAAAATAAATAAGAATTTCTTCAGAAAAATAAGAAATGATTTGACTTTTTACCTCGGTTGATGTAGAATTATGCTGTAAGAAGTGTGAAGAAATATTCTATAAGGGCAAAACTGTTGAAAAGCAGTGACGCAAAGCCAAGGGTCTAAGGTTCTACAGGACTATGACAGCCGGTTGCCACATGATTCATGTGTAAGAATAGCAAGCAGTGGCGGCCGGTTATTGAGAAAAACAAAAACGGCTCTTTTAGGGATTTATTTAATTAAGCCCAATTTTCAGAAAAGGAGTATGGGTGCTATGAGAAAAAAATTAGCGCAGATTACAGGTGTAGTTCTGGCAGTCACACTGGTGGCCGGAATTACGGTAACAAATCCGACGACAGGAAATCTGGATTTGTTAAGCCCGGTAGTAGACACTTACGATGACGGGCAGGTTGTGGACGAGGTGGTGATCGGTGAGGAAGAAATCCCCCTTGCTGACAAGACAAAGGTTACCACTACAACGAATACAAAAACAACCGTAAAGACACAGAAGATGGCGAAAGCTGCTACAAAGAGCAAAACAACTACAAAAAAATCGACGAAAAAGAGTACGAAGACGTTGAATAGCTCCACGCAGACGAAGAAAAAGAATACCACAGTTCTCACGACTGTGAAAACCACGGTCAGAAAGAAATCAAAGATCAAGACAATACAGACAACAGTCAAAACAACTGTAACAACGACAACAACCCTGAAAGACAGCAGCAGTACAGTTACTGCGTCAAATGCGTCGACCGGAACCACGGCATCTGCCGGTACGTCGCTGCGTCAGCTGGGAGCTAAGGCAGATGACAATGTTCTCAACGCTTTTGAAACCATGGGATACACGCTTAAGTTTAATTCCAGTGTTTCTTATGCAGGTGTTTTTGATGCCCGGAAAGGTTATATTGAGCTGAGAAAAGCCAACAGCGGTAATCTGCTCCACGAGCTGGGACATTTTGTAAGCTTTATGAATGGGGGCGCGGATTCTTCTTCAGATTTCCAGCAGATTTTTGCATCGGAAAAAAGAACTATAAGCAGTCCAATTCAGCTTATACACTTCAGAACAGCCAGGAATATTTTGCAGAATCCTACCGGAATTACTGTGAAGATCCGGCCCAGCTTCGGGAAGACAGGCCTATGACTTATGCCTACATCGCAGGCTGCGTAAAGCAGATCACGCCTGCCAGAGTAAAGGAAATAAAAGGAATTTACGGAT
>JAXEJQ010000157.1:0-85734 GCA_034101475.1 Candidatus Limivivens sp.
AGGACAGCGTCCCTGTGACAATTGCGAGGCTTCCGTCGGGAGGGCTGCGCTAGCTGCCGCCACCGAGCGTCTGTCTGAGCCGAAGGCACACAAAATATCCGGCATTGAATAGTTTGAGCTGCGTATGCAGCGGGATGTGCCGGAGGCGAGTTTGCGCGAATGGCGGCAAACCGGCGCGCGGCCCGAGCAGGAAACGCAGTCTGTCACAGGACCTGCCTTCGGTTCCCCGCAGCGTCCCGATACGCTCTCGCCGCCAGCCCCACAGACTGCGGTGCGTCTTCCCGCATGCCGCTTTCGCGGCCGCATCCTTTTCCCTCCCTCAAATCTGATGTCTTTCCCTATATGCAAAAAACTGACGCCAGTCATCCCTTCCCAGATAATGGGTCCCCCGGCGCAGATGATATCCGATCCTTCCCTCATGAAAGGCATCCCCGGGCTCCGGGCGGCGATCGGGAGATACCAGCCCTGTCAGCCCATAGCTTTCATAGGCTTCCCCGGCTGCCGCACAGGAAAGAAATTCGGACCAGGGATCTGCCCAGTCATCTTCTGAGGCACTGGCCACATACAGATATCTGGGAGCCACCAGTCCTGCCAGAAAATGAGCGTCAAAGGGCAGCTCTTCTTCCTTCCCCGCATACTTTTCCATGTTTCCGCAAAACCAGAACCGGGAACCCTTCTGAGCCAGATTTTCGATTTTCTCCCCCGTTTTTCCCCGAAGCAGAGCGATTCCGCCGGCTCCGGAATCATTGCTGATCACCAGAGAAAAGCGTTCATCCATGGCGCCGGCAAACAGCGCGGTTTTCCCAAGCCTGGAGTGTCCCACAACGGCAATCCGCCTTTCATCCAGCCAGTCCAGCTTCAGCAGAACATCCAGCAGTCTGGAGCCGGCCCAGGCCCAGATGGCAATTTTCCCCCAGGAATCAAAGGGATTCCGGCGACAGAAGCTCCCGGCTCCGTTTGCGAACTGATCTTCTTTGTCCGGCGCGATTCCCTCATAGTACAGACTGGCAACCGCATAGCCATTGTCCAGAATTTCCTCTCCCAGGCCATCCGCAATGGCCGGCGTAAATGTATAGCACAGAAATGCAGGGGGCCTGCAGATCCCTTTCGGAACCGTCAGCGTGGCCAGGAAAGAGATATAGGCAAAGGGCGAGCGCACCCGCACCGCAATCTCGTAGGTTGTTCCCTTTCCGCCGAAGCTGTCTTCCTCCGTCCGGACAATTTCCGATTCATCCGTCAAAGGAAAGTCCGGTTCAAAACCGTAAAATTCTCTTTTCAGCAGCTGCCGGATTTTCTCCCGCTGTTTTTCTCTTTCCCCGGCCTCCCTGGAAAATCCGATTTTCGGTATCTTTCTTCTGTCCAGTTCTTCCTGTAGCATCCTTTTTCCTCCTCACATCATTCATCCATGATTTTTATTCCCTGCCGCAGAAGGATTTTCCAGACAGTCTGCCAGGAATGCGTCCAGATTGGGATTCACACCCGCTCTGCCCTCAAAAAGCAGGCTGACCAGTACCATCCGCTCCTCCTCCAGCACTGCCACAAAGGGCAGACGGGGTTTTCTTCCCACACTTCCGTCAAAACCGCCCTTCGCATAGGAATAAACAGCCGTTTCGGCAGGTTTCGAACATTCAATATAGTTTCTTCCCACAAAATCAATGACATCCGTATCCCGGTTGTAAAGCATACGGAAATGATATTTCTGATACTCCGGCTCTGCCGCGGCAAAAAAGACCTCCTGACATTTTTTCAGCCGGATTTCCAGACCGCCAAACTCCGTTCGGAAATCCGGTACGTCCGGAAGCAGCAGTACCAGCTTTCTGCCCTTTTCCCAGAGCTTCCGGGCAACGCAGAGACCTGCCGCTGAAAAATCGCTTACCAGAACCCCACCGGCCCTTTTCTGACCGCTGCAGCCGGTGTACGCTTCCCTGCCTTCGCCTTCTCCAATGTCTGCGCGGACCGGCTCCAGACCTGCTGCTTTTGCATACACCGCCGCCTGCTCTCCGATCACCGTTACACGCCCCCGTGGTTTCCTGGGATACGCCAGGAACTCCCACACTTCCGTATTCAGACAATTTCCCTCTGCATCCATGATGCAGGCTTCCACCCGCACCGCCGTTTCTTTTTCCACATGCGGAACCCTCACCGGGATCCGGCCCGCACATTTCGCGTAAGCCGCCTGGATCCGGTCCTGTTTTTCCCAGCAGGATACCGTTCTGCCGTTTACCTTTACCGCTGCCTGAACAGTTACCTCCCGGTCTTCTCCCATGTCATTGAGCAGCCAGCCCTCCACGCAGAGTTCTTCCCCCTCATATGCATAATAGCGGCCGCACCAGAGATGAACCCGCAGAGGAACCAGACTGTCCTGATAGGCGAAGTACGCGCGCTTCGGTTCCCGCTCACAGTCCAGCAGCGTTTTCATCCAGCCCGAGGGCCAGGCATCGATCAGCAGATGGATGGCTGTGTGATTGATGATATCCGCCCTGCGCCGGAAGGCATCCGTCATAAGTCTGGTGGCGTTGGCCTGATGGATCTGGCTTTCCCGGATCCAGTCCGGAATGGTCTCCTGCTCCTGATACCAGTCTCCCTGAACCGAATGGGTCTGGGAACGGACAATCCGGTCCGGGAACCAGCTCCCGTCTTCTCTTGGTTCCAGCCATTCCTTCGGATAATATTTTTCCATAATGGGCTGGTTGTCCAGTCCTTCCGCACCGTATTCACCGCAGCCGCACATCCAGCCGTTCTTAATGGGCGGCAGCCAGCCCTTTAACAGCCTTCCGATGGGCTCCCCGTGGTTGGTGTACCACATAGTATAGGTATGGAAATCCGGCATGCCTTCCTTTGTGGGCGCATCGTAATCCCCTTCCACGTTTTTCACCACCCGGTCCGGATTTTCCGTGTAAATGGCCTTTCTGGCCGCCGCGAAAAAGGCTTCCAGCTCATCCCGCAGCAGATCCCGGTGTCCTTTCACCGCATAGCGTCTGGAATATTTGTCATTGGGATCATTGGTCCTGCGGATACACATGGGCTCATTGATCAGCGTCACCATAGCCGAAGACACATGGCCGCGGATCAGATGCTCCATTTCCACCGTCTGCCGGATCGCCTCCGCAAACTGGTTTCTGCGCAGGAAGCCAAACAGCGGAAAATCACACTGGTGGAACATGCCCAGCATATCAAAATAATCGTAAATTTCCTCCTGAACCGGACGCTGGGTTATGCGGTAATAATTCATATGGCACATTTTGGCGATGAGAATGTCGTCCACAAGCTGATCCGGATCCCCCCGCATCACACACTGCTGAAGATGCCCCATCTCATTGGCTCCCCGCAGCACACAGGGGTGATTGTTCAGATAGAATTTCCCTTTGGGAGACGCAGACTCGTCACTGACAAACTTCTTCATGCCGAAATTTCCCACCCGGGCGGATAGTTCCCCATCCTTTCCCAGCAGCCGCACCACGGCCCCGTAGAGCCAGGGTGTATCCGGTTCCCAGAGACGGTAACCCGTCAGGCGGATTTTAAACCGATACTCATTTTTTCCCACGCCGATATAAGGCGCCTCCACGGTCAGGCTTCCGATTTCCGCTCCCTCAAAATTCCGGGGCAGCGCACGGATTTCCAGAGAACACCCCTCTGCCACCTCTTCTGTATAATTCATCACACCGATCCGGATCTCCGAATAGTCCGAATCAATATCCGGCCGTACAAAAAGATCCGTAAGATACAACGCCGGACGGCATTCCAGGGTCACCTTTCCAAAAATCCCGGCTCCCGCAGGGCAGTGATGCCAGCCGGTCTGCGGATCATCCCAGCCCGGCCCGGTGGCGGCATAAAGCTTGTCCCCGTCCAGAATCGGACCGATGCCCAGAGTCGGCAGGTCATTCTGACATTCCACATACAGCTCATTGTCCTGCTCCAGCCAGTCTGTCACATCAAACTCAAAGGGAGCAAAAAACCCCTCGTGGCTGCCCACAAAGTTTCCATTCAGATATACCCGGGCAATATAATCCACACACTGGAAGCGCAGAATGATCCGCTCATCCTCCCGGTGAGGAAGAGCCTCAAACCAGGTCCGGTAATAGCCTCTCCAGCGGCCTTCCTCCCCTCCCGGCCCCCGGTAATCCGGAATCTTCACGGTCTCCCAGGCCACATCCTCCGCATCCCTTTTTGAGAAAACCTCATGCTTTTTCAGATATCGGAACTCAAATTCGCTGATCTCCCGGCACTGCCGCAGGTTCTGCACCTCCGGCAGGTGATTCTCCAGGAAGGGACGCCAGGTCCGGCGCATCTTTTCCAGCTCCTCATGAAATTCCGCCCTTCGTTCCTCAAAGGTCTGATCCTGGGGAAATACCAGATTTTCCGGGAAGGAACCGGTTTCCCGGAAAACCTCCCGGCAGGCCTGTCTGGGCTCTACCTCCTGATCCTCTGCTCCTATGGGATGCTTCGTCATTGCAATCTCCTGAAAAAAATCTTCTGCCGCCATCATTTTCCGCCTTTCTCTGTTTTAAGGAAGGTTTCTGTGATTCTCTCAAGAACATACCACAGAACCCCTTCAAAAACAAGTTTTTCTCTTTTCTGCTGTTCCAGTATACAAATATTTTTCTCAGAATTCTTTTATACAAATTCTATTTTTTTGTATAAATTCAAGCATTTCCGAAACCGGAAGAACCTCCTTAAAGCGTATCCTGAAAAAAAGAAAGCAGCTCTTTCACTGCTTTCTTTTTAACGCGGACTGTGGTACAGCCCCTGGTTTACTCAGAAACAGCACGCTTCTGAAAAAGCCTTTTCTCTCTTCGGACCACCAGAATCCCTGCCAGAATCGCCACCGCGGCAACGGAAACATTGCTGACCATCATCACAATTCCCACGCTTTCCTGGCCGACATTCGTAAAATTCTGCAGAAACCACAGCACCGGAACCCGGAAGACAAAAACCCGGCTCATGCTGATCAGCAGCGCCACCTTCGTCTCCCCCAGTCCGTACAGCAGAGCCATCACGGAAGCGTTGATCCCCAGAGGTACAAATCCCAGAGCCTCGTATCGGAAAATGATCTGAATCAGCTCCTGGAATTCCGGATCATTCTCCGCAAAGGCCCAGCTGATCTGGGGCAGAAAGCCCATAGCCAGGAAATAAGCCAGAAGCCCCGCCGCCACATTGTAGACCAGCACGGCCCGAAAAGCCTCCAGAGCCCGTTTTAGACTGCCCGCTCCCACATTCTGGCTGATAATGGAAGCCGCCCCCTCCTGAAAACCGTTCTGGGGAGCCGCCGCAAACCCTCCCAGATTGTTGGAAATCCCCAGGGCTCCCACTGTAAGCACGCCGTAAAGCGCGCTCATGGCACTGACCATCAGCTTTCCAAGAGAAAACAGGGCCCGCTCGGCGATCAGCGGAATGGACTGGGCAATCATGGGAACGGTGATATCCCATTTCCAGGTAATATACTTCAGGGAGAAGCCAAAGGCGTTTTTCTCCTGATTCATTCGGCAAAACGCAATGGCGGTGAGCATCGCCTGGGCAATTACCGTGGCCAGCGATATGGTAACCACATTTCCGTGAAGACCATAGACGAACAGCGCCGTCAGGCTGGTTTTTGTCAGGATCACCAGAATGTTCAGCTTCATAATCAGCTTTGTCTCGCCCCTGGCCCGCTCAATGGCAATATAAACATTGTTGAAAAAGGTAAACACCATTCCCAGAAGCTGAACCTGAAAATACCTTCTGCCCTCGGCAATCAGCTCCTGAGGCGTCTGTGCCATCCGCAGAATCAGGTCGGCAAAGGGAATTAAAAGGACAATCACCGCCGAAAGCAGTCCGCACATGGCATACAGCGTATTGACCCTCCGTTTGACCAGGTCATAGTCCCCTTTTCCGTATGCCTCGCTGACCTTCAGGCTGGCGCCTGCTGCCAGGCCGCCTCCCACCGCGGAAATGATCGAATTGATCTGTACCAGATAGGCCACTGCCGATACCGTTGTTGATCCGATATGGGAGGCAATCATCGTGTCCAGTACTCCGAATACGGTCCCGAGACAGTGATACAGACACAGCGGCAGCGTCACCTGCCAGACCACCTTCCACATATTTCCATGCAGCGCAAACTCCCGGAACTCCTGATCCTTTTTGGATATCTGCGTTTCCCCCTGGGAGATTCCACCCGCTGTCTGTGTTTCTCCACCAGTCATTTTTTTCCATCTCCCTTGCATTTTTTTAATTCTGTGTTATTCTGGTACAGTAAAAAATAAATGACCGGCATAACCCACATGAATACCTTACTGTTTCGATGAGGATGCTTTTTCCGGTGTGCATGGTAAAAAACCCAGGCGTAGCAGGCTGCGCCGAGGATTTTTGCCATGTGCAATCAGAAAAACAGGCAGGCGATATGGCTGGTTATTTATGATTCACTGTACAAGTCTGAAAAGGAATCGATCGTATGTACCAAGCTGTTATTGTAGATGACGAACCCTTCGTAGTCGAAGGAATCAAAACCGCCATTGACTGGTCCGGTTTTAATTTTGAACTGAGTCTGTGCACCACAGACCCCTGTCAGGCGCTGGAATTCTGTGAAAATCATCCGGTGGACCTGCTGGTCACGGATATTTCCATGCCCCAGCTGGACGGCATTGAACTCATCCGCAGAGTCCGGGAAGCCAATCCCCTGACCTCGATTCTGGTGCTTTCCGCCTATGACAATTTCGAATATGTCCGCTCGGCCATGCGTCACGGAGCGGAAAACTACCTGCTGAAGCCTCTGGATCCCGATGAGCTGATGGAATCCATCAGCCGGATTGCGGGCCATATTCATGAACGCTTTGAGCTTTCCGGAACCTATGGTTCCACCATGCTCACCTTCCGCAGCAATTTTATCGAAAACTGGGTAAAGGGTTCCCTCAGCGAGGATGAATTTCTCACCAGAGCCCAGATGCTTGGCGTGAACCTTTATCTGAATAATTATACGGTATTTCTCTTCTCCGCGCCCCCATCCCTGTATCAGGGCAAGGAAAAGATGTCCCTGCTTTTTGATTACCTGCTTTCCCTGCTGGTCGGAAATTACATCAGTCATTTTTATTTCGAATCTCCCACAACGCTGGTGTGTATCATCAGCAGCGCGGATCCGGCACGCCCGGTGAAAAACCTCCTCGTTCAGCTTGAAAAAGCCCGGTACAAACTGAATTTTCCCTATTTCACCTCCGTAGGCATCACGGCGGACAATTATGAGGATGTCAGTACAAGCTACCGAAGCGCCTCCAAGTTTCTCTTCCTGCAGTACAGTTCCCTGACCGGGATCGTGGCAGAGGACCTGGATCTGACCATGGCGGCTGCCAGCACCATCGAACGGGATTACCTGAAAGTCTCCTGTGACCTTTACCTGCAGCAGCTTCACAGGCTCTTTCTCTCCCTTCCGGAGTCCCGATACCGTGCCTTCGTCCTGACCGTACTGAACTGGGGAATTTTCCAGACCTCACCGGAAGAAATTCCCGAAGACAGCCTGGTCGGACTTCTGAAAGAGCTGCCCGCCCCCGGTACCGGTCAGGAAGCGGTTTTATCCTATCTGGATACCTTTGTCAGCGCCTGCTACAGCATCCACGCAAAAAAGCAGGCAGCCCAGACGGCCACCTACCCTTACGTGGATACCGTCATAGAAGCTGTCCACGACTTCTCGGATAAAGATATTTCTCTGAAAACTCTTGCTGCCAGGCTGAATATGCATCCTTCGTACCTGGGAAATATTTTCCATCAGCAGACCGGCTACTATTTCAGCGATTACCTCAATGAAGAACGCCTGAAATACGCCGCCGGCCTGATGAAGGATACGGATATGAAACTGAAGGATATCGTAGACCGGGCCGGATTTTCCAGCCAGACCTACTTTAACCGGCAGTTTCGCCGCAAATACGGGGTCTCCCCCAATGTCTACCGCAGAGAAGTCAAATTCAAAAATTAGAAGGTACCCTTCACATCACTCCAGTTTTTCTCCGCATAATCCATGAGCTCCTGTGCCTGCTCCAGCGGCATATCATTGAAGAACAGGTACAGGCCTCTGGAACCGTATTTCTTCACAATCCGGTCGGTGTTGCGCAGCCAGTCCTTGAACTCACCGGAATATACCTTTACCCAAAGCTGCTTTCCGGCCGCCCGGGCCTTGTCATAGATCACATCCCACTGCTCCAGCGTGCCGTCCGGGCCTGCATCTCCGCTGGTCCACTGGAGGGCATCAATACCTTCAACCTCCATCAGGGCATCCATGTGCTTGATGGCATCCGGTCCGTCCAGATGATACAGCACATGATCAAGAGACCGGGTGGCCTGCTTCAGGGAATCCAGCACAAAGGTCCGGAAATAATCCGGGGACAGCAGCGCAGAGAAATCGCACTGCAGCTTCTGGGTCTTGCCGCTTCCGAAAATCTGGAAAACGGTGTAGGCGCTTCCGCCCTCATACTGTGCGTATTTATAAAAGGCATCATAATACTGCTGGTAGCAGTTGGTTACCTGCTGCACCCGCTTAAGGACCTCTTCCTCATCATCCAGCATATCATACAGCAGATTCATGGCACCACGCAGTGATGCCAGCACATCCACATTTTCCATCAGATCCGGAATGGCGATGGGGAAATCATCACCGATGAGCTTTTTGCACTTGTCAAAGAGATCAATATGCATTTTAAACCATTTGTTATTCGGGTCAAATTTCAGCTCCGGATAATCTGCCCAGTCTTCCACACATTCCCCAAACCACACGGTGTTGGGCTGCCACTGGATCTCGCTGCCCAGATAGGCTGCCACAGAACCCGGGCCGAAATCCGCGTTCAGGTTCGGGAAGCTCTCCCCAAGGAACTCATGGGTCTCACAGTAGTAACGGTATCTGCGCACGATGCTCTCCGGATCCGTGTATTTTTCCTCCAGACTTTTGGACTTAATCTCAGGAGGCAGCGCAAAGGGATAATATCCCGGCTTCACACCTGTGACACGCATAATCGGCCGTCCGGTGTTCTCTCCTTTCCAGTAATCTTCAAACCGCTGTTTTGTGGCTTCCCAGTCTTTCTTATACTGCATCTGTTCTTCCTCCCATTATGATTGCTCCGGTATTCACTCTGTGAATCCTGACTTTTCTTTACTTTACTTCGCTTCGCATCCCTGCTTTTCTGCAGCTCCTGTCTGTGCCTGCCTTCTGGCAAACAACTCCAGTTTTGCATACAAATCCTCCAGAATCAGCCTGGAATCAATTTTCCGGTAAACCCGGATGGGCCGGAACCGTTTCGTATGAATATAGTTCATATCCGCCCCAATAGCCGGCGCCTGCACCCAGTCAAAGGAAAAGCGGTCCTCATATAAAATCAGACCGACAGCCGGTGAATCGCCCAGCACCCAGCACTCGCCGCTTCGAAAGGCACTCCTGCGTGGAATATCTGTCATCGCATGCTCCAGAAGCTGGTCGCATAAATAAGCGCCGATCTCACCCCAGGGGCGCACCCGGCATTCCAGCTCCGCCATCGTAACGGGCATCATCTCATAAACATTTTTCGGCACCTGCCAAAGCTCGATATTCGACGCCATGACCACATTTGCCGCGGCAATATCATTTCCAAGGTTAAATTCCTCTCCGCCGTCCGGATACAATCCTCCGCCGATCCAGATCACTGTCAGACGCTTCGCAATCCGCGGCTCCATCAGATAAGCGCTGGCCAGATCTGTCAAAGGTCCCAGAAAAATGGCGTAAAGAGGCCTTTCATCCGCCTTCATGGCTTCTTGGATGATCAGCCGGGCTCCCTCACTGTCCACCGGGACTGCGGAACTTTCCATCGGATGGGACGCCCCATGAAGAATCGGCACCTGTCCCGTAAAGCCCATCTTCTCCACCACAGTTTCCAGTTCCCGATAACTTCTCTCCATACTGTCTGCATCACGCCCGATTCCATAATGGGCCGCAACCAGCCCCACATTTTCAATCTTCGGGCTTAACAGTGCCTGCACCACCGCAAAATCATCGTCCGCTTCATTTTTCGCATCCGTATCCGTAATCAGGCGTACAATCTTTTCCTCCGGCACCTGAAACACGTAATTCTGATATCTCATGCTTCTCCTCCCAACTGCGATTTTTCTTTTCGCATTGTAAGTGCTTTCATCCATTTACTACACCATTTTCCCGGATTTGTCAATATTATCTGTAATTTTTGCAAAAAAATTTCGGAGAAATCTGGAATTATTTCTAATATTTCCCCATAAAATCCCTTTTTTGTTTGTAAGTGCTTACACAAAGCATCCACCAATTTTCCGAAATTTTCGTTCAAAAAAAGGGAGATACCGGTTCTCCCAATATCTCCCTCATAGAACACTTACCCGGATTATGCCTTTTCCCAGAAATAAGGCTCGTACATTCTCTCCAGGATTTTTACGACTTTATTGCTGTCACTTCTGTGAACCACCACATCATAGCGGCCCTCCAGGCTTCCGAAGGTCATGGTGCGTTCCAGCCCCGTCTGCTCTTTCAGGACTTCCATCATCTTCTCCCGGGTAGCCTCTTTGTCATAAATTTTCAGGTAGCTGTAGCCCGGATAATTTGTGGAGGCATAAAAGCAAACCTTCAGCTCCGGGAAACACTTCATTTCATGCAGACGCCCGAAAATCTGCTCCATCTCTTCCGTTTTCCCAATGGTCATCAGGTACAATACCTCACCCTGGTTCATCAGATTCGCCTTAACAAAATTCCGGTAGGGGGATTTGCGCAGCTCCTGATACAGCTTCTGCTCCGCTTCATTTTTCAGTTCCTGATAGGAAATGACCAGTAATCCGTCTACCACCACATTGACAAAGCAATTCATGCCCTGTTCATCAAAGAAGTGCAGCAGTTCCTTCACCCTGGCCGTATCCAGCTTCACCGTTGCCAGATACCGGCGTTCCTTCATATCATACAGAGCCGCTCCATCCATGACAATCAGCGGAAGCGTCCACTGAATTTCACCCAGCACGTCGATGACAGAAGCCGGTGTCCGCATGGTGGAAACCGTAAACTTTGCCCCTTCCTGAAGCATCCGGTTCAGCTCAATTTTGCTGTAGGGCGACAAACTCTCCTTTTCATTGAGCAGCGTATCATCCACTCCTGAGACAAACAGAATATCCTCCCTCTTTTTTCTGGGAATGCGGAACATATTCACCAGAACGCCAAGTCCGATGCCGATCATGGTATCCAGAACCCTGTTAATAGTAAAGAGCACCGGATTTTCGTCCCCCATGTGCGCCACAACAATGCTCAAAAACACCACTGTAGAAAAGTAGGAAGCATTTTTCCGATGCAGCAGGACAGTCGTGTAAAGAACCGGAATCACCATCAAAGATACCAGCAGATAATAGCAGATATCCTGTGCAAAGACCTGCGGCAGCCACCACAGACGCAGAAGAATCACCAGAAGCCCATAGGCTGCTCCAATCAGCGTTCCAGTGGTCCTCTGAGCTGCCATTTTCAGACTGTTGCTGATATACGGCTGCATGCACCACAAAATTGCAAGCTGGGAATAAAACACAATTCCCTGTTTTCCCCGGAGGATATACACTACATAGCAGAGCCATACACCTATGGCCGATTTTATGATCCGCATTCCCACCGGCGGCAGTTTCAGAATCCTCTCTTTTCTTTCCTTTTTTTCTTTTTGTTCTTTCATTTTTTCTTTTTCCTTCAAGCCCATTACTTCCGTCATAAAATCTTTTCTCCGGGGAAGAGAATCCCCGGATGATGCCGCAAAGCCCGCTCTTCAGCTTCCTTATCCGGGATCCACAACCGAATAGCCAAGCTTCACTTCCCTGGCAGCCGTCTCTTCGCCGCTTAAGCTCTCCAGCAGCATTCTGGCCGCCAGCTCCCCGCTTTTTTCATAGAAATAGTGAACGGTAACCAGCGGAGGCTCCGTCACCCGCGCCACGGTGGAATCTCCATGTCCGGCCACCAGAACCTGCTCTGGGATCTGTATGCCCCGCTCCTTTAAGCAGCGGACAGCGCCAACGGCCATGGTATCCGTGGCGCAGATCAGACCATCCAGATCCTTACATTTTTCCAGAAGCTCCCCGGCCTTCTGGCAGCCGGACTCCTCGGTAAAGTCCGTAATGACATAATTCCGCGCGAGCTCCTCCAGGCCCGCGTCTGATACTGCGTCGCAGTAGCCCCGGTAGCGTGCCTCGCCTGCTGCCTGATCCTGCCAGAGCGCGCTGAGATAGCCAAGCCTGCGTCTTCCCTTATTCAAAAACAGTTTCGTCAGCTCATAGGTCGCATGATAATCGTCATGGTAAACACAGCTGTATCCGGAAAGCTGCTGACCAACAAGTATCACCGGAACCGCCATGTTTTTCAGGGATACCCTGGTTTCCGGCAGAAACACGGTGGCGGCAAAAATCACGCCGTCCACCTGTTTGTCATTAAAAGCCGCCAGATATTCCAGCTCTTTGCGTGGATTGTTCTGGGTCACTGCCAGAAGGGTCTGATACCCGGTTTCGTTCAAAACGGAAAGAATTCCCTCCACCACCTTTCCGATGGAAGCAGAGGCGATTTTCGGAACGATGACCCCGATCATTTTCGTTTTCTTTGTCCGCAGAGTCTGGGCCTGGACGGAGGGACGGTACCCCGTGGCCTCCACCACTTTCTGAATCGCCTCCCGCTTTTCCTCCGAAATATATCCGTTGTTAAAATAGCGGGAAACGGCGGCGCTGGATACGCCTGCCAGCTTTGCGATTTCTGCGATATTCATAAGCTCCGTTCCTCCTGCCGTTTCTTTTTTCAAACCCAAGCCATTCTGCCCGTCGTTTCCGTTCTTTGCATTCCGCGGCTGTGAATCCCATCATTTTTTCTTCAGATAATAGAAGCCATATGCCGGAATATCTACGCCGGCAGCCTTCATTTCCCTTCCGGAAAGAAGATCCACATAATCTCCGTCTGTCTCGTTAATCCACGCGGTCTTGTCAAATTCGCTGAAGTTAAACAGGCCCAGGATCTTTTCTCCTTCAAAATACCGGCCGATACAGAGCACACCCGGATCCCAGGTTTCAATGGTCCAGGTATCCGCATTGGAAACGAAGACCTTCTCCGTTTTCCGGATCTTTTCCAGACGACTCAGGCTCTGGAACACTTTTCCTTCCGGCGTGGATTCGTCGGAAATATGCTCCGCCAGATCCCAGCGCATGGCTCCTCTGTGAATATACCGGGAATCTGCCGCTTTCAGCGGATTCTCCTTGTAGGTGTAGTCATTAACCTGGGCAACCTCATCGCCGCTGTACAGAACCGGAATTCCCGACTGCATGAACATATAGGCATGAAGCATCACATCCAGACGAACCGCCCGTTCCATGGCTTCCACATTCTGTTCAAAGCCAGCCTTTTCAATGCCGCACATGGAAGCGGTGGTGGCACAGAATCTGGCGTCTCCGGTGACCGGATCGGCATTGTAAAGCTCACCCCGGCTGTTGCTGTTTCCGGCATAACCCTGGAAATAATCATTCAGGTACTGTTTATGGGAGCGTTCACCCATGCCCTCCTTCTGCAGAGTGGCATAGTCCAGTCCCCAGCCGATGTCATCATGGCAGCGCAGGTAATTCAGGAACACATAATCCTTGGGCAGTCCGTTGACAATGTCAAGCTGCTTCTTCAGCAAACCGACATTTCTGGTGGCCACCGTATGCCAGGTGGTTGCCATGGTCGTAACATTATAGAGCATGTGGCACTCCGGCTTGTCCACCGTTCCGAAATAGGGAACCACCTTCTCCGGTTCCATGACCACCTCCCCCAGCAGCAGAATACCCGGGCAGACAATCTCGCCAATCATCCGCATCATACGGACAATGGTATGTACCTGGGGCAGATTCCGGCACTGGGTATTCAGCTCTTTCCAGATATAGGGAACCGCGTCGATACGGATAATATCAATTCCCCGGTTCACCAGATAGAGGAAATTGTACATCATCTCATTAAACACCCGGGGATTCCGGTAATTCAGGTCCCACTGATACGGATAGAAGGTCGTCATGACATAATGGCCCGCATCCGGAAGCCAGGTGAAATTCCCCGGTGCTGTTGTTGGGAATACCTGGGGCACCGTCCTCTCATACCGGGCCGGGATATCATAATTGTCATAGAAGAAATAACGGCTCATATATTCGCCGTCACCCTGGCGCGCTTTTTTCGCCCATTCGTGGTCTTCCGAAGTATGGTTCATGACAAAGTCCATGCAGACGTTGATTTTCTTTGCATGGCAGGCTTCCGTCAAACTTTCCAGATCTTCCATGGAACCCAGATTTTCCTGAACCTTCCGGAAGTTGGAGACGGCATAGCCGCCGTCGGAGCGCCCTTCGGGCGTTTCCAGAAACGGCATCAAATGAATGTAGTTTACATTGCATTTTTCAATATAGTCCAGTCTGGACTCCACGCCCTTCATGTTGCCCGCAAAATTGTCAATATAAAACATCATGCCCAGCATGTCGTTTTTCTTATACCAGTCCGGAGCAGCCTCCCGCTCTTCGTCCTGTTTCTTTAATTCCGGATTCCGCTCCTGATAGAAACGCTCCATATTGTCACAGAGTTCCGCAAACATGTCGCCATTGTTGTAGAGCTCCATATAAAGCCAGCGAAGCTCATCAAAATGTTTTCCGAAACGCCGCCGGTAAGTCTCCATATCCCCGGAAGGGGCTGTCTCCTGTACCGGAGCTGCTGCTTTCTGCACCGCAAAGACGGTTTCCTTTACCAGCTCTTCCCCGCTGCGGCGTGCCATGTTCTTCTTTGCTCTTTTTTTCATATTCCGTTCCTTCCTCTCATATCTTCTCTATCAAATGAAGTCTGCAGAACGCAGACCAGATTCCATCCTCTTCCACCGACGGGCAGATACCGTCCGCCGCCTTTTTCAGCCCGGGACTTCCGTTTTCCATACAAAGTCCGATTCCGGCTGTCTTCAGCATCTCCAGGTCATTCATGCTGTCACCGATTGCAGCGGAATCACTCAGGGGAATCCCGTAATGTCCGCAGATACGCCGAACTGCTTCTCCTTTATGGAATTCTCTGTTCACAAACTCCCCGTTGACAAAACCGCAGTCATCTCTGTTCTGGATGCAGAACGCAAACTCCGGAGCCAGCACCCGCCGTGGCTCCTCCAGCTGCTCCACAGAGGGACTGAGCGCCACAATTTTATAAACCGGCTGCCCTCTGTACTGACTCATCGGCAGAATGTGCAGGGATTTTTCCAGCTGTTCCCGCCGCAGAAGCATTTCCCGGTTCCGTCCTTCCTCCGGATGGGCCAGCAGATATTCCCGAAAGCTCTCGTCAATATAGGAGGCATCCTTACATTCCACAGTCCGGAAAATCCCGTTTTTCTCCAGAGCTTCCATGGCTTTCTGCTGCTGCTCCTTTGTCAGGGGGCAGTCATAGAGGACTTCATCTCCGCAGACAATGTAACCTCCGGAGCTGGCTGCCGCACCGTCAAAGCCCAGGGGCAGCAGAGACCTCAGCATTCCGAAATTCCTTCCGGTGCATAAAAACACCAGATGGCCGTTTTTTCTCGCCTGGGAAATGGCCCGGACAGCCGACTCCGGTGGCTCATTACAGCCCTGTCCGGTCAGTGTTCCGTCCACATCCAGAAAAACAATCCTTCTCTTCATGGACATTCCTCCGCTTTTCGAATCCTTTCCTGCTCTGTACCCGGTATCCCATATGTAATCGATTTCACTTTCAAGCAGATTATATCCCATGAACGCATTCATGGGAAGAGGCAAATCTGATAATTTTCGGATTTTCCTTTCGGCAAATTGCTGAAATCCATTTCACATTCTCTGTCCGCTATCTGCCCGTTCTTTTCCAGGCGTCCGTTCTTCAATCCCGTAGGAAAAGCCGCTTTCTTCCATCAGCTTCAGATAGGGAAGGGGATCAAAATACTCCGGCGAGAACACCCCGGCATCCTTCCAGATGCCTCTGCCGATCAGTTCAATAGCCAGAGCGGCGCCAAAGCCCGTCTGCGCCACCACCGCCTGGGAGCCCCAGCGCTTCATGGACTCCTGGTTGTCAAAATTCTGGTAAAGGAAATACTCCTTCTCCTCCCCGTCCTTCTTTCCGATACAGTCCACACCCACCAGCATCTCCCCGAACATTTCCTCACCGATGTCCCCGGGCTGGGGCGCGCAGGCAGCAACCACGTCCCGCGGCCTCACCTCCGCACTGCCCACTTTCACCGGATGCAGGCTGCGAAGACCAAGCTTGTCAATGACCTTCAATGCGGTAATCAGGTTCTCCTCCAGACTGATTTTAAAAGTTGCCCGCTTTAATCCATACTGTTTCAGATACCGGGGCATGGTCACCACTTCCTCATGCTCCACCTTCACCAGTGTATTTTTGCCCACACCGTCCGGCATTTCGAAGGTTTCCATACCCGCAAAGGGCTTTTCCACAAACAGGCCGCCTTTTTTCTCGTCATATTCCACATTGGGATTCATCACTTCATCCAGAACAGTCCACACATTAAAGCCGAACAGGATATCATCCGGATCGGCTCCGGGCACAGTCAGATTCCCGCCGTCCTTCACATGGACCTCTGTGATCTCATCAAAAAGCTCGGTGGCGGCATATTTCGCAAACACGTTCACCACCCCGGGGTCAATTCCCAGACAGATCACGGCCATCTGTCCTTTTTCCCTCCAGGCCTCATGACGGTCAAAATTATATTTTGTCATGGGTTCCAGATAGCTGTTCTCAATCCCCGGGCCATAGGCCGGATCGTCCATCGGCACCGACCAGGTTCCCATATTTCCATAATTCGCTCCTTCCTCAAAGGCCGCGTCAAAAATATAGTTGCTGGCAAAAGGCGGCGCAGCATCCATGACAAAATCAATCCGGTATTCCCGGATCAGAGCTTTCATTCCTTCTTTGTCCGTTGCATCCACAGACGCCGCTTCAAACCTCTGATCCTCCGGAAGCTTCTTTACCACTTCCAGGGCCCGCTCCAGTTCATAATCACACACCAGAACTGCTTCCAGCCACCCGGCCTTCGGGTCACGCCAGGCCAGAATCTTCAAAATACTCTCTCCCACAGCTCCCGCGCCAACCAGCATCATTCTCATCTTTTTTTCCTCCGTTTCTCCGGGTTTTCCCTATTTTATCATTCCTTTTCGGATTCCACAACGATTTCTCTTTTTATCCCCTGTTTTCTTCGGCGCAAAAGAAAACCTTTCCCTGAAATAGCAGCTTCCGTGCCTTCCTGCGCGGAAACTGCCACAAATATTGTCTTAAACCTCCAGAAGTTCCAGAATGTCTTCCCGGCTCATGCTGCCCAGGTTTCCGGATTCTCCGTTCATTACCTGATCTGCAAGATTTTTCTTTGTCTCCTGGAGTTTCTGGATTTTTTCTTCAATGGTATGTCTGGCAATCAGCTTGTAGACCGTTACCTTCTTTGTCTGACCGATCCGGTGGGCACGGTCCGTGGCCTGATTCTGGGCCGCCAGATTCCACCAGGGATCATAATGGATCACCACATCGGCTCCTGTGAGGTTCAGTCCCACACCACCGGCCTTCAGCGAAATCAGAAAGACCGGTACGCTGCCTTCATTAAAGGATTTGACCAGCTCCAGGCGTTTTTCCTTGGAAGTGCTCCCGGTAATCGTATAGTACGCGATGCCCGCTTCCTTCAGTTTGTCCTGTAAAACCTCCAGCATGGAAGTGAACTGGGAGAACAGCAGGATCCGATGGCCGCCGTCCATGGCGCTCTGCACAAGCTCCAGACAGGCTTCCAGCTTGGCTGCCTCGCCTTTATAATTCTCAAAACAGAGGGACGGATCACAGCAGATCTGACGAAGCCGTGTCAGTTCTGCCAGAATCTGCAGTTTATTTTTATTAAATTCTTCCGTATCCTGGCGTCCGATCTGTTCCTTCATATGGAGAACCTGTCCGTCATAAACCTTCTGCTGCGCGTCTCCAAGGCGTACATAGCGGTATTCCTCCAGCTTCTCCGGCAGATCCTTCAGCACATCCTCCTTCAGTCGGCGCAGAATAAAAGGTCCAACCATTTTCTGCAGCCGCTTCATCGCATTCTGGTCATTATTTTTAACAACAGGCGTTTCGATTTCCCGCTTAAATACATCGTAGGTAAACAGAAAGCCCGGCATCAGATAATCAAAAATACTCCACAGCTCACTCAGCCTGTTCTCAATGGGTGTCCCGGTCAGCGCATAACGAATCCGGCTGCTGATGACCTTAACAGCCTTGGCTGCAGCAGTGGTATGATTTTTGATATACTGAGCCTCATCAATAATCTCATAGGCAAATTCCCTGCCCTCGTAAAAAGCAATATCCCGCTTCAGAAGATCGTAGGAGGTCACCAGCACATCCGCCTCCTGGTATGCCTCAATCTTCTTCTGCCTCTCTTCCTGGGTTCCGGTCACCAGAGAAACTGTCAGATCCGGGGCAAATTTTTCAAATTCCGCTCCCCAGTTAAACACCAGAGACGCCGGCGTTACCACAAGGGAGGTGCCCTTTTTCCCCTCCTCCTTCGCAGCCAGCATCACCGCAATAACCTGAAGGGTTTTTCCCAGGCCCATATCATCGGCCAGAATACCGCCGAACTTCCAGGCCTCCAGGGTGCGCAGCCACTTATAGCCATCCTTCTGATACTTCCGCATCCGTTTTGACAGGCTTTTCGGCTCCTCAAAATCAGCATCCTTTACGGTCTTGAATTCCTTGACAATCTCCCGGAAACGGCTGTCACGGCTGCTGTAAACCTCCTCATTTTCCTCCAGAAGCTTGTCCAGATACAGTGTCCGATACATGGGCAGCTTCAGCTTTCCTTTCAGCATTTCCCTGTCCTTCAGATTCATGGCCTGAGAAAGCTCTGCCAGCATCTCCAGAGACGGCTCCTCCAGATCCACAAAGGCTCCGTCCTTCAGACGGTAATATTTCTTTTTCGTACGGTAGCTCTTCAGAATTTCCAGCAGCTCCGCCCTCGGAACATCCTCCGTGGAAATATCCAGTTCCAGAAGCCCGGAAGACACAGAAACCCCCACGGAAACCCGGACATGATTTACCGCGTGCCATCCCAGAAATCCTCTGGTACACCGAACCTCTCCCAGCTCCATCAGCCTTTCTGTGCCGTTTCGGATCAGCTGATAAATCCGGGATTCATCTTTCCCGCAGCAAAGCTCCCGCTTCTCCCAGTTGATCTCCGGAAGCCACTGCATGGCATAATACAGAATCTCTTCCTCCCTTGCGGCATCCCGGAACGACTCCAGCGCCCCGTTCTGACCCTTGGACAGAATATCCAGAACAGATACTTCCCTGTCTCCGTACCAGGCAAAGAGCTGACAGACCGCATCGCCTTCTTCCGCATCCAGGAAAAATACAAAACGCGCCTCCGGCAGCAGATAGGAGCGGAATTTCTCCGGCTGTGTCTCGGTAATCTCCGCAATCTCCCGCAGCTGCGGTAAAATCCGGCTGTAAAATTCGGATATCCGGTTTCTGCCCAGACAGAAGGAAAAACGGTTTCCATCCGACAAATCCGCCAGGGGTTTCGCCTTTTCCAGAAAGGACCGGCTGACCCGGTACAAATGTTCATCGCTGATATAATAGGCCGTATCCGTTCCATAATACAGCTCAGGCAGAGTACCTTCCACCTGAATTCCATGAAACTTCGGATCTCCCGTAATCAGATCCTCCGAAATCCGCATGGTAATTCTGGGACTTCCTTCCGCGCAGGACAGGGTGGCTTTCTTTTTCTGACCGTCGTCCTTATCTTCAAACTCCACGGCTTCCGACCCCATCTCCGCAAAGAACTCATCCAGTCTCCAGCCAAACAGATTCAGCGTACCGCCTATGCTCTCTTTTTCTTTTCCATAATAGTGCCTGGAATCCTGGAGTCTCTGCTGAAATTCCCATTCCTCCCGCACAATCCGATTGAGAAAACGGATCCATCCCCTTCCGGCATCTGTAAAATTGCCGATGGCGTGATTGATTTCCGTACTGCTGCCGTAGGTATCCGTCGCGGAATTTCGAACATTGTCACAGAAAACATCCAGTTTTTTTATCACAAACAGCCTGCTTTCACCGACCTTAAAGGAAAGAGAAAGCTTTCCGCCTGATTTGGTAAGTCTGGGAACCAGACGCAGGCTCTGCTCCCTGGCATTCATATCCGCCTGAATCTGGTTTGCCCGCTTCATTTCGTAGGACCCCATCAGTCTCTCGCCCTGCCAGTTCGTGGCATCTCCAATGCTGTGCTCCTGCAGATAATCCTCCAGCATGTTCAGAGCTCCGGCTTTATAGGGACAGTCTGTCTTTTTTACATAATAGGAGGAAAAATAATCTTTCCGGCATTTCCGGCATCCGCAGTCAAATCTCAGAACTTCCTTCCTGGAAAATACAATACAGATGGGAAATTCCGTCTTTCCCTCCTTCCCCACCGCATTCATCTGGCCACGCCGTTCGCTTTCCCTGCCGACAAAACCGGAAATGATCTGCCTCATTTCCAATCCGCCCTGGCGGTAAAGGCGTTCTCCCTCCCGGACTGCTTCCTTCGGAATCTCCACAGACCTTCGGATTCTCCCCCCGTCAAAATACCGATAGTCCTCCAGATTACGGAGAACCTTACTTCCATTTTCCGCTTCTGTTCCATCCGGCTGTCCCTCTTCCCAGCCTCCTCCCAAAAGCGTATATTCTGTCTTTCGCTGCTGCGCTTCCTTCATTCGCTGCTCCTCTTCCTTTCGGCGGCGTTCTTCTTCCTTTCGACGGCGCTCCTCTTCCTTTCGGCGGCGCTCCTCTTCCTGCCTGTGCATCTGCTCTTCCTGGATTCGACGCTGCTCATCCTCCTTCCGGCGGCGCTCCTGCTCCTCCAGTTCCTTCTGCCGTTTCTCCGCACGACGTCTGGCCTCTTCCGCCTTCTGCTGCCGGATCTTCTCCCGGCGCTCTTCCTCAGCCAGGCGCTTTTCGTAGGCTTCCCGGGCAGCCTTCTCAGCCAGCTGCTTCTGTTCTTCCTTCTGGCGGGCCCGTTCGGCTTTTCTCTCCTCCCTGGCCTGGCGGCGCAAAGCACGGGCGGCTTCCTCCTCCCGTTTCTTCTCCGCGGCTGCCTCTTCTTCTCTCCGACGCTTCTCCTCTGCTGCCGCCTGCTCCGCTTCCAGACGCTTCTTTTCGGCGGCTGCCTCTTCTTTTTTCCGGCGCTTCTCTTCTGCTGCTGCCTGCTTCTCCTCATCCGTCATCCGGCGGATGCGCTTTCTCTCTTCCCGTAGTTCTTTCTTCTGCTTTTCCTTCTCCGCAGCTGCCTGCTCCGCCTGACGCAGTTCCGCGTCAATCCTTCGCCACTGTTCCAGAAGCTCTTTTTCTTTCTTAGAATCTTCTTTCCGGGCTTCTGCCGCTTCCACCGCATACATCAGCGCAGACATATGTTCACAGCTTCTGCCGCCTCTGGCTGCCGGACACATACAGCTCATGCGCCCGACTCCGGCAGCCGTCATCCTGACAGAAACCTCATTCCGTTCTCTGGCCAGCACGGCAGCCGAATATCCCTTTTCCGTTTCCTTCAGCTCTGTCACCCTGCCGTTCAGAAACAGAGCACGTCCACGCTCCAGCGTGTCTTCACTGAACTTTGTTTTCCATTCATTCATCTTTTTCTGTACTTCTCTTTATTTCCTCATACTTTTTCCACATACTGCATTTCTGTATGTTTCATCTCTGTATGCTTTCTTTCTGTGTACTTTCTTTCTGAGTACTTCTTTCCGCAGGCATTCTTCACACCGTTTCCATGCTTCAGAAGACTTTCTCATTCCCCGGCCTGAAAAACCTCATACTGCCGTTTCGGCCCTCCGCAGACCGGACACCGCTCCGGAACCGGATCTTGGGTCATCACATAGCCGCAGATGGGACATACATAGATCCTCTCCCGGTCAAAGGCTTCCAGATCCGCCGCTTCCTTCAGAAGCCCCGCATGTACCGCTTCCGCTGCCCCGGCTCCGGAAAAGGCCTGCCTGGTCAGGGGAGCTCCCTTCTCTCCGGCATAGTCTGCCATCATCCGATAAAACTGCTGGTGCTCAAACTATTCTCCCGGTACAAACTTCTTTACCGCCTCTCCCACAGGCGCCGGATTTTCAATAACGGAATAGAAATTCCGGGCATGCTGATATTCGGATGCCGCCAGCGCCTCAAAAAGGTTGGCTGCCTTCTCCATGCCTCTCCTCCTGGCCCGGTCAGCGAACATCAGATACTTCAGATGAGCCATCAGTTCTCCGGCTACAGTTTTTTCCAGATTTTCCTTCAGAATAGGATCCCTGCGCTCCCGTTCATAGGCATTTTCCGGCAGATTGTCAAACCGGTACCTAAGTTCCCCGTCTTCTCTGAAAAAGTGAACCATGTGATGCTCCACATCGCAGGCGCGGATATCCTCCGATACGTCTTCAATCAGCGCGCCTCCGCCTCCGGTGCAGATCAGCGGAATCCCATCCACCACATCTTCAAACCGGGAATGCACATGACCGCATAAGAGATATTTTACTTTTTCCTTCCAGGGACCATACGCTTCTTTCAGCCGCCCAAACTCTTCCTCTGACACCGAGTTCGGAATAAAATGATTCGGCACCGGAATATGAAAAGCGAGAATTACCTGACGAACCTCCTCCATTTCCAGGACCTGTCTCAGTAAATCCAGTCCTTCCTCCTCAAAGATGCGCATGGCATTGTCCAGAACCACCACTGCAAATGCTTCTGCAAGCAGCGCATAATTCTTCCGTCCAAAATAATCCGTGTAGGCTCCCGTATCATGATTTCCCCGCAGCACATAGACATCATTGTGGGCAATGACTTCTGTCAGCTCACTGATCTCCCGGTAATAATGTTCATTTCCGATGGGTACCAGGTCGCCGGCAATCAGTGTAATGTCATCCTCTGCGCTCTTCTCCAGCGTCCCTGCATACACCTTCATATTGTAGGTACCCAGACCCTCGCATCCAGGATCGCCGATAACGCCCAGCGACTTCACCCACGGAAGACGGATCACCGGCTGCATAATCTTCTGAATTCTCTTTGTTTCCATCATCTATCCACCTCATATTCTGTATTTTCAATAACTGTTCAGTACAGGCCGAATCGCTTGCTGATGAGGCCGTAAGAACGTGAATCATGTGTGAGCAAACCCCATCGGCGCAGCCGATTTTCATGGGTTTGCGAATCGTAGCTGTGAAGGTACTGAACAGATACGATTTTCAGACTTTCTGGCGATAGTATAGCACAAAAACCTGCTTTGTTCTATCCTCTTCTCTCCAGAGCCTTTTCAGTTCCTTCCCTCCACCCTGCGATGATAATACCACCGGTAATAAACCAGCAGGCTCACGCTGCACACAATCCATCCGGCCGGATAACCAAAGGCCACCGCACGGATCGTTCCTACCAGACGGGAAATAAAAAACAGATAAATCTGACGGAATACCACAAAAGAGCTGAGCATAATCACCATGGGTGCCTTCGTATTTCCCAGTCCTCTCAGGGTACTGGCATACACCTGATTGATACAGCAGACCAGGTAAAAGGGGGACATCATGCGCAGCAGCATGGCACCATACAGGATCACCTCCTGATCCCTGTTAAAAAGCTCCACCAGCTGCGGCGCCAGCACCAGAAGCGGGATCATGAGTACCAGGGTGGTTCCCATTGCCAGGCAGACTGCCGTTGCGCTGCCCCTGCGGATCCGTTCCATCTTCCCCGCGCCGAAATTCTGGCCTACAAAGGTCGTGGCAGCCAGAGACACGCTCTGCATAGGCAGCAGAATAAACTGATCGATCTTTGTGTAGGCACTCCAGCCGGCCATGACGCTGGAGCCGAAGGCGTTGATATACGACTGCACAAAAACATTGGAAAAAGAAGTGATCATCATCTGAACTGCGGCCGGAAGTCCCAGGCTTACAATCTCTTTTAAGGTCTTTCGGTGGATATGCAGACAGGCCGGCCGGATCTGATAGGATCCGCTGGTGCGTGACAGCACAACCAGAATCAGAATCGCGGATAATACCTGAGAAATCACCGTTGCCCACGCTGCTCCCCCGATTCCCATGCGCATCACTGCCACAAACACCACATCCAGCACCGTATTCATACACGCGGAAAAGATCAGGAAATAAAGGGGCCTTCTGGAATCTCCCACAGCGCGCAGGATTCCGGCTCCCATATTGTAAAACATCAGACCGGATACACCTGCAAAATAAATTTTCAGATATCTGGCGGCTTCCGGAAATACATCCTCCGGCGTACTCATCAGCCGCAGCATGGCCGGTGCGGCAATCACACCCACAACTGAAAATAAAACACACAAAAAAAAGGTCATCACCAGCGTCGTGTGGACTGCCAGACTGACCTTTTCCTCATTTTTCGCTCCATAGGCCTGAGAGATCACCACACCTGCACCGGTAGCCAGCCCCATGAAAAATCCGATCAGCGAATTAATAATGGGTCCCACCGATCCCACCGCGGCCAGAGCCTCTTTTCCCACAAAGTTCCCTACCACGATGCTGTCCACGGTATTGTAGAACTGCTGAAACACATTCCCTGCCAGAAGCGGCAGGGCAAACAGCAGCAGCTGCTTCCAGATAATCCCGTGGGTCATGTCAATCTCCCGTTTTCTCTTTTGCATTGCTCCTCTTCCTCTTTTCCTTTCGGATATTCTTCTATCAGAATGATGTTGGGGTCAAAAGATGCCATACGGATTGTTCCGTGCTTCGCACTCCCACAATCCTGGCATCATTAGAATGAGTTACCCGACAAATGAGCCTTCCATCGATTTTTCCGTGCTCTGCACTCTCAAAATCGACGAAAGCATTCGCAATTCGCTTATTAGAATATTTTAGCCGAAAAGCGGAAGATTTACAAGATCCTTTTCATCCCTTCCAGAGACAACATTTGCCCTTCTGTTCCTGCTTGGCCTGATACAGTGCCTCGTCCACCCGTTTGATCAGCTCTGCAGACGGTTTTTCATTGACGCCGCACAGAACGATTCCACAGGAGCAGGACGCCTGAAATCCCTCCGGCAGACAAAACTCCCGGAATCCCCGGCAGATTTCCTCGCCCTTGCGGAGAATCGTTTCCACTGAACGGATGCAGCGGAGAATCACAAGGAATTCATCTCCACCATACCGACACAGAATATCACCCTCCCGTGTCTTCCGGCGCAGCAGTTCCCCGAAAAAGTGGAGCATCTCATCTCCGGTTTTATGACCGTACCGGTCATTGACCTTCTTCAGATTATCCAGGTCGAACAGATACAGTGCCATCGGAAGATCCTCCTGGCGCAATGCCTCAAAGGCCGCATAGAGTCCCCGGCGGTTCAGAAGCCCCGTCAGATAATCTCTGCAGGCTTCATCCAGCAGTACCCGCTCTCTCTCCCGGTAGACCGTCAGACGCTGCAGCCGGCGAACCCTTCTGCGCAGATCACACACCGGGTGCCGTTTGCAGATGAAATCATCCGTATCCAGATCCTGAATCCTTTCTTCCATATTCTCACCCACGGGGATCGTGGCCAGAACCGGAATATTCCACAGCATCGAGTTCTGCCGCAGTTCCCTCAGCAGTGCCGCAGCACCCTCGTCAGGAAGGGTCATACTCAGCAACACAGCAGAAACCACAGGCACACCGCCTTCTTCAATGCATGCAAGTGCGCCCGGCATATCTGAAGCCTCCATTACCTGATACTGCCCTTCAAATGCCTGGCGAACACGCTCCCGATATCCTGCATCTTCGTCAACAACAAGCAGACCCGGCATCTTCGTTTCCCAAATCAGCTCCTCCCGGGACAGAAAAACGTCCTTTGAAATCTGCTTTTTCAGCAGATTTTCAAACTCCGCACTGGGCATCGGTTTTGCAAAAAAATACCCCTGCACGTAATCACAGCCCACTTCCCGCAGACGTTCCAGCTGTTCCCGTGTCTCCACACCTTCTGCCACCACACTCAGATTCATCCACCGGGCAATTTCCACAATAAACTGCAGGATTCCCTGGTTTACAGGCTTTGCGGTTTCATTCTGAATGAACTTCATATCCAGCTTCAGGACATCCAGCTTCATCTGATTCAGCATATTCAAAGAGGAATATCCGCTGCCAAAATCATCCATTTCAATAATAAATCCATACTTTCTCAGCTGATCCACCGTGCTGATAATCTGTCCCGGATTATCGGTATAGGCACTCTCTGTCAGTTCCAGATGAAGCTGTGCCGGTTTGATGTTATATTTCTCCGTGAGCCTTAAAAGCGTTTCCGGCAGATCAGCCTGGTAAACATCTGCCCGCGACACATTAACCGATACCGGCAGCGGCGGATATCCTTTTTCCTTCCACCCCCGCAGCAGAACGCATACCTGCTCCCAGACATACTGATCCATCCGCGTGATAAAACCGTTTTTCTCAAAGAGAGGAATAAACTCTCCGGGAGACAGAAATCCCCATTCCGGGTGCTTCCAGCGAATCAGTGCTTCCGCGCCGGCCAGACCGTTGTCATGCAGACTGTACTTGGGCTGAAGATAGATAAGGAACTGTCCTTCTTCCAGCGCATTCTCCATGGCATCCGTGATCGCCTGCTCCCGCAGAAGCTTGCTGCGCAGAGCGTCATCATAGACAGCAAAATTCTGCTGATACTTTCCCTTGACGCTTTCTGCCGCCAGCATCGCCCTGTCACACATCTGCTCCACCAGGACAGAGCGGTCAATAATCTCATAAATTCCCCATCTGACAACGACATTTTTCTTATGAAAGACAACGCCATCCTGTCCCGCTTCCCGGAAACGTACATGGTCCTCTTTCGCTCTGGAACGCTCCTGCAGACACATGAACCGGTCTGCGCTGAAACGCCCGCAGATTCCGTCTGAGCCAACCATTTTCCGGAAAGAATCAGCCATCTCCCGCAGCAGACGATCTCCTGCTGTAACGCCAAAGGTATCGTTGTACAGCTTAAAGTTTTCAATATTGGAACAGACAATCATGTACTCCCTGTCCGGATTTTCCAGCAGCCGCTCCCGCACTTTCTGATAAAAAAACTCCTTGCTGTACAGGCCGGTCAGCCGGTCATACTGGAACTGATTCACCATGGCAGCCGTTTCCCGAAGTTTGATAATACTCGCCACCCGGTGAAGAATAACCTGCGGACGGTAGGGTTTTGGCACAAAATCCGTAGCGCCGTGAGCCAGGGCATTTACCTCATCATCCTCTCTGTCGCTCTGCGTCGTGACAATAACCGGAATCAGAGACAGCTCCGCATCTGCCTTAATCCGATCCAGAAAGGTAAACCCATCCATAACCGGCATCATAACATCCAGGAGAATCAGGGCAATGTCATTCTTGCACAGTTCCAACACCTGAAGAGCCTCCTGGCCATTGCCGGCTTGTTGTACCGAATAATGCTCTGCCAGGATCTCCTGAAGCATCTCACGGTTAAGCAGATTATCTTCTACAATTAATATCTGTTTCTTTGGTGTCATCCCCACATCCCTCTTCTATCTCAAATTTCTCACTCAGCCCGAAACGGCTGCTCTGTAATCACGGACATCCGACACGCCATTCCCTTCTTTCCTCTGTCCGCCTCTGAAAAGATCTATTTCGCCTGATCCGAATATCTGCCGATGGCGCTCACTGTACTCTGATAATCACACCGGACATTCTCCAGCAATGCAGCCGCCGTCTCCGGTATGCCCTCCCGTTCCGTCCGCAGCTCCTCCGTCAGAAGCGATGCGGATTCCATAAGACGGGTGAAACCCAGATTGGCACACACGCCCTTCAGTGTATGGGCAGCCCGAAAGGCTTCCTCCCGGTTCCCGTCCTCCATCTCTCTGCAGAGTGTTTCAAAACTCTTATCCTCCGGAAATCGGAGCATAAATTTTTCCACCAGCCTGCTGCTTGGAAGCCGTGTGCATACCTCTGCATAATTGCCCCCCAGTTCCTTATAACATTCCTCAAGTGTCATTTTTTCCCTCCCAAATCACTTTCCATTCTTATCTGCCATTTCTCCCGAATCGGATTTCCGTTTTCACAGATGGCCTCACAAAATCGACAAAAGTCCTCTTAATTCGTTCATTTCAAATGACTTTTGTCATTTAATATTTCATAAAAGGATTGCTTTATTGTTCTAATATGTTTTATAATATCAATAAAATACACAAAAATCAATACGGAAAGTATTTTCCTGTCATTCAGATTTACACATACAATTAAAGCTTCTTTTATCATTCCAAGTTCACAGGCGTCCTGCAGAAAGGAAGTGGCTTTTATGATGTCTTTTGCAGAAAAATTATCCTTTTTGATGCATATCACAGAAACCAGCAACAAAGAGCTTGCAGCGGAGCTTTCCGTCGATCCGTCCATGATCAGCCTGATGCGCACCGGCAAAAGAAAGCTTTCCAGGAATCCGGAACAGGCAAAGAAAATGGCGCTCTTCTTTGCCCGGCGCAGCACTGCCGCCTTCCAGCGCCAGGCCCTTTCCGAAATGCTGGAGCTGGCAGCCATCAGTCCCAGCATGCCTGTAGGAACCCTGGCTTCCTGCCTGGAGAACTGGCTGCAGGGGGAAAAGGATGTTACCGGTGAAATACTGAAAGAATTTCAATTCATTACGCCAAGGCGTCCCCAGGTACAGCCTGCCAGCCCTGTTCCTGCCTCCGGGAGCCAGACCCTGTTCTTTTACGGTGAGGAAGGACGGCGCGATGTCATGCGCCGTGTGATGCAGGAAATGCGGAGTATGGAAACTCCCAGTTCCATCCTGACCGTGGTGGATGACAACCTGGAATGGCTGCTCTCCGATTATGCAGCCACCAAGCAGCTTCAGTCCGCTCTTCTGGAAATGATCGACCGTGGGTTTACCTTTTTCCAGATCATGCCTCCACTGAACTATATCAACCGCTATGCGGAGTCTCTGAAATTCTGGCTTCCCATCTATGCCACCGGTCTGACCGAAGTCTATTACTACCCCAGACTCCGCGGAAACCTCTACCGTCACTCGGTGATCATTGTACCCGGCTGCTGTGTGCAGTACTCCACCTCGGTGGGAATTGGCAGTACCAGTGACATTACCATGTTTTCCACCGACCAGACTCTGGTAGACGCCTTTGAAAAGCAGTTTCAGGAGCATATTTCCCTCTGCCGCCCGGCACTGACTTTTCATCCGGATCCCAAAGATTTCATTTCCTGCTTTTCGGATCTGTTCTCCCGGCCGGGGGATGTGATCCAGATGGTCAATCCGCTTTCCGTCAACACCCTTCCCCGGGAGCTTCTGGAGCGCTATGTTCAGGAAACCGACAGACCCGAATGGAAGATCACATTCCAGATGTATCTGAATGAGATCCCCCGTTTTGAGGAGCGCCTGAACCATGGTCCCTATATCGATATGTCCCGGCTGGCCACACCGGAAGAAGTCCGTGCCGGAAACGTTTTTGTAGCCTCCGCCTTCGCCACCTATCCGGAGCATCCGCGCTACACACCGGAAACCTACATTCTTCACCTGCAGAACATCCTCCGTCTCATGGATCAGTACGACAATTACTTTTTCCTGCCCTACTCTTCCGAAGAGCAGCAAATCTATAACCTGATCGTAAACGAAAACGGCCTGGCCCTTCTGATCCGTGCCCAGATGCCGCCTCTTATGCTGGAGCTCCGCCGCCCGGAAATGGTGGTTGCCTTTCGGGAGCATCTGCTTCGCAAAGCCGAATCCCTGGGATACGATGGAATTCACCGCAAAAAAGTCCGCATGCAGCTGAGGACACTGATTCAGGAGCTGAGCAGCTGATTCGCTCCTTCGAACAAACAAAAGGGAGGCCTTCTCATTCTGGTCTCCCTTTTCCTGTGCAGATAAGGAAAAGCAAAACAAGCAGTTCAGCTTTCCTGCGCTTCTTTCATTCCATCCTTCTGCCGCGTCCGGTACTCTCTTGGCGTACATTTCATGTACCGCTTAAAGATCTGTCCGTAATACGCGGAACTGGAAAATCCAACCAGGTCCGCAATTCGGGTTACACTCTCTCCCTGCTTCAGAAGGGGAAGGCTGTTCTGAATCCGCAGAAACATCAGATATTCAAAAATGGTCATATTCATATACTTTTTGAAAAAACGGCAGCATTCGCTCTTGCAGATATTCACATAATCCGCCACATCCTCCAATGTAACCTTCTGGTTATAATGTTCCTGCAGATAAGCTACCATTTCCCGCAGTCTCTGTATATTTTTCTGGGGCTGAGCAGTCTGCTCCGGCAGAGAGGAAAACCAGCGGAACAGTTTCTGCCAGATTTTCATCAGCAGAATGTGAACCTGAAGCTCATAATCAATGGGCTCATTTTTTGACAATTCATAAATTTCCTTCATTTCTGAAATAATCTCCTGGTGCCATTCCACATCTTTCTGCAGCTTCATAGAGGACCAGTTATCATTTTCCGTGATAAAATTCACGTATTTTGTCTGCAGACCGCTGCTTTCGTACCCGTACAGGAACCGGGGATGAAACGTAATCGAAAGGTAATAACAGCTTTTCCCTTCCTTCTGAAAGCCGGAATGAAGCGTATTGCTGTTGCCGAAGATGCCTTCTCCCTCTTTCAGTTCATAAATGCTTTCATTCACATGATACTCCATTTTCCCTGACAGCACGCAGGTAAGTTCAATCTCCGGATGCCAGTGCCAGGAAAACATTCCCTGCTCATAAGCCTGAATCGATTCCACGCTGACATTTACCGGAAATTCATAATTTCCATGATCCTTGATTTCTTTTTTATTTTTTTCAATCCTGATCTGCATTTTCTCAATATCCTTATAAAAGTGAATAATATTTTTATTGCTTTTGCCCTGTTTTCTCATTATGATTATTGTATGGATCACCCAACAAATTCTATAATGTTGGAGTCAAAGGATGCCATACGGATTGTTCCGTGCTTCGCACTTCATCGTTATGGCATATCCGCCAAATAAAATTTCAAAACCAGAGTTAAACATACAGGCATTTTATGTCTGGTCCATGAAATTTTGCTTGGCTCCGAACGTTGCATATTAAGAATAAACAATAATTCTGTTTCTTGCAAGTAAAAGTAAAGGCAGAAACCTACAGGTATGGAGGATATAAAAATGGCAAAAATTTTGATCACCGGTGGCGCCGGATACATCGGCAGCCACACCGCTCTGGAACTTTTGAATGCTGGCTATGAGGTTGTTGTTTACGACAATCTTGTGAATTCTTCCAGCGAGTCTCTGAGACGTGTCGAGGAGCTTACCGGAAAGACAATCGCCTTCTACGAAGGAGATGTACGTGACGCAGAAGCCCTGAAAAATATGTTTCTGAAGGAGAAGATTGATGCAGTCATTCACTGTGCAGCCTTAAAAGCTGTAGGAGAATCTGTCAGAAAGCCTTTGGAATATTATCAGAATAACATCACCGGAACTCTGACGCTGATGGACGTGATGCGAAATGTGGGAGTAAAGAACATTGTATTCAGTTCTTCCGCAACGGTTTACGGAAGCCCGGAAATCATCCCCATTACCGAGGACTGCCCCAAAGGACAGTGTACCAATCCCTATGGCTGGACCAAATCCATGATGGAGCAGATTATGAGCGATATGCAGAAGGCGGATCCCCAGTGGAATGTGATTCTGCTTCGCTACTTCAATCCTGTAGGTGCCCATGAGAGCGGCCGGATCGGAGAAGATCCGAAGGGTATCCCCAATAATCTGATGCCCTACATTTCTCAGGTGGCTGTCGGCAAGCTGGAAAAGCTGGGAGTTTTCGGCAATGACTACGACACCCCGGACGGAACCGGTGTCCGCGACTATATCCATGTGGTAGACCTGGCTGTGGGCCATGTAAAGGCCATTGACTACATCCTGACCAATCCGGGGCTGGATGTGATCAACCTTGGAACCGGAACCGGCTATTCCGTACTGGATATGGTTCACGCTTTCTCAAAAGCCTGCGGAAAAGAAATTCCTTATGAAATTAAGCCCAGACGCGCCGGGGACATTGCCATGTGCTATGCAGATCCCTCAAAAGCCGCCCGGGTGCTGGGCTGGAAGGCTGTTCACAGTCTGGAGGATATGTGTGCGGATACCTGGAGATGGCAGTCCCAGAACCCCAACGGATACGCTGACGCGAAGTAATCTTCCCCACAGCGTCCGCTCAGTCTATTTACATGAGTTGCCCGACAAATGAGCCTTCCGTCGATTTTTCCGTGCTTCGCACTTTCAGCATCGCCGAAAACATTCGCAGCTCACTCATGGATATTAAAGAGGAAGCGCAGCATCGCGCTTCCTCTTTTTCTGCCCGTTCATAATGATCCGTTACTCCCGGAAAGTCTTTCCTCCATACCGGATCCGATCAGTGCTGAATCTTTCCTTTGTTTTTCTCTGCCTGAGCAGCCAGTACCGGCCCGATCTCCCTGGCAGCCAGCGGAATCAGTTCCCGGTCATAATTGCAGCGAAGCCTGGTTTTCTTTCCAAAAACCATGGTCTGCTCTTCCTCCGGCGTGCTGGCAGGCCAGTTTGGAACAGCATCATGATTGGGATTTCCCGTTCTGGCAAAGGCCATTACACTGTCAAAAATCTGTTTTTCCAGCTTTTCCGTTACTCCCGCTTCCTGGGTAATCGGAACCAGCTCCGTATTATGAAAGAAATACGGAATATCCGAGCAGTGCCAGGGCTCCCGTCCTCCATCCAGGGGAAGGTCATAATTAAAGAGATAAGAATAGGTGCAGCCATTCAGAGCGCTGCGCTGCCGGATAAACTGCTGAGTGGGCAGACGGAACAGAAAATCCAGCGTCAGCAGCTCCACCGGATTCCGTTCCGGATAAGCCTCCCGATAGAGCGGAAGCAGACGATCCGCCGTCTCTTTTCCAAGGAACTGCGCAATTACCTGTTCTCCTTCCTCTTCCGTCATCCTGTGTTTGTCAAAAGGCGGTGCGGTAAAAGCAGAAAATTCTCCATAAACACTGCCAGCCATCAGCGGAATCTGCGCGGTTTCTTCCCGGAACCCGTTTTCAT
Organism: Candidatus Limivivens sp.; assembly: GCA_034101475.1. GTDB lineage: Bacteria > Bacillota > Clostridia > Lachnospirales > Lachnospiraceae > Limivivens. Next base: position 32,957 of record JAXEJQ010000157.1, read on the forward strand.
CCGGAGTTCCTTTATAAAATGCGTTGGGATGGGGTGTCCCTCCCACATATTTTCCTTCCTTTGCCAGAACCGGCTTCACCTTTTTGTAAGCACGGGCCAGCGCGTCGTAGGGAACTGTCTCAAGTTCCTTTATTTCCCGAATCCCCAGTTCTTCCATCATCGCCAGTCCCAGTTCTTTTCCGCTCCCCTTGCTGTCTGCCAGCAGCGGGCCGATGATTCCGCTCATGTTGATTCCCTTGGCAAACAGCCCGTCAGCCGCCGGAGTCTGGAGAAGAGTCGTCACTTTCGCGCCGCCGCCGGACTGGCCGAATACCGTCACATTTTCCGGATCACCGCCAAAAGCAGCGATATTTTCCTGAATCCATTTTAATGCGGCAATGATATCGTCTGTTCCGGCATTCCCGGAATTCGCGTATTCCTCTCCGAAATCAGACAGGTCACAGTAACCCAGCACATTCAGCCTGTGATTGATGGACACCACGACCACCTGACCGATCCGGCACATATTCTCCCCCTCATAGGCAATCTGTTCAATGGCTGAACCCGCTTCAAATCCGCCTCCATGAAGCCATACCAGAACGGGGCGCTTCTCCTGGTCACAGGCCGGAGTCCAGATATTCAGATTCTGGCAGTCCTCATCCATTACCCAGTAGCGATGGGGCACCAGCAGCTCCGCGCTGGGCTTCCCCATTTCCAGCAAAGGGCAGACATATCCATAATTTGTCGCATCAAAAACATCTTCCCAGGGCTCAACCGGCTGCGGCGCATGAAAACGCTCCGCTTTCGCATAGGGAATCCCTTTAAAAATTGAAATGTTGTCAAATACATAGCCTCTGACTCTGCCCTGCTTTGTTTTGACAACTGCCGTTTCCGGATTACTGATAAACAAATGTTCCATAATCTTTCCTCCTAAACGGAAATGTCTGCCGGCGCAGACATCACCAATAATAAAAGTCGATTGCTAACGCAATCCTACCCAATATTCGGATATCGTGGGACATTCGTCCCACTTTTATCCTCATATTGGGGCGGGTCAATCAGTCATAAAACCCGTTCCTTGTACTTTCCGATCTCCTCCACATATTTCTTTCCCAGAGGACTGAGAGCTGTTCCCTTTCTGGTGAGATAGCCGATGGTCATCACCTCATCGGATTTCAGAGGAATCGCACAGTATTCGGAACCGTTCAGCTCCTCGCAGAGAATCCCCGAACACAGCGTATAACCGTTCAATCCTACCATCAGATTCAGAAACGTGGCCCGATCATTTGCTTTAATAATCTGCTTATACTCGTAGGTACTCAGAACCTCTTCCGCAAAGTAGAAGGAGTTGTTGTTCCCCTGTTCAAAGGAGAGACATGGATAATCTGCCAGTTCTTCCATGGTAATCTCTTTTTTCTGCGCAAGAGGATTTCCCTTCCAGAGGTACACATAAATCCGGCATTCCAGAAGTTCATGAAATTCCAGGTCGTATTCCCGGAAAAGCTTGGTCAGCACATTCCGGTTAAAATCATTCAGATACAGAATCCCAATCTCGCTTTTGAACGTCCGGACATTGTCAATCACTTCATATGTCATGGTCTCATGAACGGCAAATTCATATTCGTCCATACCGAACTGCTTCACCAGTTCCACAAACGCCTTCACCGCAAAGGTATAATGCTGCATGGAAACACTGAATTTTTTCTTTACGTTCTGTTTGGAAATATACTTGGATTCAATCAGACGGTACTGTTCAACCACCTGCCTGGCATAACCTAAAAATTCCTCGCCTTCCGGCGTAACCGTAATTCCCCGGTTATTCCGGCGGAATATCTCAACCCCCGTTTCATTCTCCAGTTCTTTAATCGCTCCGGAAAGGCTGGGCTGAGAAATGAACAGGATTTTTGCAGCTTCGTTGATGGAGCTGCAGTCAGCTACGGTAATTGCATAGCGTAATTGCTGAAGTGTCATAGGCATTCTCCTTTACGGATTATCTTACCACATATTCGCAGGAATTGTAAATTTTTTATGTCGTCTGGTGAGCTTTTGCCTCACTGCAGCACTGCACCGTGCGCCTCCTCACACAGAGAAAGGCCGGCATGGTTTCACCTGCAGACATTCGGCCGATTTTTGAAAGATTTCCGAGCATAGCGACGGGAGGTTTGTCCGACCACGGTTTGATGGAGGCAAACCTCCCGTCGATAAGCGGCGCAGGAAATCTCAAAAATCAACGAGTCTGCATGGGGAATCATGCCGGCCTTTCTCGTCCTGCTGACGCCGCACAGCGCATGCAGCGTCAGCAAACCCGAACCAATTTTTAATAAAGCTTCAGCGTTACAATCTCAAAGGGCCGAAATTCCACCGTGCACCCTTCACTCTCTTCTGCCAGTACCCGTTCTTCTTCCTCCAGCATATTGCAGAGAACGATCCTGTGGAATCGCCTTCCGAAGATCAGCTCTGTCCGCGTCCTGCGGTTCCAGCACTCGTACAGCCGCACAACTTCCGCCTTTCCGTCTTCAGAGCGCTTCAGCACTTCCGCGATAATATTTTCATCCTCGGTCTGTACCTCCCCGCAAATTCCGGGAAGTGTGGGAACAGAATCAGCCGTCAGCTCCCGGTCTTCTCTGACCTGTACCCGGAGCGGATTATTCAGGGCATAGGCCTCCCGCACCGTTCCTGCCTCCTGCCAGCTTCCCTCATGGGGGAAAATGGCGTAGACAAATTCGTGGATTCCCCGGTCCGCATGGGGATTCGGATAGCATCCGGACTTCAGCAGCGTCAGCCCCACTTCATTTTCTTCAATGCTGACCCCGTATTTGCAGTCACTTAAGAAGCTTACGCCGTAATCGTATTCCGAGAGATCCAGCCATTTCTGGAAACAAACCTCAAAGCGAGCCCGATCCCAGGAAGTATTTTTTACCGTGCTTCGTTTTACATTTCCATACTGAATCTCATAAACGGCTTCTCTGGTGTTTAATTCCAGCGGGAACAGCGCTTTCAGCAGAAGCTGATCCTCCTGCCAGTCAATCCGGGCATGAATATCGATTCTGGGGCTGTCCCGGTAGAAGGAAAAGGTTTCGGTGATTCTGGAGTTCAGATATTCCCAGGTAAGCTCCAGCTTCATCCGCACCGGCCCGGCTTCTGTCACCTGTCTGGAAATCAGATTTTCCACCGGCCACTGCTTTTCCTTATAGTATTCAAAAATATTCCAGTTGTCATACTGATGAGGTTTGTCCTCATAGGTCATCAGCACATTGGCGCAGGTTCCCGGCTTCAGAAGCTCCCGCCCGGCCCGGGAATCATAAAAGGAACAGATCTGCCCGCAGTCGTTCCATTTCAAATGGCAGAAGGGCGTCACCGTCTCGGTCTCCGTACAGAAGAAATCCGAATATCCCGCTTCCGGCAGCTCTCCGGAAAGCAGCCGGTAGGTTTTCCAGCCCTTTGACGGCACCTGTACCGCCCGGAAAATCAGATTTCCCTGTTCGGTAAGCTGCAGCGGACGGATTTCCGAGCCGCTGACTGCCGCGTTTTTTTCATTTTTCCACTGCTCAGGCAGTTTTTCTTCCGGAATTTCCACAATTCCATCCACGGCTGTGCCGTTTGCGTTGAAAACAATCAGCGCATCCGGTTCCCCCGGAATCCGGGCAGCAATGCTGCCCAGGGCGTCCTCCTGAAGCTTCTCTGTGATTTCCTGCAGATGAGCGTATTCCTTCCGGGAGTCCTGATAAACCTCCTCGATGGAGGAACCCGGAAGAATATCATGGAACTGATTCCGCATCAGAATTTCCCAGCCCTCAGCCAGGGCTTCCCCGGGATACGGCATTTCCGCATATGTTTCCGCCAGGGCAGACCAGGTCTCCGCGTTCAGAAGCCCGAACTCTCCTTTTCGGTTTGCCTTTTTGTTTTCCGCCATGGAGGTATAGGTTCCCCTGTGATATTCCAGATAAAGCTCGCCGGACCAGACCGGAAACGTTTCTTTTTCCGCTGTTTCATGAAGCCTCCGGAAAAAGGCACCTGCATGCTCCTGCTTCACCGCCGGGCAGCCAAAATGCCCGTCCTTCAGCCGGAGGGCCGTTTCCAGCATTTCCTCTGTGGGACCTCCGCCTCCGTCTCCATAACCGAAGGAGATCAGTACATTGTCATTCAGCGTCTTCTGCTGATACCGCTGCCAGGCTCCTTTGACCTGAGACGGGCAGACGGCGCCGTTATAATTTGTGGTAAAACCGGTGGTAAATTCCCTGCTGGTGCCGATCAGCCGACCGCCCTTCTGATAATCCCTGGTGGTAATAAAGTGCGTCAGAACCCGGGTCCCGTCAATGCCCTCCCACCAGAAGGTATCATAAGGAATCTGATTCGTCTCATTCCAGCTGATTTTCGTGGTCATGAAGCTGTGAATCCCACATTTCTCCATGATCTGCGGAAGGGCAGCAGAATATCCGAAAACATCCGGCAGCCACAGAATCTCACTTTCTGTTCCGAATTCCTCCCGGAAAAATTTCTTTCCATACAGACACTGGCGCACCAGGGATTCCCCGCTGGTCAGATTGCAGTCCGCTTCCAGGAACATGGCGCCCTCCGGCTCCCATCGTCCTTCCTGTACCTTCTCCCGGATTCTATCATAGAGCCGGGGCTGATTTCGCTTCACATAGAGGTAAAGCTGCGGCTGACTGGACATAAACTGATAGTCCGGATAACGGTCCATCAGATTCAGAACCGTGGAAAAGCTTCGCGCGGCCTTTTCCTGGGTCACCTGCAGCGTCCAGAGCCAGGCCACATCAATGTGGGTATGACCGATACAGGACGCCGTGACCTCTGATACCGGAAGCTCTGCATAAGCCTCTGTCAGAAATGCCTCCGCCTGCTCCACACTCCCGGCGAAGGAGGGACCGCCCGGGCTTCGAAAATCCAGCAGATTCACTGCGTCGTTCAGAATCCGCAGAAGCTGTCCGTATTCCCGGCTGTCCTCCTCCATCAGCTCCAGGCACTGCCAGGGTACCAGCAGATCATAGTACAGTTTCCGGACCTTTGAATCCACTGCCCGGATTTTACTGTTCCATTCCCGGATGGACCCCCGCTCTCCCGTGTATACAGACAGGAAAACACTGACCTGCTGCCCCGGCCGGGCTGCTTCTGTCAGACGCAGAGTCCGGTGATTCACATCCATTCCCTGAACCAGACGTCCGTCCAGATACGCTGCCATCTGCGGATTGGTGGCATCCCACTCCCCTTCTCTTCCGGTGGACACTGCCAGCTCCACCGGCATTCCTTCCATTTCCTCCGGAATCCGGATCCTGGCAGTCAGGCCAAACCGGGCACCGCTTCTGCCTCCCAGAATTCCCGAAATTTCCATTTTTCCGCCGCTGTTTTCCGAAGAAATCCACTCCCAGTCCGAGGTATCCTCTGATACCCGGTCCGTGACCGGAAAATCTCCCTGTTTTCCCTGCCAGGCTTCAACCGTTTTTTCCAAAGGATAACAAAAGGGCTCCAGCTGTCGGAGAATCTCTCCGATCCGTTCTCTCAAAAAATCCATGTTTTCCTCCTATCTGCTTCCGTCAAGGGCAGCAGCGCTGCTGTTTTCCAGTAAGGTAACCTCCACCTGCCAGCCCTCCAGTCTGCTGGCATCCACCCAAATCCCGGCCGGTACCTGGATCCGGTACCGTTTTTCCTTTCGCTCCCAGGATGCACGGATTACCCCAAAGGGGGTAGGCAGCGCGCCTCTGCACCAGCTTCCTGTCTGTTTTGGAACCTGAAGCTCCAGGCTGGTCCAGCCCTCACCGGTACGCCGGACGCCAAGCACCTGCTCCAGGCAGAACATCATCGGCGCCGCAGACCAGGAATGACAGTAGCTTCGGGTACGGCTGTTTTCATAAAAGCCCGGAAAAACCTCCCAGCAGGTAGTGGAATCATAATGCAGCATTTCTCCCCATCTGCCGCGGATATCCGCAAGGACCTCCTCCGTCTTTCCCAGCCGGAGCAGACAGGCATGGAGATAATAGAGCATAAAGGGCGATCCCACCTTTGCGAAATATTCCGGCGGATCCGTCAGATAGTTTTCTGTCACCGTCCGTTTCTTCTCATCCAGAATCCCCTCATAGAGATGCAGGAAAACGTGGGTCTGAATGCTGGACGTCTTCGACAGACCGGCCTCCGGGGACCAGCCGTCCAGGAAACACTGCTTCCCGGAATCCCACATTTTTTCATCGATGTACTGCAGAAGCCTGCCGCGAATGCTCCGGAAATGTTCCGCATCTTCCCCGAAGCCCAGCTTTTTTGCAAAGCCTGCGCCCAGCTCATAGCACCAGGCAAGGATAGCCTGCTGGCCGGTCACCACTCCGTAATTATGGATATCGAAAGCCGCCCAGTCCATCATATTCCAGGCGGAAATCAGAAAACCGCCGTCTGCCCGGACAAAGCCTTCGTAATAATCCAGCGTGTCCTTTACCGGCCCGTAAAGCCTTTCCAGAACACTCTCGTCTCCCGTCACATCGATGTACTGCTGAATCGAAATGATCCAGTTCATCATCCACATGGGAATGCTGGTGTTCCAGTCCGTGGGCGTCAGAGCATTCAGCAGCTTGGTATTCTCCCCGGCGGTCACTGCCAGCTCCAGGTTATGGCGGATGAGCTCATAGTCCCCGAAAACACAGGCATTGATCAGCGCCGTCATCTGGGCATCTCCGATCCAGAAGGCCTGCTCATAGGTCGGACAGTCCGTAAAGCTGTCCTCCAGACAAAGCTCATGGGTATGGCAGCACATCTCCCAGATCCGGTTCAGCAGGAAATCATCACAGGCAAATTCTCCGCTTTTTGCCACCGCATAGGTCATATGGCGAATATGGAAGTCCCGGATCCGAGCCGGTTTTTCCGTCTCCCGGACGGTAATCATGGCATACCGTGCCCCCATTCGCGTCATACAGCGATACCTCTGCCAGCCCTTCCGGCAGATATACCGAAAGCCGTTATTCAGGCCAATGGTATAGTCGATTTCTCCTTCATACATATTTTCAAAACAATAAACATCCACAATGGTTCCGGCCTCCGCCTGAAGCTGAAACTCAAAGCTTCCCACATAAAGATCGCCCAGATCGACGATTACCCGCCGGTAATCTCCCTTCTCCGGGGGATAAAGCACCATGTCCTGATCATTGGCCCATAGAATTCCCCGCAGATCTCCCGAAGCAGCCTCCTGAGCCACCACTTTTTCTGTCCGGGCCAGCGATAACAGATAGGCATCCCGGAATACATACCGGGGTTCCACCCACCGGAAGGGCACATCCATTTCCGCCGCATGCTTCTGCAGTTCCTGCAGATTTCCGGCATCAAACAGATAGCAGTGCTCCTTCGTCTCCTGCTCCATCCGGTTGAATTCGTCCAGCCCCCCATAAACCTGATGAAATCCGTCAATCATCGGAATGATCTGCTGGGTCGGCCCTGCCGTAAAGAAGCAGACGCCGCCTTCCTGGCATACAAGCTCCAGGGTACAGGGAAATTCCAGCTCCAGATGACAGTACAAATCATCATATTTTCCGGAAATCTGCATCAGAAACAGATGCTTTCCTTTCCCGAGGTGCACCGGAATGCTCCGGTTGGCATTGGATACCGGATACAGCATCCCGTCTATCTTAAAATCTCCGATGATGCCGTTCCAGGTTCGGTTTGGAAATGCGATAATCCCGTCCATTTCCTCCGGGCTTTCAAAGACGAAGCCCAGCAGTCCGGAGAAAATCGTCTCGTTGGCATCCGCCCGGTCTCCGAAGAAGGCACGCCTGGTATTCACTGTAATCTGCTGACAGCCCTTCTTCACCTGCTGTACTGCCACGATATGCTCCGGGTACTGATTTTTCCAGGTGAAAGGACGGATATCCCGCTTCGCGAGGGTTCCCCAGACATCCGGAATTTCCCTGGCAGGCTTCCATTCTTTCAGAATTTCCGGATGCTCCATCCACATCCCGTCAAATTTCCGGGCATCATAATAATCGGTAAAGCCCAGATTCACGTTTCGCTTCGGTGCGAAGGACTGGTGTCCCAGGTCCAGCGCAGCGCGGGTTTCCCTGCCGGAGGCTGCCAGAACCCCCTCGCCCTGACGGACTTCAAAAATCACGCCTCCCGGCGCGTGTACCGTCTGATAAGTGGACCAGCCATAGCTCCAGACCCGCACAGCCAGGAAATTTTCTCCCGTTCTGATTTTTCCGTCCAGGGAATACACATCATAAAACCATTGATTCCGCCCGGAACGCACCGGCCCCCGTCCCAGCTCCTCTCCATTCAGGTATACAATATACCGGGTGGAGGCACTGATTTCCAATGTAATATCTTCCTGCTCTGCATCTGCCAAAAAGAGGGCGCCAAAACACCCTCTCTGATTTTCCCAGGTTTCCGCACTGTCTGTCCAGATCCATTTACCTTCCATCGCATCCTCCTTTACAGGCCTGTTTTCCGTATTCCCGCAGCAAAGAAATAAAATACCGATAATCCTCCATGGTGGTTCCCGGCGGTGTCTGATGATCCATTCCAATCAGATATTTTCCGCTTCGGATGGTGGGAAGCAGCCGCTCCACCTCCTGACGGATGGCTTCTTTGCCCCGGAACATACAGGTTTTATCAAAGCCGCCCAGCATCAGAAGATCGGGATACTGCCTCCGCAGTTCATTGACATCCACGCCGGACTGGCGCTCCAGGGGAAGCACACCTTCCACACCCGCATTCAGAAACCATGGAACCGCTTTGTCTACTTTTCCGTCTGTATCCACAAAAACCCTGGTTCCGAACTTTTTAATCTCCGGAATAATCCGTTCATAATAGGGCTTCATAAATTCATTGAACATCTCTTCGGAAAGCATGGGACCCATATTGTAGCTTAAATCTTCTGCAATGGTCATAAAATCCGCATGCATATACTTCCCGAACTCATTGATCACTTTCACATGCCACTCTGCCAGATCCTCACAGATCCGGTGATACAGCTCCGGATAATCATAAAAGGAATACAGATGGGCCTCCGGTCCGAAGAGCTCCCGCGGAAACCAGAAATATCCGTTTATGGTATACCAGACAACCGTTTCCCCTTTTTCATGAAGAGGAATCGTTGCTTCTATCTGCGCTCTCATGCGCTCAACGGCGTCTTCCGGAAGAAAATACTTCCGAAGTCTCTCATAGTCCGCCTCATTCTGCACAATGCCCGCACCATTGTATTTGCTGGCTGCCTTGGGACAGTCCTCCTGATAATGGGGAAACCAGAACTGGGTTATCTTATCCAGCTTAAAATAATCAAAAATCTGGTAGTCGTTCATGCCTTCCGGCATTCCGGCCTTTTCCCACTCCCGAAGGGTGTCATCCCACCACATGGCCCACTCAAATACGGGACTTTCATCCACCGTGGGATCCCCGTTCATTACTTTTTGAAATCGTTCTCTTACAGTCATCGCTGTTTTTCCTCCTATCCTTTTACTGCGCCGCCGGTAAGACCGGCCACGATCTGTTCTGAAAACAGAAAATAAATCACGACCACTGGAATCAGGGCGATGGTTGCCGCCGCAAAAATCTTATTCCAGTTCGCCAGAAAATTCGCGGAATAATTGTATACCGCCAGGGTTAACGTCCGCACACTGGTTTTTGTCAGAAAAACCAGTGGCATATAGAAATCATTCCAGAGCTGTACAAAATTCAGAAGTCCCACGGTGAAGATCACCGGCTTGGAGATGGGAACCACCATTTTGGTATAAATCTGGAACTCCGAGGCTCCGTCGATTCTGGCCGACTCAATGACCGAAACCGGAAGCTCCCGGAAAAACCTGGAAAAGGTAAATACGGGGAAAGACAGATTCGCCGTATAAATCAGCACCAGGCCAAACAGGTTGTTGTTCAGATGGGCTCTGGTCAGCATAATAAACAGAGGCAGAATTCCCAGCTGAATCGGGAACATCATTCCCACGAGAAAATAATTCTGCAGAAAGGCCTTTCCCCTGAACTCATACTGTGCCAGACCGTAGGCCACCATGGAGGCCACCAGCTCCAGACAGATCAGAGAAACCCCCACCAGGATCACACTGTTCATAAAATACCGGAAAAAATGCTCCTCTCCCAAAACGATGGCATAATTTTCCAGGGTAAAGCTTTTCGGCCATCCGAGTGTATTATTGATCAGATCCGATTTGGTCTTAAAGGAAGACAGAATCGTACTTCCAATGAGAAAGATGGAAAGGGAAGAATACACAATCAGAATGACGGAAATCAGATTTTTCACAAATCGGGTGCTTGTCGCCTCAATCTTTTTATTTTTTCCATGCTTTTTCATCGTATCACCTCACTCGTTCAGCCGCCGCAGGAAGCGGGAAGTTACCAGAGAGAATGTCATGATAATCACGAACATGGTCACACTGATACTGGAACCAAAGCCGATGGACGTTTCTCCGAAATAGCTTCCGCCGAATGCGTACCGGTAAAATACCATATTGACAAAATCCAGCTTGTTATTTACCCCTCCCTGGGGACCAACCAGAATATACGGAAGATCAAACATCGTCAGCGCATAGATCACACTGGTGGTAATATTGGTAGTCAGGGACGATTTCATCATCGGGAGAACCACATAGAAAAACTTTTTGCACTCTCCCGCGCCGTCGATAACCGATGCCTCGATGATATCGCTGGGAATCTCCTGCATATTGGCATAAAAGATCATCATCCCCGCACCGATGCACTGCCAGATAATGGCACAGACAAAGATCTTGAAAACCATGTTCGGATCCCCCAGCCAGGCCTTTTTGGCACTCTGTCCGCCGATGGCTCCCAGAATCTCATTAAACAGGCCAATGTTCGGATCCAGCAGAATAATGGCAAAAAATCCGACGATGGTGGTACTGATGACGTAGGGCAGAAACAGCATCAGACGGATATATTTGTGCCCCCGCACCTTTATGTAAATCACATAGGCCAGGAAAATCTGCAGCGGCGTAATAATCAGCATCACGCAGAGCAGATATTTCATGTTGTTTTTCAGCGCATTAAAAAAAATCCGGGACATTCTCACATCGGTAAAAAGCTTTTTAAAATTTCCGAGACCAATAAATTCCATGGGACCGATGCCGCTCCAGTTAAAAAAACTGTAATAAACCGCGCAGCCAATCGGAATGATCATAAAAATCGTGTAGATGATAAAGCCCGGCGCAATAAACCCGATATAGGCTCTTCGTTTTTTCAAAATGACCGCCTCCCTGCATTCATAAATAAAGCGCCGCACATCTGTGCGGCGCCCCTTCTTTTTTTCTAACGAGTCAATGCCTCCAGTTCATCCACGAAGTCCTGAACACTGATGCCGCCTGTAAAGATCTTGCACTGATCCTCTTCCCATACATTTCTCGGGCTCTCGCCTTCGCCTTCCAGATAACCCAGAATGCTGTAATAGCTTTCTGTCTGTACATCGAAGTCTGCAATCTCATTGATTACGGTGTTTTCCGAAACGATTTCCTTGGTGCAGGGAATCGCATCCAGCGTACTGATCCAGCGTGTCTGTCCATCCAGGCTTGCAAAATAATTTGCAAATGCCAGAGCTGCTGCTTCGTTTTCCGTATTTTCGCTTACGGAGAATCCACAGGAGCTGGTGCCTACAAAGGGTCTTGTTCCGTCTTCGCAGGGTACCTGGAACGCGCCAAGCTGCAGATCCGGATTATTCTCCTGGATGGTCTGAACATTCCAGGTTCCTTCAATACACATGGCCGCTTCGCCCTTTGAGAATGCCAGGAGCGCTCCGGATTCATCAACTCCGGTATAACCTACGCCGTAATAGCCTTTCTCCGCCCATTCCAGCATCTTATTATAGACTTCCACCACACGTTCATCATTAACATCTACTTCACCTTTTTCCAGGTATTCATCCAGCCAGTCCAGATGCATTGCTGCCAGAAGCGGTTCAAAGTGGAACAGTGCTGCCCAGGGATCGGAGCCGCTGAAGGCAATGGGCACATATCCTGCATCCAGGATGGTCTGAAGACTTGCTTCGAATTCCGAAAAGCTTGTGGGAACAGACAGTCCCAGTTCTTCAAAAATTGCCTTGTTGTAGAAGCAGGCGCGCCCGCCGACTTCTGCAGTAGGTGTTGCATAAATCTTGTCGCCTACCGTGCAGATTCCCATGGCACTGGTCCCGTCATACATGGAAAAATCAACTTTTCCGGTGAGATCCATCAGAAGACCCTGCTCTGCGTAAACCTGCATATTGGTGGTTGCCGTTCCGTTGGTCCAGAACAGATCCGGCGCCTCGCCTGCCTGCATGGCCGTCTGAAGCAGGTTATAATACTGGTCGGATGTCTTAATCTGATACTCAATCTCCACATCCGGATATTTCTCCTGGAATCCCTCAATCACCGCTTTCAGCGGTGCCTCAAACTGTGCCGTGTGCTCCCAGATAACCAGTTTTCCGCCGACTTCACTTTCTTCCGCAAACGCAGAAAAGCCGCTTCCCAGAACTCCCAGAGCCATACATCCTGCCGTCAGAACTGCCAGATATTTCTTTGTGTTTCTCATAGAACATCCCTCCCATAGTGTTTTTATGATGTTGTTTCTTGCATAGCTTTATTTTAACACCTTCGTCTTCCGGGAACGATGAAGAATCTTTCGGCATTTATTCAGAATCTTTCTGTTTTTCCAAATATTCCTTCACGATCTTATGATTTTTTCACAATTTTAAGTTTTTCCGGTAAGTTCCTACTGTCTGACCGGTTGTCTTCTTAAACAGCCGGATGAAATAATTCGTATTGGAAATCCCCACCGCCCCGGAAACCTGCTCGGTGGACAGCTTCGGATCCCGCAGAAGCTCCTTCGCTTTCTGAATCCGCAGGCCGTTCACATAGGATACGAAGCTCACCCCTTTCTTTTTCTTGAAATACTGGCAAAAATACGCCATACTCATATGGAAAGCATCCGAAATCCGCTCCAGACTCAGTTCCTCCTGATAATGTGCCTGAATATACTCCTCAATCCGATACAGCTGTTCATCCGATCCGGGCAGCTTTTCTTTTGCTTCCTCCAGAAGCTCCAGAAGCCACTCTTCCAGCCGGGCTGCGGAATCAAAAGCGTCAATACTGGTATAATCCCGTTCCGGACCGGTTCTTCGCTCTTCCTCCCGGTATCCTGCCAGGTATTCCTCCATGGCATAAAAATACTTCACAACCTCCGCCTTCACCTGGGCCACATCGGTCAGATTTTTCCCTGCCTCAAAGAAAAAATTCCGGATCTGCTTTTCGCAGTCCCCAAACCATTTTTCCGAAAAAGCGCCTTCTGTTTCCACCCGGAGTTTCGGGCAGATCCCCGAAGGGCTCCGGAGCATTCCCTCCGAAAAAAGCCGGGAAGTCTCATAATAAAAGGCGAAGGCGGACATCTGCTTCATTCTGGCAAAGGCAGTCGTTACCTGATTCAGGCTTTCAAAAAAGTCCGACAGGAACAGATAGGTGTTCTTGTTAAAATAATTGGAAATATTTCTGGAAAGCCGTTCAAAAAACTTCCGCAGTTTTTCCTGAAATTCCTCTCTGGTGACTCCGGTCTCCATCTGAAAAACCAGAAAAACTTCTTTGTCATGGCGCAGAAAGCATTCCCCCAGGCTGCCTACATTCAGAAGCCGCTGGATAATTTCCGCCAGGATATTCATGTCCAGCTGTTCCGGACCGCTGTTCCGGGCGTCCTTCTCGCCCCGAAGCACCAGATACCCAAGCCTGTAAGCGCTGATCTCCAGCCCCGGAACCTGCCTGGGCACACTGCGTTCCTCCCGGCTTCCGGCCTTTCTGGCAAACCGTGCTTCCCGGCACAATCCTGCCACCAGCTTCGGAAGCTCGTCTCCGGTGAGCTCATGCTTCAGAAGATATTTATCCACCCCCAGCTCCATGGCCTCTCTCGCATAGGAAAAGTCCTCATAGCAGCTCAGGACAATGGTCCGCATCTGCATATGGTCATGCTTTACCTCCCGGATCAGCTCCAGGCCGGACATTCCATTCAGCTTGATATCTGTAATCAGCACATCTGCCGTATGGCTCTGAAAATATTCCAGGGCAGCCTCACCTGTCTCAAATGCCTCCACAACCCGAATCGCTCCCTGGTATCCTTCCAGACAGAGCTTGGTCCCCAGGCGCACAAGCATTTCATCTTCCACGATCACCGCATTGATCATGCAACCTCTCCTCCTGCTTTTTGCTCCGGCCAAGGGGCAGCCGGATGAACACCCGCGTTCCCATTCCCGGCGCACTTTCGATCCGGATTCCATACTCCTCCCCGTAATTCAGCCGAAGCCGCTCACTGACATTCGGAATTCCCACATGGTCCTCCCTTTTATCCGCATCCTGGCTGAATTTCACTTTTTCCACCTCAAAGCCTCTTCCATTATCCTCCACCAGAAGAACCAGAGCATCCTCCTGTTTCTCTGCACTGATCCGGATCACACCCATGTCCTCTGTTTCCGGGAAAGCATGCTGGATACAGTTTTCCACAAAGGGATGGAGAACCAGCTTATTGACTTTATAATCCAGCAGCTCCTCCGGAATCCGGTATTCCACCTCGAAATTCAGAAACCGCATTTTCTGAATATACACATAGCAGTCCAGCAGCTCCAGCTCCTCCCGGAGGCTGATTTCCTCATTGGTCTGGTAGGTAACGCTGCGCATCATCTTCACCAGAGATTCAATCATTCTGCAGATATTATCCTGGCGGTTTGCAGCAGCCATCCATTTGATGGTATTTAAGGTATTGTATACAAAATGCGGGCTGATCTGCATGGATAAAACCTTGATCCGCTCCGAATTTTTCGCTTTTTCTTCCTCCCGGATCTCCGCCATCAGGTTTTCGATCTGGTCCACCATCTCATTATAGCGGCGGATTACATGACTGATTTCATCATCCCTGCCGGCGTCTTTCTCTTCCTCAATATGGCCGAATTCCCCGGCAGATACTTTTTTCATTCCCCGGTCCAGACGTCCGATGGGCCTGAATACACCCTTTGACAGAATATAGTAGGCCAGAAGCATGAATCCCACATACAGCAATCCTATGACTCCTGCCAGTCTCCAGATTGCATGCAGTTTGCCATAGGCTTCCTTCTCACTGGTCACCGTCACCAGCGTCCAGCCGCTGGTGGAGGATTTTTCACATACGATAATACTTTTTTCCCCTGTCTCCAGGTCCTTCCAGACAAAATTTCCGGTTCCGGTATCCAGCACCTGTCCAAAAGCCGGTGTGTCCAACACCGATGCAGTCACGCCCTCCTGATCACTGTATACCACCCGCCGATTCTCGTCGATCAGGTAAAACTCCGTACCAGGATCCTGAAACAGCGGATTGCTGAAGCAATCCTGAAACAGATCAGAGGATACAAAAAACAGCAGAATCCCAATGGACTGCGTAGGGGAATTCACAGCCCTGGCCATCACGAACTGATACGGCTTCTGTCCATAAGCACAGGAAAACTGCTCCGTAGGAAGCCAGACGACCCGTCCCTTTCGCTCCAGAATCCGTGACCGCCATTCCTCCAGATACCGGTCCAGCTCCAGGTACTGGTAGCCCGCCTGATAGGCGGTTCCTCCCACCTCCATATAGACCCCTGCAATGTATTTTTCCGAATTAACAATACCATTCAGAAAGGTACTGATGTATTCCGATTCGGTCCCGTAAACATCCTCGTTGAGATAGGAACGGATGGCCGAATTGTAATAAATATTCATAGAGGTGTTCTGATATCCGGATAAATAGTGATTGATGCTCTTGTTGATCTCATGGAGTACATTCTGTTTCTCAGAAATCGTGCTTTCCAGAATATAGTCCGAGTAGCTGTGAATAAAAATGCCGATAAAAAGAATACTGGGCAGCGCAACACAGCCAAAGAAACACAGCAGAATTCTGCTTTTAATACTCTGAAACAATTTTTTTGTTAATTTTTTCATAAAATCAGCCCCAATATGGACCTATTATAGCATATTTCACAAAGACTGCAAGAGTATTCCCCGGCTGCGTGCTCCGTGTTTCCCCGGATCACCGGTCAATCACCAGTTTGGACTTCCATAAGTATGAACCGCCTGATACATGGCGAAGAGGTTCTCCACCGGCGTATTATCCTGAATCATATGGGTTGTGGCAAAGTGATAGCCGCCTCCCGGCATCATGATTTCCAGCGTATCCTTTACATTCTGTTCGATTTCCTCCGGTGTTCCGTAGGTCAGAGGGCCGGTGGTGGAAATACATCCATGGAAGGAAAGCCTTCCTCCGAAATGGTCTTTCAGATACCGGGGCGACATGTTCACCGGCTCCGGCTGAAGGGTATCCACCGCATCAATGCCCATTTTAATAAACTCTTCATAAGCCCAGCTGGAGCTGCCGCAGGTATGCATCATAATGGGCTTGTTGTAGGCCTTTGCAAGATCAATGTATTTCTGGTGAATCGGCTGGAGAACCTTCCGGTACATTTCCATGCTGATCATGGGACCCCGCTGGGTGCCCAGATCTTCCCCCATCCACACAAAATCAATCAGATCTCCGGCCTCCTCCAAGGCCATTTCCAGGACGCCGAGCTGCATGGCCACCACCCGGTTCACGTAGGTCAGAGTCGCCTCATCCTCGCTGAACAGGTTCACCAGCGTATCCTCCATCCCCATAACGCGTCCTGTGGAATTAATGATATCCGCAATTCCCGGATGTCCGATATAAACGGCCTTATCCGAAACCTTCTGCAACTTGCTCCGCAGATCCTTTACTGAAAACTGATCCGGATCCGGAACATAAAAATTCGCGATGGTCTCATCATCGGCGTCCTTCAGCGGAAAATCGCAGAAGTCCCAGTATCCCCCCTTTTCATTGGCCGCCCAGCGCATGTTATAGCCATAGATGGGGTGGGTCTTTCTCCCAGGCAGCACCGGGAAACGGTTCTCTCCGATAAACTCCGCTCCCGCAGCCCGATAGTCCACTCCGAGAATCTCAAAGAGACTCTCTTCATCCTGGCCGGAAATACCCAGAGCCTGGCAAAACCGTTCATGGATGGCCGGATTGGCTGAATAATCGATGGGTACCCGATCTGTCTTCTCAAAGGCAAAGGTACGCATCACCCGCTCCTTGGAGCTCATGGTCTCCGGAGCTTTTTTTATTGTCCTCATAAAACATTCTCCCTTCTTACAGATCCGCTCCTGTTTTTTCATAAAGAACTTCCGTATTTACCGGCCGACATCGGATTTCTTTTCCCAGGCTGCGATGGACGCACCGCAGTGGACAAGGCCATGAAGAGGTCTTCCCGCTTCCCTCGCCCGGACTACTTCCGGTTCCGGCATACCGATAATGATCAAACCTTTATCAATGGTATTCCGATAAATTACTTCCATGTCGTTCCAGTCAGGCTGGGACATGTTGATTCCCGAAATTCCTCTGATTTCACTGACCTTTTCAATATAATGATGACCTCTTCCGCAGAAATGGATACATCCCCCGAAGGCATCTATAATCCGCTGATCCCGGGGACGAACCAGCTCCGCATACATCTCTCCGGAAATATTCATGGCTGCGTCATTGCGGATTATGGTTCCGCCCCGATGAAGCAGCCCCCATTCCACAGAGTGCTCCTGGTCAAAATCCGGGCAGAGCGCTTTCCATTTTCCGGAAAAATCCAGATACAGATCCGTAAAAAAGTCCAGAGCCTGTTCTACTTCTTCCTCTTCTTCATACATATCTGCATAAATATCGGATCCCCAGGTCATCTCCGCAAGAGGCAGCGGCCCCTGCAGGTCCGGATTGTAATAATTGACAAAACGCCGGATATTGGGATAGGCCTCTGTCAGTTCCAGATAACGCTCTGCCATTTCAAAGACCTTTCCTGCCAGTCCCTTTGAATAGTCCCATTTTTTCTCCATCACCCGGAACAGGTCTTCTTTTCCGCCCGGAAAAGGACGGGACCCCGGCAGCGTATCCGTTTCATAGGGCATATAGAAGCACTCTGCCCCCAGCATTGTGGGGATAATCCCTGTCCCGTAATTGGATCGAATGCTCAGCAGCTCTCCGCCTCCCGTCCGCAGGTTTTCGGAACAGGTGGCCAGCTGCTGCAGAATCATCAACTCACTGGATTTCATGGCGTCATTGACCATAATATGCGGCCAGGAAAGCAATGGCTGTACCTGCTTCCGCCCCGGCACAAAAACCTCTTCCTCACACTTTCCGTCTGCAAACCGGATCCATGCCTGTTCCAGACGGATTTCCTCCTCGGGATTAATCCGCCGCTCCAGATCCTCCAGATACGGTCGGATATCTATTTCCTGCTCCATGCTTTTCACCATCCTTTTTCAGCGTTTCGAGCAGCACTGCCGCTTGTGCTTACCACTTTACACGCCATTTTTCTTTATACTCTGCTGTCAGTGCCTGCCCCGGGGACTGCTTTTCCCTGGCGCCATATACGGATTGTTCCTGTTTTTCCCGAAGCAGCCGATCAAAAGCCTCCCGGTCCACCGGAAGCTCCACCAGACTGTGAGTCCAGCTGGAATAATAGGCTCCGTTGGAGATCATCAGCTCCCGGATTCCTTCCTCGCCCGCCGCAATCAGCTTCTCCTTTTTCCGAATGGCGTCCGCAAAGTTCTGCAGAATGATTCCGTGATCCGACTCATTTCGTTCTTCCTGATATTCCTCCAGTGTCACCTGGGGCAGTTCTCCGTAGTCCTCGGAATGAAAACAGTATTCCCGTTCCGGCACAGCGCTTTTCCACCATTTCAGCGTACCATTCTCAATCACAAGCTTTCCCAGCCCGCCGCTGATCTCCAGGCGGTTCGTTCCGGGATATTCCCCGGTACTGGCCAGAAAGGTCACCGTTGCGCCATTTTCCAGCTCTCCGTAAATCTCTGCGTTGTCTTCCACTTCGATCTGATGATATTTTCCCGCCTCGCACCGTGCCAGAAGAGAAACCGGCATTCCGCAGATCCATTGCAGCAGATCCAGGTTGTGGGGCGCCTGGTTCAGGAGGACGCCTCCTCCTTCCCCTCCCCAGGTAGCCCGCCAGCTCCCGGAATCGTAATAGCTCTGGGTACGGTACCAGTTGGTAATGATCCATACCACCCGCTTCAGAGGACCAAGAGCACCGCTTTCCACCAGCTCCTTTGCCTTCCGGTACAGGTTATTGGTCCGCTGATTAAACATAATCGCGAATACTGTTCCTGCCTCTTCGGCAGCCCGGATCAGCCGTTCTCCTTCTGAAACAGAAACAGCAATGGGTTTTTCCGTCAATACGTGCTGCCCCGCCGCAAATGCCTTTATTCCGATTTCCGGATGGGCATAATGGGGTGTCGCAATAATCACCGCGTCTGTCACCCCGCTTTCAAACAGCTTTTCACAGGAATTCACAACCAGAACGTCCGGATAGACCTCCTTTGCCAGCTTTCTGCGCATCTCATCCGTATCGCAGATCGCTGTCAGACAGAGCCCCTGAATTTTCCCGCTTCCGATGCAGTGCGCATGAGCGCTGCCCATATTTCCAAAGCCGATAACCCCGATCCGTACCTCTTTCATAACAAACCCTTCCTTATCTCAAGCAGATTCGCTTTCCCTTTTGCTGTCATTCAGAACCCCCGCGCTTTTTCTATTCTTCCACCGCGGTCCACACGCCGCCGTTTTTCCCGCTTTCATAAAGCTTATCCAACACCAGTCTGGAATCTCTGCCCGGCTTCCAGTCCACTTCCAGGGCTGCTCCGGTGCGCAGACAGTATGCGAAATTGTCACTGGCCTGTCTCCATTTCCGCTGTGCCGGGTAAGGATTCTGTTCACTCCAGCGTCCGTCCTTCCACCAGTAGGTATGGTCCCCCTCCGGGCCGCCCAGGGTGTAATAGTAAACCCCTTCCGTTCCGATAATCTCAATCCGCACAGACCAGGATGACGCCGGATAGCAGGTCGTGGACGAAAAGCGCGCGGTAAATCCGTTCTCATATTTCCAGAGGGAAATCCCGTCGTCTTCCGCCTCAATGTCATGATTCTTCGTAAAAATATCTCCCTTTACCTCTTTGGGCATGCCAAACAGGGAAATCAGCCGCTGAACTTCATGAACCCCCTGATTGGACATGGCGCCGCCTCCGTCCAGCGCCCAGGTTCCGCGCCAGCCGCCGTTTTCCAGGAAATATTCATCGGAGCGGAACACATTGAGCATGATATTGGCAGAAATCAGCTTGCCGAAATAGCCGTTTTTCACTGCCTGGCGCAGGGATTCCATCCCCTCGTCAAACTGGAAATCAAAATCCAGACCCAGAAGCAGTCCCTTTTCTTTTGCTTTCTGAATCGTCACATCACAGCTGGCCACGTCTGCGTCCATGGGTTTCGTCATCAGAACATGCTTTCCGGCATCCAGGCACTGATCGGCAACCGAGCAGTGCAGGCCGGTGGGGGTCACCACATACATCACTTCCACTTCCGGATCCTGCAGGAAAACATTGATATCATCACTGTAAGGCACATGGAACAGCTCTCCGATCTCCTTTGCCCGTTCCAGATTTATATCACATACCCCATACAGTCTGGTTCCGCTGGTTTCCGTCAGCTGCTTTGCCCGGTTCTTCCCCATTCCAAGGCCAACCACCACAAAGTTTACCGGATTTTCTGCATAATCCCGGACAAATTCCTGTTTGACAGACAGCGCGGTACGCATATCCGAAGGAGCTGCCGCCGGCCAGGCGCGAAGCACTGCTTCGTAGACCATTTTCGAAGCCTCCTGATGGGTATAAGGAGAGCTTGGCGGGTTATGGGTTTCCACTGAAATCGGCAGATTTTTGCCGGTCACAGCAGCGCCGGTCAGGATCCTGTCCCAGGGAACCTTCTTATATCCCAGCTCATCCAGCACGCCCCAGCTCTTGACATGAATCATATTGGTGTACCGCAGCGCTTTCTGGAAATAATCAATACAATCTCCTTCGGCCTCCGGAAGGACATCAAAATAGTTGGCCACATCCCAGGCCATGCCCCATTCCGGTACATTCAGCGCTTTTAACAGAGCAATGACCTCATTGGGGGTCTGTCCGCAGTTTTCAAATCCCAGAATCAAACCGGCTTCCTTCGCCCGTTTTGCCAGAGGCATAAAACGCTCCAGCACCTGATTCATCAGATCCGGCATCATGGCCAGCTTTCCGAAGTCACGGTCCTCCGGCTCCTGCTGCCAGTAATTAAAGCAGCGAACCAGCTTCGTCCCCAGGATTTTCGACGCCCGGATAATTCCTTCCAGCTTTTCCTGCTCGTGCTCCAGAACCTCCTTATCCGGCAGATGTTTTTTCGCAAGGGAGGTCTGAAGGACTCCTGCCTTTAGCCCCAGGCTGTCCAGCTGTGCCTTCAAAGCGTACAGCTCCTCATCCGTCTGATATTCGATTCCTTTCCCGTTGATCTGTCCGCGGAAATCCACATACTTCATTCCCCAGTTTTTTACAATGGGCAGTACTTCTGATGCATCCAGATACAGTTCATCCGAAAAAATTGAAATATACATATTGATCCTCCTTAAAATGTTTTATCCTGTTTTATCCCTTCAGTCCCTGGGTGCTGATTCCTTCAATCAGATATCTCTGAAGGAAAATAAAAATCATCACAATGGGAATCAAAGATACCACTGACATGGCAAACATTGCCCCGTAATCCGAAGTAGAGCTCTGATCGCAGAACAGCTTCAGCGCCAGGCTGACCGTATATTTGGGAACGGTTTTCAGATAAAGCAGCGGCGACATATAGTCATTCCAGCGATTGATAAAAGAGAAAATCGCCACAGTTCCCATTGCAGGCTTCAGCAGTGGAACAATGATCCGCAGGAAAATAGTATAATAGGAACATCCGTCAATCTTTGCAGCCTCATCGAGCTCTCTGGGCAGCCCCTCAATGAAATTTTTCATCTGGTATACAAAAAACCCCTGGATCGCAAACCCAAAAGGAATTGTCATGGGAAGATAGGTGTTGATCCATCCCAGTTTATTATACCAGAGATACTGGGGAATCATCATAATTTCCCCCGGCAGCATCATGGTCAGAAGCACCATGGCAAATACCAGATTTCTTCCCCGGTAGCGCAGTCTGGCCAGTCCGTAAGCCACAAGGGCCGAGGAGAGAACCGTGAGTACGGTTGCAATCACAGCCACAAACAGCGTATTTTTGATAAAGGTCCCAAAATTCACCTTGGAGAAGCCCTGCCAGCCATTCACATAATTTTCAAAGGTCAGGTTTTCCGGAATCAGCTGAGAGGCCGTGCTGAAAATCGTTGAAGTCTCTTTCAGACTGCTGCCTACCATCCACAGCAGCGGGTAGATCATGACAATCCCTCCGGCCAGCGTCAGCACATGATACAGAATCCGATTTCTTTTTTTTCTTCTCATCTCTACAGCCCTCCTTCATATACCCAGAATCTCTTTGTCAGAAACAGAACTGCAGTATAGAGAGCAACAATCACAATCAGAACCCAGCCCAGGGCAGAACCGTAACCGGCATTGTTGTAGGTAAAGCTCTGATTATACATATAAAGCGCATAAAACAGCGTACTGTCCATGGGTTTCCCGCCTGTAATAATCTGACCTGCCGCAAACACCATCAGACCATTGATGGACTGCATCACCAGATTAAAGAAAATCGTAGGAGACAGCAGCGGCAGTGTAATTTTGAAAAAATTCTGAAGAGCGCTCCCTCCGTCAACCCTTGCCGCATCATAAAGGGAAAGGGGAATCTGTTTCAGATTCGAAACGAAAATCAGCATGGAAGAACCAAACTGCCAGATACTCAGCAGAATAATCACCCAGATTGCCTTATCCACATCTCCCAGCCATGCGGTCTTAAATCCGAAAATCGAATTCACCAGACCGTCATAGGCAAATACCTGCTTCCACAGAATCGCCACTGCAACAGAAGCGCCCAGCAGAGAAGGCAGGTAGTACATCGCCCGGTAAGCCGGTGTGGCCTTGGTGTCCCGCAGCAGCAAAAGAGCCACCAGAAGGGCAAACAGAACGCGCAGGGGAACCGACACCACTGCATAAAAGCAGGTTACCTTCAGCGATTTCCAGAATTTTGCATCTGAAAAAATATTCAGATAGTTTTTCATTCCAATGAATTCCGCCTTGCCTACAATATTATATTTGCAAAGGGAGTAATAGAGAGACAGAAGCAGCGGAATCAGAATGAAAAACAGAAAGCCCAGAAGAAACGGAAGCGAAAACAGCACGCCGGCTGTATTTTCTTTCATCAGTTTTCTGTAAATCCGTTCTCTGAGCCCGGATCTTTCTTTTGTGTTTGTTTTAGCCGTTTTCAAGCAAATTCACCTCCGTAATGAGAGCAGACATCTCTTTTTTGAAAAAACGGTGTGCTGCCCCAAAGCAACACACCGTTTTCATTCGAGCCTTCAAGCACCTTGTTCACACGATGATCTGTCAGGAAGCGGCGTTTTCCATAATCGAATTGCCCTGAGTAAAGAACTCATCAGCAGCTTCCTGTGCTGCAGCTTCCCCGTAAGCTACTTTTTCAAATACTTCGTTTGCCAGATCCAGAACCTGAGAGGCACCGGCTTCTGCAGGCGGATCTCCGGCTGAACTGTTGGGGATTACCACATCTGTTACATAATTGAAGGTTTTCGCCGTTGTCTCATCCAGTTTTCCTGCAACATAAGACGCAATCTCATTGTTTGCCGGAACACCCGGTTCGCCTAAAATAATGTCATTTGCTTCTTCGGAATTGATCCACCAGTTCAGAACGGCAATAGCCTCATCAATATGCTCACTTTCTGCCGCAATGGTCCAGCACATCGCCTGTCTTACATAATAGGATGCAGACGGGTCAGCACAGGGAACGGTGATCAGATCCAGCTCCACGCCTTCCGGAGCTGCTGCCTGCATGGCCACCATCTGATTGGAATTAAAACCGGAGCACCAGGACTGGGTTTCTGCAGAAGTATATTTTACAACGGCCTGCTCTTCCACGGCACCACCATTTGCCGTTACGATTCCCTGATCCATCAGCCATCCTTCTTCTCTTCCGGTCTCAACCATTTCGAAGAACGGAAGGAAAATGTCGGAGCTGGCTGCGCCAAGGGCATTGCCCTCAAACAGACCCGTGCCATTTGCCCGGGAAGCAAACTCCAGCCAGGTGGAGATATTGTCAATCTGTGTCCGGACACCGGTCTTTTCATAAACCTCTCTGCAGACCTCGATAAACTCGTCCACATTCATCAGGTTTTTCACAGCGATCCCGTTTTCATCCAGCAGGGTTTTGTTGTAAATAATGGATGCTGCATTGTTTCCGGCGGAAATACCGTAGATACCGTCATCCACCTTCCCTGTCGCGATGACATTTTCATCCACGTTGGTCAGATCCAGGGCACCGCTCTCGATATACGGTGTCAGATCCAGAAGCTTGTCCGCATCCGTATAGGTCTTCAGATAAGCTGTCTGGAGCATGGCCAGATCCGGCATGGTATTGGATGCCGCCGACGCGGAAAGGGCTGTAATATGATCTCCAAAGGAATTAATCTGAAGTTCAAAGGTTACATTGGGATTGTTTGCCGTATAGGTATCAAAAGCTTCCGTAAACTTGTCATTCCGGTTCTGAGAACCCCACCATGCCGCAACCAGGGTGATATCCTCTTCTTCCGCACACACTGCAGCGCCTCCGCCCAGCGCCATTGTAAATGCCATTGCACAGGTTAATAAAATCGATACCGCTTTTTTCTTCATGAGACTTTCCTCCTTCTTAGTCTGAGCTTTTGCTCTGTGGTTTTGTTTTCTGCATGTCACGCTCTGCTGTTCATGGTTTTACTATACCAGAATCTGTTTTTTTCAGCCACGCAAAAACCCGGACTTTTTGTTTAAAAAGCCGGTATTTTATTTGCATTCACATTGATAATTATGAAACTTGTACAAACTGTTTCTTAAATTAATTCATCTTTTTGATGTATTCTGTCGGACTTACGCCGGTCATTTTCTTGAAAATCTGGCTGAAATACTGTGGATTGTTCCCGTATCCCACAGCATCTGCCACTGCGTAAATATTGGTATATTCTCCGGAAATCAGCAGCTCCCGGGCTTTGTTCATCCGAAAGGCATTCAGATAGGTGGAAAACTTCTGGCCCGTATCGGCGGAGAACTTCTTACTGATATAGTCCACATTCATGAAAAGCCGGTTTTCCGCAATCCATTTCAGAGAAAGCTCCGTATTCGCCAGTTCCTCCTCCACAAGATGCAGAACCTTTTTTGTAATATCCGAATACCGCTTCTCCGGCTCCTTCTTCTGATCCAGGGCATGGTTCCGCACCAGCTCGCTGCAGATCTCACTGACCGCCTGCTTGATCTGTTCCTCATTGCAGGGCTTCAGCAGATAATGTTTTACATTGTATTTCATCGCCTGCCGGGCATACTCAAATTCTCCGTAAGCCGACAGGAGAATAAAACGGGTCTCCTCTCCTTCCTCCGTCAGTCTCCGGATCAGCTCCAGTCCATTCATTCCGGGCATCATAATATCCGTCAGCATAATATCCGGGTGAAGCTCCATGGCCTTTTCACAGGCATCAAAACCATTTTTGCAGGTTCCGATCACCTCCACCCCCAGCTCCTTCCATGGAATAATCTCCGCCAGAAGCTCGCACATGGCTTTCTCATCATCCACAATCATCAGTTTATACATCGCTTATCCCCTCCGCTTCAAATGGAATCCGCAGTTTGGCCACCGCATATTCTTCTTCATTACAGAAGCTGATCCCATAATCTTCTCCATAAGTCAATTTGATTCTTGTATCGATATTCAGAATCCCAATGCCGTGTCCCGCAGGCTGGATCTCCCTCTGATTCAGCTTGCGCAGCAGATCCTCCGGGAACCTGGAACCGTTATTTTTTACGAGAACGGCAAGATCCTCCCCTTCCCGTTTTACTTCCACCAGAATCCGGGCCACTTTCAGCATGGCATTCATGGAATGGCTGATGCCGTTTTCAACCAGGGGCTGGATCACAAGCTTGGGAATCTTTGCCATCCATAATTCCGGTTCCACCCGGGCCTCATACAGCAGCTCGCCCTCCATCCGCATCTGCTGAATGGTCACAAACTGCTGAACCAGATCCAGTTCCTCTTCCACTGTCAGGCAGGATTTCCGGTTGGAAAGGGTAATCTGCAGAATTCTGCTTAAGGATTCCACCATTTTGCTGATTTCCTCACTGTGCAGCGCCTTTGCCCGCCAGTCAATGGTCTGGAGCGTATTATAGAGAAAATGAGGATTGATCTGCGTTTCCAGCATTTCCACCTGAGCCCGCTTCCGTTCCAGTTCCATGATATAATTTTCCTGAATAAGCTGCACGACCTTTTCCTGCATCAGTCCGAACTGCTGGTACAGAATTCCGATCTCATCCTTCCGCTGCGCATCCTCCAGAGAATCCTGCTTTGTGATGTCTTCGGAAAATGCCTGGAACTTCTGGATCAGCCTGCCGAAGCCCCGCAGAATATCCCTTGTAAAAAAGCTGTTCAGGATCACAATCAGCAGTACGCACAGAATCCCAACCAGAGCAATCCGTTTCACATTGGAATTTACTCTGGAATAAATTTCCTCATAATCCGAGAAGTAAATATAGCCCCATTTTTCAAAGCTTTCCTCCCGGTAAACCGCAAAATACTGATACCCATTTGCAACGACAACCGCAAATTTCTCTCCCCTGATCTGCTCGTAAATATCCTGAACCTGAGTATTGGTAAGTTCCCGGCTGTCACTCAGGGAATTCCCCTCCGAATCCACCAGAACACACCAGAAATTTTTCTGCTTTGAAATCCCGGTATCCCGAATCAAAGCAGCAATATCGATATTGATAATCAGTGTCGCCAGAGTATCCTTTCCCAGATTTTCAATGCGATTAATTTTTCTGGTCAGAATCATCTGAGAATCCTTTCCATACTCGGTGATCCACACCGGCCTGCCCTGGCCTTCCTCTGCAGCCTCAAGAATCCGTTCCTTTTTTTCCGCTGTCAGGCCAATACTTGCCGTATCTCCGATCTCGCTTCCGGTTGTCTCGTCGATCAGGATCGCGTAATTAATATAATCATACTGGTTGCTCTCCGTGGCGATCAATTTTCGGATACTTTCATAATCCGCATAATATAATTTCTGATTTTTCAGAACTCTGGTGAGCTTTTCCTGAATCAGGGAACTGCGGAAAATCGCCTCGCTGAGCGTCTCATAATCATCCAGCCTCTGGGAAATCCCGGACAGCGCGTAATTCATGGAATCCACCATGACTGAATAAAGAGTGTCATTGTATGACCGGATAATCTTGTAGTCTCCCCATAGCGCAAATGCCAGAATAATCATTACGCTGAACAGCCAGACGAAGGTCATCTTTTTCTTAAGTTTGATATTATTAACAATTCGTTTGATTTTCCCTGATGTTTTCCACATAAATCCCCCACATTTTCACACAAGTTTTTCCAGGAACCTCTTGGCAGCCTGCTCTCTGCCGACTCGTCCCCGAAGAACGGTTTCGCGGTAAGTGAAATTCGGTTAAAAAAAGAGCCGGCCCCCGGCTGACCGAAATCAGCCGGAACGTCAGCTCTTCATTTTTCTTTCTGTCAGACGCTCAGTCTAACGGCTTCTGTTCTGCCGGGAGATCTTCCAGAACAATCTCCAGATCCACTTCTTTTCTCTCCCCGGGCGCCAGAACCGCCAGATTTCCCTGTTCCCTTTCCCACTTCTGCCCGTTTACATGGCAGTTGCAGGGCTCCAGCCCCAGGACATAGTCCCCGGACGCCATGGATTTCCACTGGGCAAAGTTCGGCAGCTGCACCGGATCATACACCAGCGTAAAGGCCGTGCGAAGCTCCTGGTTCTGCACCCGAACCCGCACCTTTCCGTCTGAATCCGCGTGCATGGTATGGAAAAAGACTTCTTCCGGCTTCCGGTTCACAGGCTCGGAAACCTCCTTCCAGGGCAGCTCCGTTTCTGTCTCCTCGCCGCGCAGGCAGGCCTTTACAGAAGGAATCTGTACCTCTGCCCCGGCATCCAGCATGGGATATCCAATGTTAAAATGATACAAAAGCATAAACGGCTCCGGGCGAAAGCCCTGATTCTCGAATTCATCATGAATCCGGATTCTGGACTGACCATACACAGTCCGGATCTTTCTGCGCAGGACAATATTTTCTCCAAAGAGCTGAGCCTGGCGCATCTGGCCCCCAATCTCCAGAACATATTCCCCGTCTTCCCAGTGTGCATCTGCGCAGACATGCTCCGCCGCTGTGGAGCGCATGGTTCCATGCATGGACAGAGGTGCTTCCGGATCTACGGAGGGCGTTCCCACATTATTGGTTCCGCAGGTAAAAAACAGACCGCCCATAATACTCTTCTGGGCTTCAAAACCGTTGGTGTCATAATGCTGACGTCCCTGCAGACCCGGCTTGCTCAGAAAGCTGATCTGATTTCCTCTCCAGGAAAGCTCCGCAATATCCAGGCACTTGTCCAGACCTGCCGTAAAATACAGCGGACCGTTCTTCACCTGAAAGGCATGCAGGCCACCAGCCAGTCCTTCCTCATAGACAACTCTGCGGACATAGGCGAGCTGTTCCATATTTCCGGTTTTTTTACGGTAAACTTCTTTCATCCGTGATCCTCTTTCTCACTCCGCTGCGGGATATTCAAAACACAGCAGACGGTAGGGTTCTTCGTCCTCTTCAATCTTCGGGAAACGTCCCATTTCCTCATAGAAGCGGTTGTCCTTGTTATCATCATTGCACATGGATACCTCACCGATGAGAACGTCACCAGTCCCCGGCTTCACATCGAAATCATGATACTGGTGGGGCCACAGCGTAATGCTCTCGCCCGGTTTTAATTCCACGCCGGTTCCGGCCGGTACATAATAAGAACGTCCGTCGGAATTTACCAGAACATCTTTGTCATCAAAAGTTCCATCACCTTTGTCATTGTAAACATGGATGATCAGCGTACCGCCGCCGCGGTTGATGATATCCTCGCTCTTTTTCCAGTGAAAATGCATGGGGGAATGCTGGCCTTCCTTCAGCATCAGGAGCTTTTCCGCATAGACTTTTTTATACTTCGGATTATTCTGATTGCCATTGCGCAGAGTAATCAGCGCAAAACCGACCTTCTCCCAGTCACCCAGACCATAATCGGTAATATCCCAGCCCAGCATGTTGTCACGGATCTCATCATACTCGTGGTTTTTCGTCTTCCACTCCTCCGGTGTCCAGTTGCAGAAAGGCGGCAGTTCAAAACCATGTTCCTTAATCAACGCTTCCATATAGCGGATACAATTATTAATCTCTGATCGTTTCACTTTTCGTTTCCTCCCATAATACATCTTTAGCGGTTCTCCGGAACCGCAGCAATTTTCTTTTACTATAGCACACCATTTTCTTCTGTCAAGAGCCTATTTGCCATTGGCTGACGGTACCACCTATTTGTTCTCATCTCCTCACCAGTACTTTTTCACATACTCTTTGGCCTCCTCCTGTGAAACAGAAAACTTCTGCATCACTTTTGTCACGGAATCCTCCCTGGAAATCCCAAATTCCTGGTACGTTTCAATCAATGCCTTTATTCCCTGAGCAACTCCCGACTCCACTCCATCATTAAAGATCATCTGCACAACCTTTGTCATCTTAATTTCCTCCTTTATTTTCTTTGCAAACTCCTGATCCAAAATTTTATCAGAAAAAGTCAGAATTCCAGACAGAGCCGAAAGAGACTGTTTCTCATCCGGCAGTATCTTTGCCAGTTCAATCGCTTTCGCAGCCATTTCCTGTTGCTGCCTCTCTCCTTTTACGGTAAGAGGAAGAACAATCAATTCCAGCATTTCTGCGTCATCCAAGGCTTCCCCTCTCCTTGTTTTTTCAATAATTTTCCGATATATTTTATCCGTCTCCAGTCTTTTCATAAAAGCAGCCTCAATCACAAGACGAATACATCCAAAATCAAAAACAGCCGTGCTTATTTTCTCAATATCTGCTGAATAAATTACAACCAGATGAATCTGCGGCAGCTTCCCGTGATGCTCACGAAAATATTTTTTAGAATTCTCGCAATATAATTAATATACTTCAACACATCCTTCCTGGAATAGGGGCTCTCATAATCGACAATCGCCAGTGATTCATCCTCCAGCAGAAATAAGTGATCCATACGCAGCTCATTGGCTTCTATCGCCGGAAGGTTTGTGGGCAATACCTCCCGAATCCGGATATCCGGCAATCCAAAAGGCTCAAAACTCTTTCCCTTCAGCATTTCTGCCACAAGCTTCATAGTTATATCCTGGTTATGATAGGTAATATCACGCAAAGATACTGTCTCCTTTCATTGTACATGATATTTTCCCAAAATGCAATTTTTATCATTATTTTTACTTTATAATTCTTTGCATTCAGGCAACTTTATTTCTATGTTTCAGTCCTTACACTGAACGCTATCCTTTGTACCTTCCTCTGAATCAGCACACAAGACTGCCCGACCTTTTTCACATGTATTTTCTTTTGCTTTCTGTAAATGGGATTGTTTCTCTCAGAACGCGAAATGAAATTAGAAATTACCAATAAATCCTGACATCGTATCTGCGAAGTTACTGAACAGATACCACAATGAATTATAAACCTGCATGCTGCTTCTGTCAAGGAATTGCCTGTACCAAAAGGCCCTCCGGGATATCCCGGAGGGCCTTTTGATCCCTGCGGCATGCACATGCATGCCGGAACTATTCAAACCGTACCTTAATGTAGGCCTTAATGGCCTCCACGCACTTTTCAAAGCCCAGCTTCTCGCTGTTCAGACACAGGTCATAGTTTCTGGCGTCATTCCATACCTGGCCGGTATAATATTTATAATACTCTGCCCGGTACTTGTCCGTCTTCTGGATGAATTTTTCCACATCCTTCCCCTTATAAGCGCCCTTCTCCACCGACTGGCGCGCACAGTACTCCGGTGACGCATGAATAAATACGCTGACAACATTGGGCCGGCCCTTCAATACAAAGTCGGCACAGCGGCCGATAATCACACAGGATTCCGTGTCTGCCAGCGCTTTGATAATCTTGGCCTGATAATTAAACAGGTTCCGATTCGAAGTGAAATCCTCACTCTCCGGCGGAATCAGCTCTCCTTTGTACTCCCGTTTCATAATCCCAAAGAGAGAGGAATTTTTCAATCTCTCATCTGCCTGGTTAAACAGCGCCTCACTGATCCCGCTGTCCTCAGAAGCAAGTTTCAGAATTTCCCGGCTGTAGGCTTTAATTCCCAGATCCTCAGCCAGCATTTTTCCAATGGTCTTTCCGCCGCTTCCGTACTGCCTTGCGATGGTAATTACTACGTTATTCTCCATAAAAAAACCCCCTTTGCTGTTTCGCCGTTTTCCTGCGCGGCAGGCCCGATGGGAGTACAGCAGCAGCCTCTTCCGGCAAACCGGACGATTCTGTCATATCTCTTCCATCGGAAGTGAATCGTAACGCTTATTCACCAAGGTATGCCTTCTTGATGGAATCATCATTCATCAAGGCATCTGCATTCCCTGATGTTACAATCTTACCCGTTTCCAATACATAAGCCCTGTCTGCAATGGCCAGGGCCTTCTTCGCGTTCTGCTCCACCAGCAGAACCGTAGTTCCGGCCTCGTTGACACTGCGGATGATATCAAAAATCTCGTTTACCAGAATGGGAGACAGACCCATGGACGGCTCATCCATCAGAATAATCTTCGGATGGGACATCAGCGCCCGTCCCATGGCCAGCATCTGCTGCTCACCGCCGGACAGGGTTCCCGCCAGCTGATTCTTTCTCTCCTCCAGACGCGGAAAGCGCTTGTAAACCGTGGCCAGGGAAGCTTCGATCTCGCTTTTATCTGACCGGGTATAGGCTCCCAGCTTCAGGTTCTGAAGAACGGAAAGCTGCGCAAACACACGACGTCCCTCCGGTACATGGGCCATACCCAGGCTCACGATTTTATGAGCCGGAATCTTTGTGATATCCGTTCCCTCAAAAATCACACTTCCTCTTTTCGGCGACAGAAGTCCGGTAATCGTGTGGAGGATCGTGGTTTTCCCGGCTCCGTTGGCGCCGATCAGGGCAATGATTTCACCCTCATTTACCTCAAAAGAAACGCCCTTAATGGCATGAATCATTCCATAATATACTGCCAGGTCTTTTATCTCAAGCATTGCCATAAATCAAGTTCCTCCTATTCACCAAGATAAGCCGTAATAACCTGCGGGTTATTCAGGACGGCCTCTGTTTTGCCCTGGGCCAGAACTTCCCCGAAGTTCAGCACGCTGAGCTCCTCACAGATGCCGGAAACCAGTTTCATATCATGCTCGATCAGGAGAATCGTCATATCAAAGTGATCCCGCACAAACCGGATCATATCCATCAATGCCTGGGTTTCGTTGGGATTCATGCCTGCTGCCGGCTCATCCAGCAGAAGAAGCTTGGGATCCGTGGCAAGAGCCCGGGCAATTTCCAGCTTCCGCTGCTTTCCGTAGGGAAGGTTGGATGCCAGATTTTCCGCCTCGCCATCCAGTTCAAAAACCTTCAGAAGCTCCAAGGCCTTTTCATCCATGATCTTTTCCTCCCTGCGGTAAGAGGGCAGATGCAGAATGCCGGAAACAGCAGAATACACGTGATGATTGTGAAGGCCGACCTTCACATTGTCCATCACCGTCATATTGGAAAACAGACGGATATTCTGGAAGGTACGGGCAATCCCCGCTTTACTGATTTCAATGGTTTTCTTTCCCGTGATATCCTGACCATCCAGAAGAATGGTTCCGGTATCCGGCTTATAAACACCGGTCAGCAGGTTGAAAACCGTGGTTTTTCCAGCACCGTTGGGTCCGATCAGCCCATAGAGCTGTCCCTTTTCAATGGTAACATTGAATCCGTTTACCGCACGCAGACCGCCAAAGGAGATACCCAGATTTTTCACTTCCAACATTGCCATAATTATTCTGCCTCCTTCTGCGTGTTCTTATGGAATACCTGCTCACGCCATGCGATCATCTTCGGGCTCCAGGTGAAAAGCATAATCAGGATCAGAATAATGGCGTAGACCAGCATACGATTATCACTCAGGAAATCCAGAATCACATTGTCTCCCATCATCTGGAACTTTCTCAGGAAATAATCCAGAACCAGGTTCAGCACAACCGGCGCAATGACAGAGCCCCGGATACTTCCGATGCCGCCCAGCACCACGTAAACCAGAATCATGATGGACATATTGTAGCCAAAGTTTTTCGAGGTGGCACTTAAGGTAGACAGGTTGTGGGCATAAAGCACACCGGCCATGCCCGCCAGAGCCGCGGAAACAGAAAAAGCCATCAGCTTATATTTTGTGATATTGATTCCCACAGATTCTGCCGCGATCCGGTTATCCCGAAGAGCCTGAATGGCCCGTCCGTCTCTGGACTGAATCAGACGCAGCACAATAAACAGTGTCAGCAGAACCAGAATAACCCCGATGGTAAAATTCGAATTCTTAGGAATGCCGCTGATTCCCTGAGGGCCGTTGATAATAACCGTTCCCTCCGGCTCCAGGCCAAGAGAAATAGAATCCTTCATAGAAAAATGAAATCCTCTGCTGTCCATACCGATATACAGAACATTCACCAGATTCTTGATGATCTCGCCAAAAGCCAGGGTCACAATGGCCAGATAGTCCCCCCTGAGACGGAGAACCGGGATCCCGATGAGTATGCCGAACAGGGCCGCAACCAGCGTACCCAGCACCAGCGCAATGCAAAAGCGGAGAATGCCGTTGGTAATGATCTCCTGAGTACATTTCGTAAAAAATACGCTGGCAAAGGCACCCACACACATGAAGCCCGCGTGTCCCAGACTCAGCTCGCCCAGAATTCCCACGGTCAGGTTCAGAGATACTGCCAGGATCACATAGTAACAGAAGGGAACCAGCAGTCCCTGCAGCGAACTGGAGATGTGGCCTGTACTTATCATTGTCTGCATTACAATGTATGCGATGATTACAATTCCGTAAGTAACCGCATTCTGCCTTGCAGTTTTGTTCATCCTTTTTTTCATGGTATTTCCCCCTTATACTTTTTCCTGAAGCTTCTTGCCCAGTAGTCCGGTGGGCTTCACAATCAGCACGACAATCAGCACCGCAAACACGATGGCATCTGCCATCTGGGAGGAAATATAGGCTTTACCGAAAATTTCAATAACGCCCAGCAGAATTCCACCGATCATGGCTCCCGGAATGGAGCCGATACCGCCGAATACTGCCGCCACGAAGGCCTTGATACCGGGCATGGAGCCTGTGGTGGGTGTCAGGGACGGATAGGCAGAACACAGCAGAACACCGGCAATGGCCGCCAAAGCAGAACCGATGGCAAAGGTCAGGGCAATGGTGCCGTTGACATTGATTCCCATGAGCTGGGCAGCGCCCTTATCCTCGGAGACCGCCAGCATGGCCTGACCCGGCTTCGTTTTATTAATAAACAGAGAAAGACCGGCTACAATCAGAATGCAGGCCAGAATCGTCACGGTGGTTTCCCCGGTGATCACAAGCTGACCGCCGGCCAGACGGATCGCCGGGAACTTTACAACGGAGGTAAAGGACTTCGTATTGGATCCGAAAAGCAGCAGAGCCAGATTCTGCAGCAGGTAGCTGACACCGATGGCAGTAATCAGCACGGCAAGCGGTGACGCCGCGTTTCGCAGCGGACGGTACGCCACCCGTTCAATCACAACGCCGAGGACGGTGCAGATCACCATGGATAAAAGCACAGCCGGAAGCGCCGGCATCCCGGAGGAGGACATGGCGATAAAGACCGCATAGGCGCCCACCATGATGACATCACCATGGGCAAAATTCAGCATCTTCGCAATGCCGTAAACCATGGTATAGCCCAGAGCGATAATGGCATACACGCTTCCGAGACTGATACCGCTGATCAAATAATTCAGAAAACTCATAGTGCACCTCGTTCATTTTTCTTAAATTGCACTGTTCAAAGCCAGGAAAATTTTCAGAAAACAGGTGTAAAATACTTACATTTTTAAGGCTGTTTTTGAAATTTTATTTGGTTCTGAACAGTTTCCTTAAATTAAAGATACCACGAAATGAAGGTTAAGTAAAGAGACTCTTCTGCCCGGAATTCGCAGATAAAACAGCCCCTTATAAAACAAGGGGCCGCCACCTGTATGGCAACCCCTCTGTCAGCGTATTCAATTCTGCCGCGGATTACATCGCTGCGTATGCGCCGTCTGTAATCACAACAGCCTTCGGAGCCTTGTTCGGTTCGCCGTCTGCTGTCCAGGTCATTCCTTCACCGGTCAGACCGTCAACGGTAATCTCGGTCATGGCAACCTTCAGCGCGTCACAGATCGCGGAAGCATCCATATCTGCGGTGATGCCTGCCTGCTCTGCTGCTGCCTTGATGATGTAGATACCGTCGTAAGCATCTGCTGCGAACTGATTCGGTGTCTCACCGTATGCTTCTTCATATGCAGCTACAAAGTTCTGAGTCATCTCATCATCTGCGTCTGCTGCGAAGGGAGTCAGAAGCATCACGCCTTCTGCCAGAGAAGTATCAAAGCCTTCTACTGCCAGAATACCGTCCAGACCGTCACAGCCGAAGAACTTGGGAGCATAGCCCATGCCGTCTGCCTGTTTCAGGATCTGAGAAGCTTCGGTATAGTAAATCGGCAGGAATACCAGGTCTGCGCCTGCATCCTTTGCTTTCTGCAGCTGTACAGAGAAATCTGTTTTGCTTTCATCCGTAAAAGCTTCTGCGGATACTACTTCAAAGGGCTGATTTGCCGCTTCTGCTGCAAAAGTATTGTAAATACCGGAAGAATATACGTCTGAGCTGTTGTAAATCACAGCTACCTTCTCTGCCAGACCGTTCTCACCGATGTACTGAGCGGAAGCTTTTCCCTGGTTCGGGTCAGAGAAGCATACACGAAATGCATTCTCACCGGCAATGCTGTCTACTGCAGAACCTGACGGGGTCAGCTGGAACATATTGTCATTGGATGTCTCACCTACAACTGCTGCACAGGGTTTCGAGGTAACGGTTCCCAGAAGCATCTGCATACCCCAGTCTTTCAGAGTATTGTAAGCATTGATGGCTTTCTCTGCATCATGCTCGTCATCCTGGAAATTGAATTCAATCTGTGCGCCATTGATACCGCCGGCCGCGTTGATCTCTTCCACTGCCATGGTCGCACCATTCATAACAGCCTGTCCGTAAACGGCAGCACCACCGCTGATGGGGCCGATTCCGCCGATCTTGAAGGTTTCCTCTGCCATGGCTGCGTTGGAAAGTACCATAGCGGCTGCCAGTACGGTAGCAGCCACACCAGAAAATTTCTTAAATTTCTTCATAATAGTGTCCTCCTTCATTTTTGTAGATAGTAAATACCTGTTGACTATAATAAGCCTATAAATGCGGTTTTGTCAAGATTTTTTAGTCCGTTTCCGCCATTTTTTTGTATTTTTCAGACGGATCTTTGTTTTTCATATACGGACTGTCAGACTGCTGCGAGGAAATGAAACCGCTTGGAACAGGACTCATCACCTGCTGACAAAGCCACAAAACATAAGGGCCGCTTCTTCTTTGTCCGAAATGTGGGCCTTCCCGAAAAAAGGGGCCTGCGGCCCCTTTTTCCTGGTTATGCGCCCAGATACGCTTTCTTTACATTTTCATTATTCAGGAGCTCCTGACCGGTGCCGGTTAAGGTAATGTGTCCGGTTTCCAGAACATAGGCCCGGTCGGCGATAGAAAGAGCCATTTTCGCATTCTGTTCTACCAGAAGAACTGTAATCCCCTGTCTGTGAACTTCTTTAATAATACTGAAAATCTCTTTGACCAGAAGGGGTGAAAGTCCCATGGAGGGTTCATCCATCAGAATAATGGAAGGATTGCTCATCAGCGCTCTTCCCACCGCCAGCATCTGCTGCTCGCCTCCGGAAAGAGTCCCGGCCAGCTGCTTTCTTCTCTCCTTCAGCCTGGGAAATTTTTCATAGACATCCTTCATGATGGCCTGGGCTTTTTCTTTTTCCTTCTTGGAATAAGCGCCCATTTCCAGATTTTCCTCCACCGTCATCTGGGGAAATACATGCCGCCCCTCCGGCACATGGGCCATTCCCAGGGTTACGATTTTGCTGGGCTCTGTCTTCAGCAGATCCGCATTGTTATAGGTAATGCTTCCGGAGTCCGCCTTCTTCAGACCCGTAATGGTATGCAGGATCGTGGTTTTTCCTGCTCCGTTGGCTCCGATCAGCGATACGATTTCTCCATCCCGCACCTCCAGGGACGCTCCGTGTATGGCATGGATTGCGCCATAGGATACATCTACATTTTCCAGCTTCAGCATACGGCACTCTCCTCCTCTTCGTCTTTTCCCAGATAAGCTTCGATCACCCGCTGGTTGCTGGCGATCTCCGCCGGCGTCCCTTTGGCGATGGTAACGCCGTAATCAATCACCTGAATTCGCTCACAGATCTTCATAACAAGACTCATATCATGCTCGATGAGCAGCACCGAGATCTTAAACTGACTGCGGATCACATTGATGATGTCCAGAAGCTCCGCCGTCTCGCTGGGATTCATACCCGCCGCCGGCTCGTCCAGCAGCAGAAGCTTCATGCCGGTGGCCAGAGCCCGGGCGATTTCCAGGCGGCGCTGCTGCCCATAGGGCAGATTCTCCGCCACCACATACGCTTTATCCCTCAGGTGCACCACATCCAGAAGCTGCAGGGCTTTCCCCTCAATCTCCGCCTCTTCTTTCCAGTAATTTGCGCCCCGGAAAACGGCAGAAAGCAGGCTGTAATGCATATGCATGTTCATAGCTGTCTTTACATTTTCGATCACGGTCATCTTTTTGAACAGCCGGATATTCTGGAAGGTTCGGGCAATCCCCGCCTCCACCACCTGATGGGTCTTCTTCCCGTTCATTTTCACACCGTTTAAATAATAGCTGCCTTCTGTAGGCTGATAAACGCCGGTGAGCATATTAAACACGGTCGTTTTCCCCGCGCCGTTTGGCCCGATCAGCCCCACCAGTTCACTCTGGCCGATTTCCATATTAAAGTCCGTCACTGCCTTCAGACCTCCGAACTGAATTCCAAGGCTCTGTGCTTTTAATACCGGAACCTGATTCTTACTCATGGACAGCGCCTCCCCTCATTTCTTTTCCCGTTCCTTTTCCTGTCAGCCTCTTTAACACTCTGGTAAGAGAAAACTCCCAGGTACCGAAAATTCCACCGGGTTTAAAAATCATAACCAGCACCAGGACAACGGAATAGGCCAGCATCCGGTAGTTGGCAAATTTCCGCATCAGCTCCGGGAGCGCGGACAGGAAGGTGGCGCCGATCACAGAACCGGTGAGTGACCCGGTACCGCCAATAATTACCTCGGTGAGAAACTCGGAAGAATACATAAAATTAAAGTTTGTGGGAATCATGGCTGTCATATAGTGAGCATAAATCGCTCCTGCGATTCCGGCAAAAAAAGCGGAAATCGTAAAGGTCAGCACTTTATAGAAGGTCACATTGATCCCGCTTGCAGAAGCTGCAATGTAATCCTCCCGAATGGCCATCACCGTACGGCCGAAACGGGACCGTACAAACATGTACATCGCCGTAATACAGATGACCATTACCCAGAATACCCAGTAAAAATTGGAAAGGCTGGGAATTCCGCTCATGGTACGGCCGCCTCCGGTGATTTCCAGGTTGCAGAAGACCACCCGGATAATCTCCGCAAAAGCAACGGTTACAATACAGAGATAATCTCCCCGAAGCCGCAGGGCCGGAATGCCCACCAGGATGCCGGTAATGGCTGCTGCAATACCGCCCACCAGCAGTGCCAGCAAAAACAGTGCAAAGCCCGGAATCTCCACCCCACGGTCTGTCAGCGCTACCGTCAGCACCGCGGACGCATAAGCGCCTACGGACATAAAGCCCGCGTGCCCCAGGGAAAATTCCCCCATGAAGCCGGTCAGCAGATTCAGCGATGCCACCATGATAATGGTATAGCAGGCCGTGGTGGCAATGCCACGGATATAGTTGGTTCTGGATCCCAGAACATTGGACTCAAACAATCCCATCAGCAGAAGGAATACCACAAGCACGCCGATGAAGTTGATCAGATAGGAAATTTTCTTTTCTTTTGGCATTTGCTTCTCCCTCCTTTAAACTTTCTCGCCCACATTTTTTCCCAGAATTCCCGCCGGCTTCACCAGAAGAACCACGATCAGGACGCCATAGGTAATGGCTTCATACCAGCCGGGTGCAATATATACTTTTACGAAAATCTCCAGAAGCCCTACCAGCAGTCCGCCGAGCATGGCGCCCGGAATAATGCCGATTCCGCCGAGAACCGCGGCAATAAAGGCTTTCAGACCCATCATGGAACCCATGTCGGTGGTACATCTGGGGTAGGTGGAGCAATACATCAGAGCCGCCACTGCCGCCAGGCCGGAACCGATGGCAAAGGTGGTCGTGATGATTTTATTCACGTTGATCCCCACCAGCGTGGATGCTTCTTTATCCTGGGGAACTGCCCGCATGGCCTTTCCAAGCTTTGTTTTCTTGACAAACAGCTGCAGACTGATCATCATGGCAATTCCGATTCCCAGGGTCAACAGGTATTTTACCTGAAGCTTTGCCCCCAGAAAGCTGATGGACGGAAGGCTGAAAACAGCGGTCACCGATTTGGGATTCGCACCGAACAAAACCATGGCCAGGTTTTCCAGAAATACGCTCACTGCCAGAGCGGTGATCAGCGCCGACATGCTGCCTGCGCCCCGCACCGGTTTATAGGCAACCGTCTCCACAATCACACCCACTGCCACGCAGACAACGATGGCAAATATCACGGCCATCCAGGCCGGCATTCCCCAGTTAATCATCAGAGGAATGGTATAAAACAGGGTATAGCTTCCTACCATAATAAAATCGCCGTGTGCGAAATTGATCATACGGATAATTCCGTAAACCATTGTGTAACCCAGAGCAATCAATGCATAAATCGCACCCTGGTTTAATCCATTTACAACGCTTTGTATGAAAAGTGACACACGCATTCCCTCCTTTTTCGGATCTGAGTACTCTTTCTCTTCATTTGTGTCTGTTCAGAACCAAGCAGATTTCCAGAAACAGTGTTTTCGAGGTTGGCTCTGAACAGCCACAAAAAAACGTTCCGTATCTGTCCTGTTTTTCCGAAAGTTTCCTGCACTGCAGACTGCCTGAAAATTTTCATGCGGCATAGCTTTTGCCATGCCGCATGAGATCATCCTCTTCCTTTGTCTGATTGTTATTCTACAACATTTCCTTCCGGATCCAGAGTCAGCAGCCAGGTACAGGTTCCTTCTTTGAATTCATTGATTACCACGTTCTTTTCCGGATCGCCGGTGTCATTCAGAGTAAAGGATCCGGTCACACCGGAGAACTCCAGATTGGTCATACCTTTCAGGATAGATTCCGTGTCGGTTCCGCCGCCCTTTTCCGCTGCTGCCAGTACCATATAAACCGTATCATAGTACAGCGCTGCGCAGGCATTCAGCGTTTCATCGCCGTATTTTTCCGTAAATTTCTTTACAAAGTTCTGAACGGCTTCAGAGGTATCTTCTGAAGAGTAGTGATTGGTGTAATACGTATTGTCAAAAGCAGTCTCCAGTCCTGTGGTAGCCACACCATCCCATGCATCGCCGCCTACGATTGCACCTTCAAAGCCCGCATCTCTTGCCTGCTGAACCAGCAGCGGAACCACATCATAGAAGCAGGGGAAGAAAATCATATCTGCGCCGGAAGCAACTGCCTGGGAAACCTGCGCGGTAAAATCGGTATCCTTCGTGGTACACTCACCGGTATACAGGATCTCAATACCGTCTGTCTCTGCAGCTTCCACAAATGCGTTTTTCAGACCGTTGGAGTAATCATCATCCTTTGCGTAAATCACGGCCGCGGATCCCCAGCCCTGGGACACTGCAAACTTGGATGCCATCTTGCCCTGATACGGGTCGATAAAGCAGGTACGGAAAATATGATCACCGATCTCGGTAATTGCGTAATTGGTGGCACCGGGAGCTATCATTACCATACCGTCCTTCTGGGCCAGCTCCGCCATGGGAAGGGCACAGGCAGAATTGTAGGTTGCGATCAGGACTTCCGGATCTTCTGACATCAGAGAGTTGTAAACGTTAATGGCCTGCTTGGAATCCGATGCGTCATCTGCCAGATTTCCATCATTCAGAATCTCGATCTGATATCCGCCCAAAGCGTTGATTTCTTCAACAGCCATATCAACTGCATGCTGGGATCCCTGGCCGTTTACTGCGATGGGACCGGTCATGGGAGCGCCAACGCCAATGCGGATGACATTGTCTTCCTCTGCAAAGGCAAGCTGGCCGATGCCCAGAGAAGCTACCATAGCTGCGGAAAGGAATGCACATAAAATTTTTTTCTTCATAAGTTTTTTCCTCCTCATATTTTTATATAAACTGTCAGGGACAGCCTATTGCAAAGAATAAGAAAAGGAGTTTTGCTTTGTAAGCAAAACTCCTTTGTTTTGACTGGAAACTTATCTTTCAATCTCGACTCCGAATCGGATTTTTATCATATTTTCAATCACCTGCGCACACTGATCATAGGTCATGCGCTCGGTGTTCAGGCAAAGATCGTAATTGTAGGGATCTTCCCATTCCCGTCCGGTATGGTACTTGTAGTAGGCCCGGCGGTATTTATCATTTTTCGCAATGTACTTCTCTGCTTCCTTCCGGCTGATGCCCTGCCGCTCCATCTCCTTCTGGATACAGCGCTCCAGGGGAGCGTAAACGAAAACCTTCAGCACATTTTCGTAATCCTTCAGCACATAGTCGCAAGCACGACCAATGCACACATAAGACTCTCTGGCAGCCAGCTCCTTCAGAACCTTGGCCTGATAGTTAAACAGGTTCTCATCGGAAGTGAAATTACCGCTCTCCGGCGGGATGATCTCGCCATTGTAAACCTTTCTGGAGACCCGGTACAGCAGGCTGTTTTTCATGTGTTCATCCGCACCGGCAAACAGTGCTTCGTTAATTCCACTGTCCTCTGAAGCAAGCCGCAGCAGCTTCCGGTCATACAGATCAATTCCATAATCATCCGCAAGAATGTTTCCGATGGAAGTAGCTCCGCTTCCGCAGGTTCTGGTGATCGCAATCACAAATCGTTCCATGCTGTCATCTCCTTCGAAATGTTTTCTCTATTATCCTTCCATTTTCTTTTTTTGTCAACTCGGGATTTTAACAATAAATTTATATTTAATTTATCTGTTTTTATCAAAATTTACTATTTTCATCAAATTAATCCCTTTATTGTGCGTTCAATTATACATTTTGTGCGTTATGCTTCCCAGAGCTGTGCATACAGTTTTCGGACATCTGCTTCTGTAACAGCCTTTGCCGTGTTGGCCGGGCTTCCGCTGGCAATGGCATCTGCTGCCATCTTCTCCACGCTGGCAAAGAATTTTTCCCGGTCAATTCCATAGGCTTCCAGTGTGGGAATTTCACATACCCCACAGATTTCCCGGATCGCTTCCAGAAAT
Source organism: Candidatus Limivivens sp. (assembly GCA_034101475.1). Classification (GTDB taxonomy): domain Bacteria; phylum Bacillota; class Clostridia; order Lachnospirales; family Lachnospiraceae; genus Limivivens. The sequence goes on from JAXEJQ010000157.1 coordinate 75,461, forward strand.
GCTTCCGCTGCCGCTCCATCGCTGTCTTCCTCCGACGCTTTTCCGATGGCCCGGGCCATATCCGCAAACCGGGACTGTGCTCCATCCAGGGCAAAGGCAAAGCAGGTCGGCAGCAGCATGGCATTGGAAATGCCGTGAGGCACATGGAACAGGGCACCGATGGGACGGCTCATCCCGTGAATCAGCGTGACAGAGGCATTGTTGAAAGCCACACCGGCTTCAAAGGCAGCCAGCGACATTTCCTCCCGGGCTTTCACATCACTTCCGTCGGCATAAGCCCTGGGCAGATACTGAAAAATACGCTTCACAGCCGACAGGGCGAAGGTATCGGACATGGGCTGGGCTTTCCTGGAGGTATAGGCCTCCGTGGCATGGGTCAGGGCATCCAGACCTGTGGCCGCAGTGATTCCCTTCGGAGCGCTCAGGGTAAACGCAGGATCCACAATCGCCAGATCCGGCATCAGACAGGGACCCTTTAAGAGCATCTTAATGTCCTTTTCCGTATCGGTGATAATCGTAAACTGAGTAGTCTCCGAGCCCGTTCCCGCTGTGGTTGGAATGGCAGCCATGGGCGGAAGCTTTGCGTCAATCACCTTTCCCATAAAATCGGAGATGCTTCCTCCGGTCACCGATAAGACGGCAATGGCCTTCATGGAATCCAGAGGACTTCCGCCTCCGAAGCCGATGAGGAAATCACAGCCTTCCTCCTGGTAGACCTTCAGCCCCGCGTAAATCATCTGATCCGTGGGTTCTCCGGTAATCTGAGAAAATACGGCAGACGCTGTGCCGGCATTCTCCAGTCCTGCCCGCAGCTCCCGGACGCCGCCCAGCTTTCCCACATGGGGGCCGGTGACGATCAGCGCCTTTTTACCCATCCGGCACAGAAAGGGAAGGGCATCCTTCAGAGCCCCGGCACCGGTGATGATCCGGCCCGGAACGATAAATTCTCTTGCCATAACAGAGCCTCCTTTCCTGAAAACCGGTTTTTACAGAAATTCCCGGTCAACGATTGCCAGAACTTCCTTTACTTTGGCCATTTCTTCTTTCACCTGCTCTTCCGTGATAATCAGCGGCGGCGCAATGATAATCATATTTTCGTGAGAATAGGTCATAAAATGACGCTGGGCCAGCATACCGATGATCTTTCCCATCTTCCCTTCCGGATCCTGGCCATAGGAAACCAGCGGTTCTCTCGTTTCTTTGTCTTTCACCAGCTCGATGGCAGAAAACAGTCCGATATAGCGCACGTCGCCCACACATCGGAAGGATGCTTTGCACGCTTCCAGCTCTTCTCCCAGCACTTTTCCGGATTTTGCCACATTGTCCAGAATGTGATGGGTCTTGTAGTAGCTGACGCATGCCACGCCTGCCGCGCAGGAAAGAGGATGACCACTGTAGGTCAGGCCGCACATCAGCTTATGATCATCGAAATAGGAAGCAATCTCTTTGCTGACCACCACACCGCCCAGCGGGACATAGCCGCAGGTAACGCCCTTGGCAAAGGTCACAATATCCGGCTTGACATCAAAATTTTCAAAGGCAAACATTTTTCCGGTCCGTCCCCAGCCTGCCATCACTTCATCACAGATCATCATAATTCCGAATTCATCACAGATCTTCCGGACTCCCGGCAGATAGCCCCTGGGCGGAATAATGACGCCGTTTGATCCGGTGATGGTTTCCATCACGATGGCTGCCACATTATCCGCGCCCTCATAAATAATCTGTTCCCGAAGCTTGGCAACGTAGTATTCCGAGGCCTCTTCTTCACTGGCAAAGCGGATCTTCTCCTGATAAACATAAGGATCGAAAAACTTTACAAATCCCGGGATACCAGGCTCAGACGGATATCTTCTGGGCTCACCTGTCAGGTTGGCCGCACCGTAGCTGGATCCGTGATAGCTTCTGTAACGGCTGAAAATTTTATTTCTTCCGGTGTACATTCTGGCAATCTTAATGGCATTTTCATTGGCATCGGCTCCGGCATTGGTGAAGAAAACCTTGCCCATATTATCCGGCATCAGGTCGATAATCATCTCCGCCAGCTTTCCTCTGCTTTCTACCGCGTAGCTGGGAGACATATAGCAGAATTTGTCCGCCTGCTCCTTGATCGCCTCCACAATTTCCTGATTTCCATGTCCCACATTCATGTTTACCAGCTGTGAGGACATATCGGAATACCGGGTTCCGTCATAATCGTAAATATAAATTCCTTCTGCCTTCTCAATGGCCTTCGGATTCAGGCCTGCCTGGGCTGACCAGGACTGCAGGTTAAATTCTTTATGTCTTCTGACGACGTCTTCTCTGATACTCATCATGATTTCCTCCCTGTGATTCTTTCATTGAAAAAAGCTGCCGCATCTTTTTCGATGCAACAGCTTCTTTGCTTTTGATGCTGTCATTATAGCACCCGTGGTTCCGGAATACCATCCGCTCCGGGCACAAAATATACCGGGATTTTTTGTGCTTCAGCACAAAACGTCGCAGTTTCTGCCCCAGGCCTTTTACAGACAGTCCAGTATCTGAAAGGCCAGCAGAAGACCGGCCCTGGTCTTCGCATCTTCCAGATCCACATTCAGCAGCGCCTTTGTCTGGTTGATCTGATACGTAATGGTATTCCGGTGACAGAACCGGCGCTCCGCCACCCTGGAAACACAGCCGCCGCTTTCCAGATAGTCCCGCAGTACTGCCATATACTCTGTTCCCCGTTCCTGATCGTTCTGCATGAGCTTCCCCAGAGCTGCCCGGACATAGCTTTCCAGCCGTTCCGGATTCCGGCATTCAAAAATCAGCTGATAGGTGCCCAGGTTTTCATAGGTCAGAACGGGTTCCCCCTTTTTCTCCGCAAGGCGCCGGATTTTCACTGCCTGCTCATAGCTTCCGTCCAGTTCCCGGGCATTTCTGACCCGCTCTCCCAGTCCGGCAGAAAAAGCCAGCCCCCGGGACGCCGCAAAATCTGCCAGCCCCTCCAGGGCTTCCTCGCTTTTTTCCGTCCCTTCCCCGTAAAACACCAGAATCTGGATTCCCTCCTGTTCAAACATCACCGAATGATTTCCGACCTCCCCGATCCGTGAAAGAATCAACCGGTTCCGGAACGCCCTGTCCGGAAACTGCCGGATATCCTCCTGCATCCAGAAAGCCGCCGCCTGGAACCCGTCCTGGGGACTGCAGCCTCCCCTTTTCAGATAGGGCAGGTACATTTGTGGCAGCTCCGGAGAAAAAATGGCGTTTTTCACTGCTTCCGTCAGATTCAGCTCCTGAAACTCCTTCTCGTTGATCCGGGTGGAAAAGGCCCGGGTCACATCCACCAGACGGATTTCCCAGGGAATGGAAAACAGAGGAAATTCCTTTTTATTGCAGAAGTCCAGAAGCCGCCGGGGAATCTCCGGAATATACGGTCCCTGATTCACCACCAGCCCGCAGGCATCCCGCCGATACAGGCTTTCTGCCAGACAGCAGATCTGATCCGGCGTCCCTCCTGCAATTCCTGTGGTAAAAATCAGCTCATCCCCGTGGAGAAACCGCGCGACTTCAATATCCTCAATGATATGAACCCAGCTCATACGCCGTTTCAGTCCCTCTTCCCCGGCCAGAAGACGCATCTGATATTTTCCTCCGAATTCTGCCCAAATCTCTTTTAATTCAATGGCCATATGTTCCCTTCCGCTGAATCGTTCTGCAGCTCTGTCACTCTATAACTCTACAATCGTATAATCATGTCCCACTGCCGGAAGAAATTTCTCCAGCACATCCTTCGTCCGGATCTTCAGACTGGAAGTATTGATGCAGGGATGGCATCCCAGAAACTCACTTTCCACCACAGCCCGGTCAATCAACAGCCGTACCCTTCTGCCCTTATCATTCATCAGTCCCATCACACTCACAGATCCCGGCGTGATATCCAGAAATTCTTCCATAAATTCCGGTCCGGCAAAAGACAGACGGGCCGATCCGATCTGCCGGGACAGATCCCGGGTCCGGAATTCCCTGGTTCCCGGCATCATCAGCAGATAAAAATCTGTCTTCTGGCGGTTGCACAGAAAAAGGTTTTTACAGATCTCAATTCCGAGAATTTTATCCACCTCGTGGCAGGATTCAATGGACGGAGTCACCTCGTGATCCAGCCGTTGATAGGGAATCTGCAGCTCCTCCAGAAGGTCATACACAGCCATCTCCTTGGGCAGACGGCCCGCGGCCTCCGGCTTCTCTTTTTCACTGTACAAATGCTGGTCAATATACATGAATTTTCCTCTTTTCTTACGTGATCTCTTCTTTGCCCCGGAAAAAGAAAACGCCCGGGCAGTACCGATACCGCGTACTGCCATGGCGTCTTTGCTCTTTCTTTAATATGCTTTGCCCCAGTATACCAGGTGCTTCGCGGGTTTGCCGCAGTAAATACAGGTGTCGGAAATCTGCTCCTGCTCAAACGGCATGCAGCGGGAGGTCACACCTGCCTCTTCCTTCAGAGCGTCCTCGCATTCCTGACAGCCGCACCACATAGCCTTAATGAAGCCCGGCTTTTCATCTGCGATCTTCTTAAACTCAGCCAGCTCTGTGGCCTCATAGGTATGGGCATCCCGATGTGTCCGTGCGCGCTCCAGCATATCCTGCTGCATGGTATCCAGAAGTTCCTTTACGGTTTCTGCCAGTGTCTGAATATCCGCAACGATCTTCTCTCTGGTATCACGGCGTACGATCACGGCCTTGCCGGCCTCGATATCCTTGGGTCCCAGTTCAATCCGCAGCGGAATTCCGCGCATCTCCTGCTCGGAGAATTTCCAGCCCGGACTCTTCTCGGTGTCGTCCAGCTTCACGCGCAGATCTGCGGCCTTCAGCATATCCCGTACCTCCGCAGCTTTCTCCAGCACGCCCTCCACATTCTGACGAACCGGAATCACCATCACCTGCACAGGCGCGATTCTCGGCGGCAGAACCAGACCGCTGTTATCACCGTGTACCATGATAATGGCGCCGATCATTCGCGTGGTCATTCCCCAGGAGGTTCCATGGGGATACTTCAGCGTATTGTCTTTATCCGTAAACTGGATATTAAAGGCTTTGGAGAACAGATCTCCGAAATAGTGGCTGGTACCGGACTGCAGAGCCTTTCCGTCATGCATCAGGGACTCGATGGTATAGGTGGCTTCTGCCCCGGAGAATTTCTCTTTATCCGTCTTTCGTCCCTTGATCACCGGAATCGCCAGTACCTCTTCGCAGAAATCCGCATAGAGATTCAGCATCTGAATCGTGCGTTCCTGTGCCTCCTCTGCGGTGGCATGAACGGTATGGCCCTCCTGCCACAGGAATTCTCTGGAACGCAGGAAGGGACGGGTGGTTTTCTCCCACCGCACAACGGAACACCACTGATTATAAACCTTCGGCAGATCCCGATAGGAATGCACATCATTGGCATAAAAATCACAGAAGAGTGTCTCAGAGGTGGGACGCACGCAAAGACGTTCCTGCAGCGGCTCCAGACCGCCGTGAGTCACCCAGGCTACCTCCGGAGCAAAGCCTTCCACATGATCCTTCTCCTTCTGCAGCAGACTCTCCGGGATAAACATGGGAAGGTACACATTCTCCACACCGGTTTCCTTGAATCTTCTGTCCAGCTCATGCTGGATATTCTCCCAGATCGCATAGCCTGCCGGTTTGATTACCATACAGCCCTTTACGCTGGTATAATCAATCAGTTCCGCTTTCTTCACAACATCCGTGTACCATTGCGCAAAATCTTCATCCATGGAAGTGATGGCTTCCACAAGCTTCTTTTCTTTTGCCATTTTTCTACTCCTTTTCCTTTCTCATTTTCCAGACGCAGGGCGCCTCTTTTAGCTCTCCTCCGTCTGCGGGGGCACTTTTTGCAGGAAAGAAAAATCAAAAAACATCCCTGATAATACAAAAAGCCGGCCCCCTATGTCTCACATAAGGGACCGACAGGTTCTCTGCCTTCGGCGGTACCACCCCAGTTAATGAAATCCCGCCGCCCATAGGCACTGCGAAAACTTCACTCTCTCATTCTATCCGATAACGCCGGATCTGCGCCGTATTTTCATACGAAGCTCCAAGGCCGGTTCCATCTGTTCCAGGCAAGAATCTCACAGCCAAGGATCCTCTCTCTGGGGCCGGAGGGCAGATGTACTATCCCTTTTCAACGCCTGTGTGTCATATCGTGGTTATTGTAGAACAAAATCCGGGGTTTGTCAAGCCTGCAGATACTCATCCAGGAGCTGCTCCAGCTCCTCATAGGTATTCAGCTCATTCACCCTGCCTCTCAGTCTGGAACAGTGGGGCAGTCCTGTGGTATACCAGGCCACATGCTTGCGCATTTCCCGCATGGCTGTATATTCGCCGCAGTATTCCATATGAAGCCGGCCATGACGCAGAATCATTTCCCGGATCTCCCGGCGGTCCGGTCTGGGAAGGAGCTCCCCCGTCTCCAGATAATGGGAAACTTCCCGGAAAATCCAGGGATTTCCCCGGGCTGCCCGTCCGATCATCACGGCATCACAGCCGGTTTCCTCCATCATGGCCCTGGCTGTCTCCGGCGAAACCACATCGCCGTTTCCGATGACCGGGATGGATACAGCCTCCTTTACCTGCCGGATAATCTCCCAGTCCGCCCGGCCGGAGTAATACTGTTCCCGGGTCCGCCCATGAACCGCAATGGCGGCAGCTCCGGAATCTTCAAGGATCTTCGCCACTTCCACCGCATTGACATGGGCATCATCAAAGCCTTTTCGGATCTTTACCGTCACCGGCTTGCTGGTGGCACGGACCGTTTTCGTCACAATCTCCCGGATCAGGGTGGGATTTTTCATCAGAGCCGAGCCTTCACCGTTATTCACGATCTTCGGAACCGGACATCCCATATTCAGATCCAGAATATCAAAAGGCCTCTCCTCAATGGCTTTGGCCATCTCACTGATAATGTCCGGATCCGAACCGAAAAGCTGCAGGGAAACGGGATTCTCCTCCGGTGCGATCCGCAGCAGGTTCAGGGTATTTTTATTGTGGTAGGCAATGGCCTTCGCGCTGACCATTTCCATACAGATCAGCCCCGCACCCTGCTCCCGGCACAGAAGACGAAATGGCAGGTCCGTAACCCCTGCCATCGGTGCCAGCACACACGGATTCGCCAGTTCCACATTTCCGATTTTAACCTTCATAGCTTTCCCCCAGGAAGAAAACCTTATAATACATCTCCAGGGCCTCCATCAGTTCCTGCTTTTCGCTCTGGAGCTCTTTGATCCGCAGCACACTGCCGATCTCATCATAATCAAAATCATTCTCCTTGGCTTCCGTGCGAAAATGCAGGCTTCCCTCTTCATCGTATTCCAGAATCAGGATACCTCCGATCTCCTGGGTATACAGTACGCACATGATCTGCAGTTCATTCCGGATACTTTCCGGAAGAGCTGCAAAATCCGGATTCAGATAATATTTTTCCTCATAACGGCTGGCCCCGCAGAGCACAACAGTCTTTTGCTCCATCTCTCATCTCTCCTATACATAGCCATAAACGCCCCGGACAGAAACCTCACCGGCATAAACCGCCCGGATCCCTGTCTCCGTCTCCACCAGAAGCTCCCCCTGATCGTTGATCCCCAGAGCAGTTCCGGTGTATTCATGTCCCGGCTCCAGCACACAGACTTTCTGATTCCGATTTACCAGCATGGATTCATATTCCGCCTTCAGCCCGGACAGATCTCCCGTCTTTCGGAAAATCTCATAGGCATTCTCAAAATGCTTCATACATACGGCAGCCAGCTTCGCGCGATCCACTTCCCTTCCGGTTTCCAAACGCAGGGATGTGGCTGTGGTCTTCAGCTCCTCCGGAAACTCAGTCATATTGACATTGATGCCGGTTCCGATCACCAGATAATGGATTTCCAGCATCTCCGCGCTCATTTCTGTCAGAATACCGCAGATCTTCTTTCCGCGGATCACAACATCATTGGGCCACTTAATCTGTGTCTCCAGCTCCAGTATTTCCCGGCAGGCCTTCGCCACCGCCAGTCCCATAACCAGCGTCAGCATGGATGCCTTCTCCGGGCGGATATCCGGCCTCAGAAGAATGGTCATGGCGATGGCCGTTCCCTTCGGTGTCTGCCAGACGCGGCCCCGTCTGCCTTTTCCGGCTTCCTGGCGCTCTGCCAGCACCAGCGTCCCGTGGGGCGCTCCTTCCTCTGCCAGTTTTTTGGCATAATTATTGGTAGAATCCACCGTTTCCAGGCAGTACAGCTTTTTTCCTGCCCATTCTGTCTGCAGAAGGCTTCCAATGGATTCTTCGGAAAGGATATCCGGGCTTTCCACCAGATGATATCCACGGTTGGAAACTGCTTCAATCTGATAGCCCTCCGCCTTCAGTTGATTGATCGCCTTCCAGACAGCCGTCCGTGACACTCCGAAATGCTCACAAAGCTCCTGTCCGGAGACGAATTCATCGCTCTGACGGAGAATTTTCAAAATTTCACTTTTCATTTTCATCCCTCCGGTACTGCGATCCGCAGGAAAAACAGCACCAAAAGCGCCAGGGCTGCCACACCCAGGCAGACCCCGCCGAAATATTTCTTTCTTTTGATCTCCAATACGGATAAAACCGCATTCAGTACACCGCCGATCCCGGTGGCAAGCAGCGCTGCCATAGGAGCATAATCTTCTCTGAAAAAATAGATACTGGCACAGACCAGAATCAGCATTCCCGCAAAGGCCCCCAGAAGCTCAAATTCCCAGGCGCCTCTGTCCCGTTTTTTCTTTTTCATCTCATGCTCCAAGAGTGGCCGCCATCACGGCTTTGATGGTGTGCATCCGGTTCTCTGCCTCTTCAAAAACAATGGATTTTTCCGATTCAAATACTTCATCGGTCACTTCCATATCCTCAATGCCGAACTTCTCATAAATTTCTTTTCCGATTTTGGTCTTCAGATCATGGAAGGCAGGCAGACAGTGCATGAATACGGCCTTTTCCCCTGCATTGTCCATAATGGCCCTGGTAACCTTGTAAGGGCTCAGTTCCCGGATCCGGCTCGCCCAGACCTCATCCGGCTCGCCCATGGATACCCATACATCCGTGTAAACCACATCTGCGCCCCTGGTTCCTTCCATGGCATCCTCCGTCAGCGTAATCGAAGCCCCCGTCTCTTTGGCGATTTCGCGGCAGTACGCCACCAGCTCCTCATTCGGGAAATATTCCTTCGTCGTGCAGGCCACAAAATTCATCCCCAGCTTTGCGCAGCCGATCATCAGGGAATTCCCCATATTATAGCGGGCATCCCCCATATAGGCCAGAGTCCGGCCCTTCAGACTGCCGAAGTGCTCCCGGATCGTCAGCATATCCGCCAGAATCTGGGTGGGATGATATTCATTGGTCAGTCCGTTCCATACCGGAACCCCTGCATGCTTCGCCAGCTCCTCCACAATCTCCTGCCCATATCCGCGGTACTCAATCCCGTCATAGAGGCGTCCCAGAACCCGTGCCATGTCCGCAATGCTTTCCTTCTTTCCGATCTGGGAACCGGTGGGATCCAGGTAAGTCGTCCCCATTCCCAGGTCATGAGCTGCCACCTCAAAGGAACAGCGGGTTCTCGTGCTGGTCTTCTCAAAAATCAGCGCCACATTTTTTCCGTGAAGGGTATCGTGGAGAATCCCTTCCTTTTTTTTCTTTTTATAATCTGCCGCCAGGTCCAGAAGGCCTGTGATTTCTTCCGGTGTGAAATCCTTCAGTGTCAAAAAATTGCGTCCTTTCAAGTCCATATGCATTCTCCTTCGTTCCTTTTGGATTTTTCTCTTTATCTTACTATATTTTCCTCAAAAATACAAGACAGGCAATACGGAAGGGATTTCCAGATAATCCATATCCCGGAATGTGCTGATCAAATACAAATTTTCTTGAATTTTCCGTGCAATGTGCTATAGTAATAATGGAAGTTTCGGGGGAAAGTTGTTCAGAATCACGGAAGGAGATGGTAATATGACACAGCTTCGCTTTGAAAACACAGAAACAGAAGAATATTATAAAAAAATGCGCAGGAACCTGGGAATCGGACATCCCAGCCAGTGGGACGGTCAGGAAGTTGTCACCCGACAGGATGTGGAACAGTACGTGAAGGACGCCAAAAACATCCTGGCCTGCTAGTGTACTGGCACGTTCATTTTCAAACTAATGACGCAGAATGTTTTTTCATCGACAAGGCGACTGAATGAGGCGATGCGGTGGCATCGTCGATTGAAGTCAACGCAGCTCGATGGAAAAACAGGCAAGTCAGTTAGTT
>JAXEJQ010000158.1:0-36128 GCA_034101475.1 Candidatus Limivivens sp.
CCCACAACTGTTTTTATCTTCCGGAAAATGCGGATCTTTTTCCAATGTAGTCCTATGATTATGTGGTGGATGCGGTGGATACCGTGACGGCCAAGCTGGAGATTATCCTCCGTGCAAAGGCTGCCGGAACACCGGTGATCAGTTCCATGGGAGCCGGAAATAAGCTGGATGCCTCAGGCTTTCAGGTGGCGGATATTTCTGAAACCTCTGTCTGTCCCCTGGCAAAGGTCATGCGCAGGGAGCTGAAGGCCAGAGGGATCAGAAGCCTGAAGGTGGTTTATTCAAAGGAAATGCCCAGAAAACCCATGGTGACCATCGCTGAGGACGGAAAGCGGGCTCTGCCGGGAAGCGCGGCCTTTGTTCCGTCGGTGGCCGGGCTGATTCTGGCCGGGGAAGTTGTAAAGGACTTATGTGCCCTGGAGGACTGGGAATAACAACGAATCGGACTGATTTGTGTACAGGAGAGAAAAAAATGGATATCATCATTGTTGGATGCGGAAAAGTAGGTTCTACCCTTGCAGAACAGCTGAGCAAGGAGAACAATGACATTACGGTTATTGATCCGAATTATGAGGTTGTCCAGGATTTATCCAATGAGCTGGACATTATGGGAGTTGTGGGAAGTGGGAGCAACCATAAAATCCTGCAGGAGGCCGGGATTGAGAAGGCGGATCTGCTGATTGCGGTGACAGGCTCGGATGAGCTGAATCTGCTCTGCTGTCTGATTGCCAAAAAGGCAGGAAACTGCCAGACCATAGCCAGAGTCCGAAATCCGGAGTACAGCAAAGAAAGCGGATACATTAAGGAGGAGCTGGGGCTTGCCATGGTGATTAATCCGGAGCTGGCTTCTGCAGCGGAGATGGCGAGGATTCTCCGTTTTCCCAGCGCCATTAAAATCGAAACCTTTGCCAAAGGCCGGGTGGAGCTTCTGAAATTCCGGATTCCTCAGGGATCCATTCTTCATCGGATGGAGGTGCGGGAGATCCTGACCAAGCTGCATTTTGATGTGCTGGTCTGTACCGTGGAGCGGGAAGGGGAGGTGGTGATTCCCACCGGTACCTTTGAACTGCGGGAGAAGGACGTGGTTTCGATTATTGCCCTGCCGAAGACAGCCGCTCAGTTCTTTAAAAAGATTAAGGTACAGACCAATCAGGTGCGGGATACCATCATTGTCGGGGGAAGTAAACTGGCCTATTACCTGACAGAGCTTCTGCTGCACATGGGGATTGATGTAAAAATCATCGAGAAGGATAGAAAGCGCTGTGAGGAGCTCAGCGAGAGCCTTCCCAAAGCCACGGTCATCTGCGCGGATGCGGTGGAGCAGAATATGCTCATTGAGGAAGGGCTTCTGAATACGGATTCTTTCGTGACCCTGACCAATATGGACGAGGAAAATGTGCTGCTTTCCCTGTTTGCAAGGAAAAGAACCAATGCGAAAATCATTACGAAAATCAACGGAATGGCCTTCGACGAGGTGATCAGCACACTGGATCTGGACAGCATTGTTTATCCGAAGTATGTGACCTCAGAGAATATCATCGGGTTTGTCCGTGCCATGAAGAATTCCATCGGCAGTAATGTGGAAACCCTTTACCGGCTGGTGGGTGACCGGGTGGAGGCTCTGGAGTTTAAGGTGGTCAAGAAAGATCCCATGCTGGAGACACCTCTGGAAAAGCTGCGGCTTCGGGAGAATCTTCTGGTGGCCTGCATTTACCGGGACGGGAAAATGATCATTCCCAGAGGGCAGGATGTGATGAAGGCAGGCGATTCCGTCATCATTGTCACCACGAACCAGGGGCTGAAGGATCTGACGGATATTTTGGATGAATAGTGGGAGCGGATGAGACGATGAATTATTCGATGATTGCATATATGCTGGGATGGGTCTGCTGCTTTGCAGCCGGGTTTATGCTGCTGCCTATTCTGGTGGCTGTTATTTACCGGGAGTCCAGCGGCTATGCCTTTGCTGCAGTGGCTGCCCTCTGCGCCGTACTCGGAGTCCTGCTGATTCTGAGAAAACCGAAGAAGCGGAATCTGGCCGCAAAGGATGGTCTGGTGATTGTGGCTCTGTGCTGGATTGTACTCAGTATTTTCGGAGCCATTCCCTTTACGCTTTCCGGGGAGATCCCTTTTTTTGTGGATGCGCTGTTTGAAACCATTTCCGGCTTTACCACAACGGGAGCCAGCATTCTGCCGGAGGTGGAAGCGCTGTCTCATGCCTGCCTGTTCTGGCGGAGTTTCACCCATTGGGTGGGCGGTATGGGAGTGCTGGTTTTCATCCTGGCGATTCTGCCTTTAAAGGGCGGCAGCAGCATGTTTCTGATGCGTGCTGAGAGCCCGGGGCCCAGTGTGAGCAAGCTGGTACCGAGGATGCGCACCACGGCCATGATCCTCTACGGCATTTATTTTGCCCTGACTGTGGTGGAGATCATTCTGCTGCTGCTGGGAGGGATGCCGCTGTTTGATACCCTCTGCTCTGCCTTTGGTACGGCAGGTACCGGTGGATTCGGGGTGAGGTCGGACAGCTTTGCCGGTTATTCGGCCTATCTCCAGGGAGTGGTTGCCGTGTTTATGGTACTGTTCGGCGTGAACTTTAACCTGTATTATCTGTGTCTTCAGAAAAAATTTAAACAGGCGCTGACTTCTCTGGAGCTTCGGGCCTACCTGCTGATCATCGCGTTGTCCACGGCCGTGATTGCATGGACGGTTATTCCGAAATTCGGGAGTGTGGGGCAGGCGTTTCATCAGGCCTTTTTCCAGGTCAGTTCCATCATTACCACCACCGGTTTTGCTACTGCGGATTTTAACCAGTGGCCGGCGCTGGCGAAAACCATTCTGGTTACGCTGATGTTTATCGGAGCCTGCGCAGGGAGCACCGGAGGCGGGATCAAGGTTTCCAGAATTCTGATTATGCTCAAAGGTGTCAGGAAGGAGCTGGCGCTGATTGCCCATCCCAGAAGTGTGCGCAAGGTGCAGATTGACGGGAGGACTGTGGAGCATGATGTGGTGCGTTCCGTGAATTCCTTTATGGCGATTTATTTTGTGATTTTTGTTGCCTCTGTTCTGGTGGTTTCCCTGGATGAGAAGGACCTTGTGACGAACTTCACAGCAGTGGCGGCGACTCTGAACAATATCGGACCCGGCCTGGAGGTTGTGGGACCTGTGGGGAATTTTTCCTCCTTTTCTGTGCTGTCAAAATTTGTTCTGATGTTTGACATGTTGGCGGGAAGACTGGAGCTTCTTCCCATGCTGGTGCTGTTTGTGCCGTCTACCTGGAAAGGAAAAATCAACAGAAAGAAGGCGTAAGTCATGTTCGGCGAATGTCATGCCCATATTTTCATGAATGGCTCCAATTATCGGGAGGCTGTGAATCTTCATGAAAATCATGTGTGCAGGGAAAAGGTACGGGAATATTTTGAGGAATATCAGAGGCGGAATGTCCGCTTTATCCGTGACGGCGGTGACGGGCTGGGAGTGTCTGAATGGGCAAGAACGGCTGCCGGGGAATACGGGATTACCTATCGTACCCCTTTGTTTGCGATCCATAAAAATCATCATTATGGCGGGATTGTTGGAAAAGGATTTGATGATCTGAAGGAGTACCGCTGTCTGGTGGAGGAGGTTCGCAGAAAAGGCGGGGATTTCATTAAGGTGATGTTTTCCGGAATCATGGACTTTGACAGGCCCGGAGTGATTACGGGCAGTTCCCTTGAACCCTTGGAAATCCGGGAAATGATTCATATTGCCCATGAAGAGGGATTTGCGGTGATGGCCCATGTCAATGGGAAAGATGCGGTTTTCCAGGCTGCGAAATATGGCGCGGACAGTATTGAACATGGCGCTTATCTGGATGAAGCGTGTCTTCAGGTAATGGCAGAAAAGGGGACTGTGTGGGTTCCTACCGTGGTGACGATCCGGAATCTCATGGGGAGCGGACGTTTTCAGGAAGAATCGGTTTTTCAGATTTATGAGCGGGATGTGCTGAATATCAAGACCGCTTATGCAATGGGGGTGCAGATGGCTCTTGGCAGTGATGCAGGAGCGTACCGGGTTCCCCATGGACAGGGGATTGCGGATGAATATCAGGCTTTTCAGGATATTCTGGGGGCTGGTCCCGGTTTGAATGCGTTTCTGGAGAAAGGGGAACGGATCATCCGGGAGAAATTTTAAGGGTGTTTTTGCCGGGGATGGGAAATCTCCGGCATTTTTACTGTCTGCAGAAGCTGTCCGGGCAGATAGAAGCCCCAGATCAACGGAGTGGACAGCTCCCACCAGATTTGGTACCAGGTGTACCGGGCCACCGGGAGATAGTGATGCAGGTTGTAGACGCCCACATGGATATCGCCGATAAAGAGGAGAATCAGGCAGGAAAGGAGCCAGTAATTCCCCGATTTTCCGGCAGTGAACAAATTGCACAGCAGGCAGACAAAATAGAAGAAGGCGATCAGGGACTGGGGGTCCAGCGCCACGCCTGCCAGAGAGAAGAAGAGCCAGAGGATGCCGGTTCCGGCAAGACCCTTCAGCCAGAAAAAGAGGAGACGGAGGATGCCGGCTCCGGCAGGGGCCTTCCGCCGGATAATGGGAAGGGAAGGCTTCTGGACCAGGCAGTAGCAGGACTGGACACCGCAGAAGAAGCCAACGGCCATCAGGTAGTTTTTTGAGAATAAGAAGCAGTAGTCTGCGGCAAGGGCCAGGGTCAGGGCTGCGGGAATCCAGAAGCTGCCCTGACGGCGGGAAAAACGGATCCAGGCGGCCAGGACGCAGCAGAGGACAAAGATAAATTTCAGATATTGTTTCAGCATGAGGGCCTCCTGTTCTGGGGAAGAGGAATATCGGGTGGGCGCAGCGGAAACGCAGCACGGGCTGCGGGCTGCAGTGACACAGGTGCATAGGGATACAGGTGCATAGGGATCAGGTGCACAGGGATCAGGTGCACAGGAATACAGGTGCACAGGAATACAGGTGCATAGGTACATAGGTACATAGGCAGGTTGTTATGCGGGTATATCGATATGCGGGCATGTGGTTATGTGGTTACGTTGCTATACTGTCACATTGTGCAGGTCTATCATATAAGATTTGGAGGGCTGCGTCAAGGGATGGCTGGCCAGTACATTAGAAACTGCGGCCGGAGGATGGCGGCATGGAACACCCCGTGGGCGGTCCATCCTTTCGCGGACGCGGGCAACGGCTCCGGCGAGCTAACCTCCAACTTCGACTAAGCTCATCGCGAGAGCGCTCTTCGCTAAGTCTGCGTAGGAGGTGGATCTCGTCTGCGCCTAAACCCGCCCTTAAAATGTCCTGGAAAGGATGGACCGGCCGACGGGGCTGTGCAGTGCAGAGCCCGGGCCGCAGGATTCCGTCCGGCAGTCTGGCGGCAGCGCGGCCGGTGAAGAAGCAGCGGATGATACAGCTTTGAGCCGGATCAGCGGTCGCCGCCATTGGCCCGACAGGGGGAAGGAGCCGATTATAAGGCCGGGCTGGAGCTTGACATTGTGGATAAGCTTTTATATACTGAAATCAGAAAAATCTGCCATAAATTGGCAGGAAGGAGGAAAGAGTTATGAGAAAAACAGGAATACTGAGACTATGTTTTCTTGTGTGTGTCTGCGCGGTGTTTTTCGGGATGAATGTTTCGGCAGCCGGAACTGTTGCAAAGATTGGCAGTAAAAAATATTCATCTTTGCAGGCTGCTGTGAACAAAGTAAAACAGGGGCAGACGATCAAACTGCAAAAAGATCTGAAGGTGCAGCCAAAAACGCTTCGGGATTCTGTCTTTACAGTGAATAGGAAGGTGTCCTTTACCTTGGATCTGAATAAACACACCCTTACCTGTGTGGGCACTTACGCGAGAATATACATTAATAAGGGCTTTGTTACCATCAAAAACGGTACAATGAAACGGGTGAATAACAGCCGTTATAGCGGAGGCGGCCAGATTTTTGTGGAAAAAGGGGCGAAGTTGGAGATCAAGAGTGGAACATACCGAAATATGGAGGTAATTAACAATGGAGGTACCGTTAATATTTCAGGAGGTACTTATCTTCTCACCGAAAACTTTGGCTTTACCAATGCCGGAGGAAAAATGACCTTCAGCGGTGCGAAGGTTACCAGCAGCAGCGTTTGTGATGCAATTGCAAATCAGGAATCATGGGATGATCAAAAGAGCGTTCTCTATATTAAGAGCGGAACTTTTACAACAACGAGGAAAAGCAATACAGGGGGGAATCGCTTTTTATCTAATAAAGGAACTGTCGTAATCACAGGAGGAACCTTTACCTCTACTAAGGGAACATGTCTTTTAGCAAACGGCGGTACAATGACGATTAAAAAAGTTACTTGCATAAATTCCGGAGGCGGATCCTGTATTGCATGTTATAATGGCAATTATGCAAAGCTCACGATTGAAGGCGGGACATTCACCTCTTATCATAAAGGAGGACTGACGGATTCCGATTTGACAGTTTATGGTTGTGGAACTGTTAATATATCAGGGGGCAGGTTTACGGCATATGGCGGGCCCAATAAAGGCAGCGTAGACTGGTCGCCGCCCTATGCTTTGGGCTGTTCTTCTGGTACGAAGCTGACCATTACAGGCGGAAAGTTTTTATGTCCGAATAAACCGGCAGGATGGGCAAATGTTCGGCTGTACAGTGGGTGCACCGATGTAAAATGCACGGTTGACTCTGTGATTATGTTATAAGCTATGATGCCAGGGTCAAAAGTCATAAACCACGATGCGCTTGCGCATAAGTGGTTTTATGGCTGATTGACCCGCCCCAAAATGAGGATAAAAGTGGGACGAATGTCCCACGATATCCGAATATTGGGCAGGATTGTGGGAGTGCGAAGCACGGAACAATCCGTATGGCATCTTTTGACCCCAATATCAAGCTATATTGCACCTGTGCGATCGGAAAAGGAGAACGGCGAGACATAAGGTTATTTGGTGCAGTGAAAAATAAATGACCGGCTATTTTACGCAGAAAGATTTCTTCATCCGTAAGGCAGAGGATATGTCGATTGATGACAATGCGGAAGATGAGAAATCAGGCAGCGCATATGGCTGGTTATTTTTATGTACTAGACCATCTGGTAATTATGGTAAGGAGTGCCGGATATTTCATTAGCCTGCAAGGCGGAAGAAGGAGGCGATGCGGTGGCATCGTCGACTGATGACAACGCAGCAGGTAATGAAATAGATGGTGCTTTTTACCATAATTACAAGTAGTCAGAGGATAGAAAATGTGCTATGATTCGAAAGGCAGTATATTTGCTGTGAAACATTGGTAAATTTGTGGAGGAATCAGGCAGTTATGCGGTGTTTATATGAAGATACAGGAAAGGGAATCCGGCTTTTGCGGTGCTTCAGTCCGGATTCGACGGCAGAGCTTCCCGAGAAGATCGATGGGGAAGCGGTGACGGAACTGGCTCCCTACTTTTTTTCTGATCATTTTGAAGCGGAGAAGGGAAAGGGGGTCCAGTGGAAGCTATGGAATATGCAGACGGGAGAGTGCGGGAAGGCAGACGGGGAGGAACTGAGGGCCAGAGATAATGCCCTGTGCGGGGAACGCCTGAAAGAGGCGATTCTCCCGAAGAGTCTGGTGAAAATCGGCAGGTATGCTTTTTATAATTGTTCCGGGCTGGAGGAATTGTCCTTCGGAGAGGCGCTGAAGGATATCGGAGCCGGGGCTTTTACCGGCTGTCATCACGTAAAACGGCTGTCTGTGACCACAGGAAGTACCGGTATTTCCTGTCTGAGGGAGATTCTGGCTGAGCTGCCGGAAAAAATCCGGGTGGAGTATCGAAAGAATGAGGAAATGGGAGTTTTCTGGTTCCCGGAGTATTTCGAGGAAGGGGTGGAAAATACACCTGCCAGGATTCTGGAAAATCATGTTCACGGAAGCGGAATGCGCTATCGGAACTGTTTCCAGAATAAAGCACTGGATATTCGGGAGTATGATTCCCTTTTTGAATCGGCAAAGGCCTGGGAGGATGCGGAGACGGTGACAGATCTGGCCCTTGGCCGAATGCTTCATCCACTGGGGCTGACGGAGGCAGCGCAGGCCCGTTATCTGGCGTTTCTGCAGCAGACGCTGGATGAAGCCTGTCGATACCTGATAAAAAAGAAGGACGGCGGTTCCCTGGCTTTCGTGCTGAAACAGACGGAATGTACAGCGGAAATGCTGGATGGATGGCTGGATCTGGCGGCGAAACTGGAATATACAGAAGGCGTTACCCGTCTGATGGAGGAACGGCGCCTCAGGGTGCGTCCAAAGAAAAGGAGTTTTTCCCTATGAGAAATCCGATTCAGGAACTCCAGCAAAAGGAGCTGGAAAAAGAAGAGATTGGCCTGGATATTCTGAAGAATTCCAGAAATGAACTGTATCTGAGCATGCGCTTTCTGGACAGCGCCCTTTCGGCTCTGCGCTTTGTACCGGATGTGGGGGTACGCCCGGCAGGAACAGACGGAACCGAACTGCATTTCTGCCCGGATGCACTCATTGAAATATATCAGAAAGGGCGTATCGGAATCAGCCGCCTGTATCTGCATATGATTCTTCATTGTCTGTTCTGTCATCCCTGGATGCGTAAGGGACGAAAAAAAGAGGTGTGGAATCTGGCCTGTGATATTGCTGCAGAGGCTCTTCTGGACAGCCTGTATCTCAGGTGTATTTATCGGCATGGCAGCAGCTTCCGGCGGGAGACCTACCGGCGTCTGGAAAAGGAACAGAAGGTCATTACAGCAGAGGGAGTGTATCGATTTCTGGAGCGGGAGTGGCAGCAGACAGGCAGCCTGGCACGGCTGCGGGAGGAATTTACCGTTGATAATCATGTACTGTGGGAAACAGGGAACAGCGGTCAGGAGAGTCCGAAAAGACAGGAATGGGATGAACGGCGTGAAAAAATGCAGACAGAAATCGAGACCATTTCCAAGGAAGCGTCTTCGGATATGCGCGAACTTCTGGATCAGCTTCAGATTGCCAACCGGCAGCGGTATGACTATCGGGAATTTCTCAGGAAATTTGCAGTTCTGAAAGAAGAAATGAAGGTGGATATGGACACCTTTGACTATATCTATTACAATTTTGGCATGAACATGTACGGAAACATGCCCCTGATTGAACCTCTGGAGACCAAAGAAACAAAGCGGGTGGAAGATTTTGTGATTGTCATTGATACATCCATGTCCTGTAAGGGAGATCTGGTGAAGCATTTTCTGGAAGAGACTTACAGTATTCTGTCCCAGGCAGAAAGCTTTTTCCGGCGGCTGAACATTCACATCATTCAGTGCGATGACCGGATTCAGGAGGATCAGGTGATTACAAAGCCGGAAGAAATGAAAGCGTACATGGAGAATTTCACCGTAAAGGGGCAGGGCGGAACCGATTTTCGGCCGGCGTTCCTTTATGTGGAAGAGCTTCTGAAGCGACATGCGTTTCAGAAACTGCGGGGACTTCTGTATTTTACAGATGGTTATGGGATTTTTCCGGTAAAGAAACCGTCTTATGACACAGCATTTATTTTCATGAAGGATGATTACCGGGATGTGGATGTGCCGCCGTGGGCGGTGAAGATTATCCTGGATGCAGAGGAATATGGACAGAAAGAGGTAACGGTATGAATATTAAGCGGGCAAAAGAGGAAATTAAGGATGCGATTCAGGCATATCTGATGAAGGACGAATTTGGAAATTATGAAATTCCCAGAATCCGGCAGCGGCCCGTTCTGCTGCTGGGGGCGCCGGGAATCGGGAAAACCCAGATTATGGAGCAGATCGCCAGGGAATGCGGCATTGGCCTGGTTTCTTATACCATCACGCATCATACCAGGCAGAGTGCCATTGGCCTGCCGTTTATTTCCCGGAAAAACTATGGCGGCCGAACATGTTCCGTGACGGAATACACCATGAGTGAGATTGTGGCTTCCGTTTATGATAAGATGGAGCAGACCGGACTTTCCGAAGGAATTTTGTTTATTGATGAAATCAACTGTGTGTCAGAAACTCTGGCTCCGGCTATGCTGCAGTTTTTGCAGTGCAAAACCTTCGGATGCCATGAAATACCGGAGGGCTGGATGATTGTGGCCGCCGGGAATCCGCCGGAATACAACAAATCTGTCCGGGAATTCGATGTGGTAACCATGGACCGGGTGAAAAAGATTGAGGTGGAACCGGATTTTCAGGTATGGAAAGAATATGCCTGGAAGGAAATGATTCATCCTGCCGTAATTTCCTATCTGAGCCTGCGTCCGAAGTATTTTTACCAGATGGAAACCACGGTGGACGGAAAAATCTTTGCTACGCCAAGAGGCTGGGAGGATCTGTCCACACTGATCCGGGTTTATGAAAAGCTGGGAAAGCCCGTGGATGCGGAAGTGGTGATTCAGTATATTCAGCATCCAAAGGCAGCGAAGGATTTTGCAAATTATCTGGAACTTTATCGGAAATACCGGGAAGATTATCAGATCGAAGCAGTTTTGAAGGGCAAAGACAGTACCGGTATGCAGAAAAAGGCGGCTCATGCTTCTTTTGATGAACGGCTCAGCGTGATCGGACTTTTGCTATCCGGCTGTACCCAGGCTTTCCGGAAAGCCGTTCAGGCTGAAGAATGCCTGGAAATGGTCTACCGTGTCCTGCAGGAATGGAAAAAGGGTGTTCTGGAAGGACCCCATGACAGTCAGGCAGCAGAATTCCTGAAGGAGCTTCAGGAGGAGCTGAGCCGGGAAGGCAGCCGGAAAAAGCAGGCAGAGCTGCTGACCAGAGAGGAAGAGAACACTTATCGGAGTGCCGGAAAGATTCTGGAAAGCTTTGTGAGGGAGCTGGAGACAGAAGGAAGTCTGAGGGGGGCAGAGGCTTTTGAACGTGTGAGCGAACTGTTCGCGAGGGAGCAGAAAGCTTATGATCAAAGTTATGAAGAAGCCGGAGAAACGCTGGAACATGTCTTTGATTTTATGGAGGCAGTCTTTGGAGAGAGCCAGGAAATGGTCATGTTCATAACGGAGCTGAACACTAATTTCCACAGCGTCCGCTTCCTGCGGGAATATGAGTGTGAGCGATATTTCCAATATAACCGGGAGCTGCTGTTCGATGAAGGGAACAAAGAGATTTTGAAACGGATTCAGGCACTGTAATACAGATGAGCCAAGGGACAAATGGACATGAAAATCCGTGCTTGCATGGATTTTCATGTCTATGGGGCCCGCAAAACATGAGCAAGTAGCCATTTTTCGCAGAAAAATGAGCGGATTGCGAATGTCCCACGATATCCGAATATTGGGCAGGATTGTGGGAGTGCGAAGCACGGAACAATCCGTAGGGCATCTTTTGCCCCTAACATCGTACAGATCTTACTGAATAAGGGGAAAAAATCCTGTAAATTCCTTACAAGTATTGACATTCCGTGTCAAAAAAATTATAATAACTTTATTTTATTGGATATGATTCCTAGAGGAGAGGAGAACTATTATGAAAGCAAGAATGAAGAAACTGTCCGCATTGATGCTGGCTACTGCTGTTGTATTTTCCATGAGTGGATGTGGAAATAAGAAAGAGACAGAGGCACCCACCGAAGCGGCGACGACGGAGGCAGCGACCACGGAGGCAGCAACCGAAGCAGCGACCACGGAGGCAGCAACCGAAGCAGCGACAACGGAAGCGGCGACGACGGAGGCAGCGACCACGGAGGCAGCAACCGAAGCAGCGACAACGGAAGCGGAGACGACAGAGGCAGCAACGGAAGCAGCGACAACGGAAGCAGCGACTGAGGAGGAGACCACGGAGGCAGCAACCGAAGCAGCGACAACGGAAGCAGCGACGGAGGAGGAGACCACAGAGGCAGCAACCGAGGAGGAGACCACCGAGGCAGCGACTGAGGAGGAGACCACGGAAGCAGCGACTGAGGAAGAGACCACAGAGGCAGCGACGGAGGAAGAGACCACAGAGGCAGCAACGGAGGAAGAGACCACAGAAGCGGAGAAGCCGGGTACAGGAAAGACTCTGAAGGTGGCTATGGAGTGTGGCTATGCACCGTATAACTGGACACAGCCGGATGATTCCAATGGTGCTGTTCCGATTTCCGGAAGCTCCGATTATGCATATGGTTATGATGTGATGATGGCTCAGCACATCTGTGATGAACTGGGTTATGAACTGGAGATTGTGAAACTTGACTGGGATTCTCTGGTGCCGGCAGTACAGTCCGGAACTGTTGACTGCGTCATTGCAGGACAGTCCATTACTTCCGCACGTCTGGAAATGGTAGACTTCTCAGAGCCGTATTACTATGCTTCGATTATTACGCTGACGAAGGAAGACAGCGAATACGCAGATGCGAAATCTGTGGCAGACTTAAAGGGAGCGACCTGTACTTCTCAGCAGAATACGGTATGGTATGATGTTTGCCTGCCGCAGATTGAAGATGCCAATATCCTGCCTGCTCAGGAGTCCGCACCGGCGATGCTGGTTGCCCTGGATGCAGGAAAGTGTGATATTATCGTGACAGATATGCCTACCGGTATGGCAGCCTGCGTTGCATATCCGGAATTCAAGCTTCTGGATTTCAGCGGAACGGATGGAGCGTTCGAAGTTTCCGATGAGGAAATCAATATCGGTATTTCCATGAAGAAAGGAAACACAGAGCTGAAAGAGCAGATCAACAGCGTTCTTGAAAAGATGACGGAGGAAGATTACGCAGAAATGATGGATCAGGCAATTGCCGTACAGCCGCTTTCTGAATAAGGCCAGTCATAGGAGCACGATGTTTCTGGCACGGGAACTGAAGTAGGTTTCCGTGCCATTTTTAAAGAGGAGAGAAAATCATGCCAGAGGATTTTGGAGGAAGGATTGTTTATATTCTTCAGAGATATGCGCCGTCTTTCGCGTCAGGTGCCGGAAAGACCATGATCATCGCCCTTGTGGGTACGGCTATCGGCTGTCTCATCGGATTCGTGGTAGGTATCATCCAGACGATTCCGGTTTCAAAAAATGACCATCCGGTAAAACGGGCCGCCCTGTGGATTGTGCGGCTGATTCTGAACATCTACGTGGAAGTTTTCCGCGGGACCCCCATGATGTGTCAGGCCATGTTCATCTACTTTGGTTCCGCAGCAGTATTTGGAATTAATATGTCCATGTGGTTTGCCGCATTTTTCATCGTTTCGATTAATACGGGAGCCTACATGGCAGAGACTGTCCGGGGGGGTGTTCTTTCCATTGATCCGGGGCAGACAGAAGGGGCAAAGGCCATCGGAATGACCCATGTTCAGACCATGGTAAATGTGATTCTGCCCCAGGCTCTGCGAAACATTATGCCTCAGATCGGCAACAATCTGATCATTAATATTAAAGATACCTGTGTACTTTCGATCATAGGTGTAGTAGAATTATTCTATACCACGAAGGGAATTGCCGGTGCGCTGTATACCTACTTTGAAGCCTTTACCATTACCATGGTGATCTATTTTGTTCTGACCTTTACCTGCTCCAGACTGCTGCGTCTGATGGAGGACAGAATGGATGGTTCGGACAATTATGACCTGGCTACGACGGATACCCTGGCCCATACAAGCGGCATGTACCGGTATACCGGGGACAAAAAGGAGGGACATGAGGAATGAGCAAGAATCCGCTTCTGAAAGTCAGTCATCTGAGCAAGACCTTTGGGAAGAATGTGGTACTCCGGGATATTGACTTTGAGGTTTATCCCGGGGATGTGACCTGCATCATCGGAGCTTCCGGCTCCGGAAAATCCACGCTTCTGCGGTGTATGAATCTTCTGGAAACGCCTACCACAGGTGAGATCATTTACCATGATACGGACATTGCCAGTGCCAAAGTCAAGGCTCCGGAGTATCGGGCAAAGGTTGGAATGGTATTTCAGAATTTCAACCTTTTCAATAATATGACTGTTCTGGGAAACTGTATGGTCGGTCAGGTAAAGGTGCTGAAAAAGGACAAGGAAGCAGCCAGGAAAAGTGCCATGAATTACCTGGAAAAGGTGGGAATGGCGCCTTATATCAACGCAAGACCCAGACAGCTGTCCGGAGGTCAGAAACAGCGTGTGGCCATTGCCAGAGCTCTGGCCATGGAGCCGGAGCTGCTGCTCTTTGATGAACCGACCTCCGCATTGGACCCTCAGATGGTGGGGGAAGTTCTTTCTGTTATGCGTAAGCTGGCGAAGGAAGGGCTGACCATGATCATCGTTACCCATGAGATGGCTTTTGCCAGAGATGTATCCAACCATGTGGTATTTATGGCCAATGGTGTCATTGCTGAAGAGGGAAAGCCGGAGCAGATCTTCGGAAATCCCCAAAATCCGCTGACCCAGGATTTTCTAAGCCGGTTTATGAATGGATGAGGGTGAACAAAGGCAAAACTATTCAGGAAAGGCTGATTCGCCTGTCACGATTCTGCAGGGTGGAGTGCCGGATATTTCATTAGCCTGCAAGGCGAAAGAAGGAGGCGATGCGGTGGCATCGTTGACTGATGGCAACGCAGCAGATAATGAAATAGATGGTACTCTTTACCATGATTACAAGTGGTCAGTACACCAGTACATCGGTTCGTATCCGTGAAGGTACTGAACAGATATTCTGAGAAAAGAATAAGGAATCAAAAAGAAAGGAAGCACTATGGAAAACAATGAAAAAATGGCTCTTTTGCGAGAGCTGAAGGACGCAAAAGAAATCTTTTTATTTTTATCACCCTGTACGAAGATGCCCTTTGTATACTGTGATCCCGAAAGCTATGACGATGAAGTCCTGCTGTTCCGCACGGAAGAGTCAGCCAGAAAAACAGCCAAGGAATTTCTGGATAAAAAAATTCCTCTGCAGCTTGCAAAGCTGGAAAACAAGCAGTTTTTGGTTTTCTATTCAAGCCTTTATGCCATGGGAGTCAATGAACTGTGCCTGGATATGGGCGGGGAGCGTCCCGGAAAGGTTGAACTGAATGCACTGGTGAGAAGACCGGATGCATCCCAGCTTCCGGAAGGGAAAATCCGGGTGGAGAATCCGGAATTTATGCTCACAGCACTGTATTTCATGCAGGAGCTGCGAAAAGCACCGAAGCCTCAGGTGACACCGGAGCTGAAGGAGCTGGAGGAAGAACTGCTGGCTCATTTCCGTAAGGGTACTTATATTATGGCTGTGCAGGATAAGAACATGGTGCCGTTCCTCAAACTGAAAAACGGGGATGCTTATCAGCCGATTTTCACAGATGTCGGAGAATTCCAGAAGTTTAACCGGGAAAAGAAATTCCATACGGCGGTGGTTCCCTATGAGAAGCTGTCTCTGATCGTGAAAGAACCGGCCAAGGGGATCTGTATTAACCCCAATGGTGTGAATATTATTCTTCCAATGGCACAGGTTAAGGAGGCTTAATCTTGAAATTTGACATGCACTGCCATACAAAAGAGGGATCTTTGGATGGAAAAGTGAGTGTGGAGGAGTACATTGTCCGGCTGAAGGAGCTGGGATATGACGGAATGGTGATTACTGACCACAACAGCTACAATGGATACCGCTACTGGAAGAAACATATCAAAGGAAAGCGTCATCAGGATTTTGTGGTTCTGAAGGGAATCGAATATGACACGATCAATGCCGGCCATATGCTGGTGATCATGCCGGAGAATGTAAAGCTGAATATCCTGGAGATGCGCGGAATGCCCCTTCCGCTTCTGATATTTATTGTGCATACCTTCGGTGGGATTATCGGGCCGGCCCATCCCTATGGAGAAAAATATATGAGCCTGGCTCATACCCGTTTTTTTACGAAAAACAAGGGAATTCTGAAAAAATTCGATTTTCTGGAAACCTTCAATTCCTGTGAGCCTGCCCAGGCCAATATGCTGGCCAGAAAAGCGGCTGTTGAATTGAAGGTGCCGGGATTCGGCGGAAGCGATTCCCACAGGATGGACTGTGTGGGAACCGCTTACACCAGGTTTTCGAAAAAAATTGAGAAAGAATCAGATTTGATTTCACTGGTAAAAGAAAAAGCCCCCATTCAATGCGGGGGCTCCCTTTATCGGGGAACAACCAGAGAAAAAATCGGAAAAATGCACAATGTACTCCTGTATTCCTTCTGGGTATACAATAAAGTGGCTGGTTATTCGAAAATACACAAACGCCGGGGAGAATCCCGCTACCTGCCCATCAGCAGGGCCGGCAGCAGCAGTTACAAAGCAGATTGAACATGCAGAGCTTCCAACAGAAATCGCCGCCGGCTGTGGGAGCACCATAGGTATCGCCCATGGAGCTGTACCAGGCTCCGCCGGATTCCAGCTGACTGAGAAGCTGCTGGTAGTTGGGATTGTCCGGATCCATCCGGACAGCCTGACGCGCATCATCCATTGCTTTGATATTATTGCCAAGCCCGGAGTTGGCGATGGCACTGTAATAATACCAGGAGGCCGTCCGATTGGAGATCGAAGAGAGGACATTCAGGGCCTCCTGAAAGTGTCTGGAATTAATGTAATTCGCTGCTGCCTGATAGCGCAGAGAATCCTGATCACTGCTTCCATAGCTCTGCTGACGGTTTCCTGCGTTTCCGAAACCGCCAAAACCGCCGAAACCACCATAACTGCCGCCGTAGCCGCCATAGCTGCTGCCCTGTCCCTGAGCAGAGCCATAACCGGTTCCGCCGTGTTCTCTGGCGTCCATAATCTGGTGGTAGGCAGCCTGAATCTCCTTGAATTTTTCTTCAATTTCTTTTATGTTGGGCGCACCGACATTCGCGTCCGGATGGTATTTCCGGCTTAAGGTACGGTAAGCCTTTTTCACTTCTTCGTCTGAAGCATCGGGACGGATTCCCAATACTTTATAAGGGTCTGGTATCATTCAACAGTCTCCTGTTTTTGTAAAATTTGTATTTGTTCAGAGCATTTTGGAGTTAGTTCTGAACAGTTTCTGAAATTTGATTGTATCTTGCCCATACTCCGGAGTACAAAATGTTCCGGAGCAGCTCCGCATCCTGCAGAATCGGGAGCTTTTCAAAGTTTCTGGCGCATTCGGCCATCATCATGGTCAGAATACGATGGCAGGTCCCGGGGAGATCCGGCTGATCAGCCAGATGCTTCCAGGGATTATAATGCTTCTTTTCCTGATCTTTTTTCAGATCATCCCAGGCATCCATCAGATAAATGAATTTTCCCATATAAAAGCCCATCTGCCGCAAAATGTCCGCCCATTCGTCCTCCTTCCAGACGAACAGCTCTCCCAGGAGCTCGCCGGTACAGCCGGACAGGAGATCCAGATCCTGGCTGTTTTCCGCTTCCCCTTTCCGGATCTTCTCCATATAGGAAACCATCGCCTTCGTCTGGCGGGGATAGGAGGCTTCCAGGGCACGATATTTCTTTTCCAGAACACGTGCAGCGGAGAGTTTCACAAGGCTTCGGTCGTCAAACCAGTCGTCCATACAGTTATGGTAGGTCAGCAGGATATTCATGTCAGCCGCATAGTCTGTGGCTTCGTTGAACAGCATGGGATGCTTCTCCTGTGGATGGGCAATGCAGCGATGTGTTTCTGTGTGATCCGGAAGCTCATAGAGCCCGGTCAGAAGGATCACCAGAAAAGTCATGTCATAGGTCAGCGTCATCTGACCGACGCGACCGTATTTGTCCTTTAATACCTTGCAGAGCCCGCAGTAAAAGGAATGATAGCGATCATATTCTTTGACCTTCAGCTCTGATTTGTTAATCGTTATGTATCCAAACATCCTGGACCTCAGCTCTTTTTAATGAATTCTGTGCGGCATTTCGGGCAGGTTACACAGATCTTTCCTTTTCCTTTTGGAATACGGATTTTCTGCCTGCAGTTCGGGCAGGAATAAATATGATAAATTTTCCGCTGCTCGAAAAGATTCTTCTGCTTTCGGAAAAAGCCGGTGAAACGGTTCTGATATTTCAGGTAAACCTGGTTTTCCTGACTGCGTTTGGCATAATTCTTCGAAAACATCCGGAAATAGAGGATCAGGATCGCCAGAAATACAAGGCCGCTTAAAATACCGCTGTGAACGAACAGGCTGACTACGCAGAGGATCGCCGTTACCCAGAGTAAAAACCGGGAAAGCTCGTCCACGCCGTAGCGGCCGGCCATGAAACGTTGAAATTTTTCTTTCATAGTTAAACATCTCTCCTGTAGTAGAATGGTTGCTGGCAGCAACGGAACACTGCCGGAATTATGTTTTAGAATAGCATATTTTTCCTGAAAAAAACAGATTAGAATTCTAAAAAAGTGTGAACTCTTTATAAACAAAATCGTCTTCAGTCTGCCCGTTTTCCGCGGATGTGGGGAATCCGTTCAGGCCACGCAGGAAGATTCCCGTTCAGGATGGCGGTAAACATCCGCTCACAGACGCCTGGATTTTCCTGATTCAGCCGGCGCAGAAGCTGACTGGCATATTCCCGTTTCGTGTGTCCGTCGGCAGGACAGGGGTTTTTGACAACCGGAAGACAGTATTTGTTTTTGAAACCGATGACGTCTGCCTCCGGCACGAACATCAGCGGACGAATCACGGTCAGATCCATACGGTCCAGGTAGGTCCGGGGAGAGAAGGAATGGAATCGTCCCTCGTAAATCAGGGACAGAAGCATGGTCTCCACCATATCCTCCCGGTGATGGGCATAGGCAACCTTATTGCAGCCCATGTCCTTTACCGCCTGATTCAGAGCGCCCTTACGCATTTTCGCACACAGGGAGCAGGGATTTTCCTCCTGACGCTCCTCAAAAACGATGGAACCAATCTGGGTTTCCACCGTCGTGTGACGGATGCCAAGCTCCTGGCAGAGCGCTTTGACCGGTGTCAGGTCAAAGCCGGGAAAGCCCAGGCTGACCGTAACTGCTTCCAGTTCAAAGGGCTTCGGATAAAAACGTTTCAGACCGCTCATGGCATAGAGAAGAGCAAGGCTGTCCTTTCCGCCGGATACGCCGATGGCAATATGGTCTCCTGCATCAATCATCTGATATTCATCAACGGCTTTCCGTGTATAGCTGAGCAGCTGCTGCAGTTTCATGTAATAAACCTCCCTCAAACTCATTTGTCGGGGAGCTCTTATGAGGATGCCGGGATTGTAAGCACAGAATCATCCGTATGGCATCTTCTGATCCCTACATCATTATGATATAAGAGAAAAGAAAAGTCAATGATTCCGTAATTGCTTTTTTGGATAGTTCTGGTATAATGGAAATGAACAGAATCTGCGTATCCTTGGAGGAGACGTTTATTGATTGATAAAATGGAGGAACAGAAATGGATGTAATTTGTATTGGTGAAATGTTGATTGATTTTACTCCCGGAGCTCAGCCGGGATCCTATATTCGAAATCCCGGCGGAGCTCCCGCCAATGCCTGTATAGCCATGGCCAGGAACGGCATTCAGACAGCTTTTCTGGGGAAGCTCGGAAATGATGATTTCGGCCGTTTCCTGAAAGCCACGCTGGAAGAAAATCAGGTAAAGGTTCTCTGCCCCCAGCTGACAGAGGAGGCGGTTACAACGCTGGCATTTGTGACCTTGTATGAGAATGGGGAGCGTTCCTTTACCTTTGCCAGGAAGCCCGGGGCAGATATGCTTTTGACTGAGGCAGACGTGAAGGAAAGCGACATCGAAGAAGCAAAGCTGATTCATGCCGGATCCTTTGGCATGTCCCAGGAGCCGGCCCGCTCTGCCACCGCCCATGCCATGAAGCTTGCGAAGGAAAAGGGCAGGATGGTCAGCTATGATGTCAATTACAGGAATGTCGTATGGCCGAATGAGGAAGCTGCCATCGAGGTGGTGAATACCATTCTTCCCTATGTGGATTTTCTGAAAATATCGGAGGAAGAGCTGGATTTTGTGGGCGGTGAAGAGAATATTCCTGCCTTTATGAAAGAACACGGGATTTCCGTTGTCATTGAGACGCTGGGTGCTGAGGGAGCCAGATATTTCTTTGAAGGAAAGAAAGGCTTTGTGAAGGCACATCAGGTAAAGGCAGTGGATGCCACAGGGGCAGGTGATGCGTTCTGGGGAGGCTTCCTTTCCAGAATTCTGATGAGCGGTGTGGAGAAGACCGCAGACCTGACAGAGGAGATTGTTCAGTCGGCGCTGAAGTACGGCAATGCATCCGGCGGACTTTGTGTGCAGAAGATGGGCGGCATTCCGGCCCTTCCTGCAAAAGAAGAGATTGAAGCCTTTCTGGGCTGAGGACAGAAGGATGTCAGCGGCCATTTTCGGAAATGGATTTCCGGTACCTTTTGCCCGGCAGGAGGATACCGCATAAAAACAGGGACGCACTCCAGGGAAAATAATGCGTAAAAAGTTGAAACAATATCAGAATGAAATTCAGGAGGTTTGCCACATGATTGTTATTGGCGAGAAAATTAATGGTTCCATCCCTTCCATGGGAAAAGCCATTGCTGAGAGAAATGAAGAGTGGATCAAAGAGATTGCAAAGAAACAGGCGGATGCAGGTGCGACTTATATTGATGTCTGCGCATCAGTGGAAGAGGCCGTTGAGGTAGAGACACTGAAATGGATGATCGATCTGGTACAGAGTGTAACAGATGTACCCATCGCAGTTGACAGCCCGAGCCCCCGCGTACTGAAGGAAGCTTACAAATTCTGTAATAAACCGGGTATCATCAATTCCGTTTCCATGGAAGGTGATAAAGTAGATATTATTTTCCCGGAGATCAAGGACACCAAATGGGAAGTGATCGCACTGCTGTGTGATGACACCGGTATTCCGAAATGTGCAGAAGACCGTCTGCGCGTTTTCGACAACATCATGGCGAAAGCGAAAGAGTACGGCATTGCTCCGAGCCGCATCCATGTTGATCCCCTGATTGAGATGCTCTGTACTTCCGAAGACGGAATCAATATGATCACAGAAGTGATGCGTACCATCCGCGCTCAGTATCCGGATATTCACATTACCTCTGCTGTCAGCAACATTTCCTTCAATCTGCCGGTTCGTAAGCTGCTGAACCTGGGCTTCACGGTTCTGGCTATGAATGCAGGTCTGGACAGTGCGATTCTGGATCCGACAAACCGTGATATGATGGGTCTGATCTATGCGACTGAGGCACTGCTTGGTCTGGATGATTACTGTATGGAATATATCGGTGCATATCGTGAAGGACTGATCGGACCGGTAAAAGAGAAATAAAACAAAACTGATTACATACCCTGGAGATTCGATAGACAGCCCGGTACTTACCGGGCTGCTTTTTTCTTTGGTGACAGCCCGATGTTTTTATACAGAAAAGTTCCAGGGACAGGAGGATGTTTCTGAGGGATCAATGCTTGACAAAGCCCCGGAGGCGTGATATGTTAAAGAAAAAAAGTTAGAAATATCTAACTCATTGCGTTTCTGAAATGATTATAAGAGAGGAAGGGACAGGATGGGAACAGTTGTTGTATTTTTGATTGTGGCGGCTCTTGTATTTCTTGCCGGCCGAAAGATTTATCTGGATAAAAAGCAGGGAAAGGGATGCTGCGGAGGAAACTGCAGCCAGTGTCATGGCTGCCGGGTACCGGAGAAAGAGCCGGGCAGTACCGGGAACTGAAAGGCGAGGGAATCGTGTCTGTGAAGGTACGGAACAGATACGGGCGATGATGGAAGATTCGGACAGGAGAAGATTGATTTGCAGATACAGAAGGACAGCAAAGTATTGGATCAGAAGTACCCCTTTTCCATTTTCCGTTATGAGGCGCTGCCGGTACAGGGGATGCCGGAGGATTATCACTGGCATGAGTTTCTGGAAGTGACCTGCATTCTGTCCGGGAAAGGGCGTTATTATGTCAACGGCAGCACCTATCAGGTGGAAGCGGGAGACATGATTATTTTCAATAATATTGACGTACATGGCTGGGCGGCTGCGGAGAAGATGGAGCTCCTGGTGATGACTTTCGCTGCTGAGCTGATTTCAGATGGGACTCATTTGTTTGCCTACGATTACCTTTTGCCTTTTTTGGAGCGGGGCAGCAATTTCCGGAACCGGATCGGCCGGGAAGAGGAATACACGGAGACTATGACGCAGATAATGAAGGAAATCCTGGAGGAATATGAGACACAGGGAGTCGGTTATCAGCTGATGATTCAGGCCAATGTTCTCAGACTTCTGACGATCCTGGTGCGTCATTACCAGAAGGGAGAGCCCTGGCAGGAGAGTCTTTCCGTCCGGAAAAAGCAGATGAAGCGGCTGGAGCAGGCGCTGAACTATGTGCATGAGAATTATGACAAAAAGATCACGCTGGAAGAGACGGCCGGTCTGGCCTATATGAGTCCCAATTATTTCTCGGCTTATTTTAAAAAGGTTACCGGGAAGAATTTCCGGGATTACATCGTAGAGCAGCGGGTCAAAAAGGCGGCGGAGCTTCTGCAGAACAGCGCTTTGAGTCTGCTGGAAGTGGAGCAGGAGTGCGGATTTACTAATACCTCGAATTTTTACCGACTTTTTAAGAAACATATGGGGATTTCACCGGGTGAAATGCGTAAGAAAGTATAAAAATATGGGAAGGAAGCAGAAGAAAATCCGGGAGGGAACCGTTATAATCAGATTGGATATATGCGGAAAGTACCGGAAACGTTATGCGGAAAAATGGAAGGAGGATGTTTTACCATGATGTACAAGGAGAATTGGGAGGAGACAAAGGAGAAGTTTCGAAATTACTGGGAACATAAAAACACCGGCCGTCCCCTGATGTGTGTGATTGCCAGAAAGCCGGAGATCGAGCATCTCTCTGACAATCGTCCGGTGGAGGGCGGTTATACGGATGTGATCTGCCAGGGGAAATACTATGCCCTTCCGGAGGAACTGAAATGGAAGGATATGGAGGATAAATATCAGAATGCGGAGCGGATTGTAGCCAGATACCGCGATTTCTGCGAGAAGCACCTGTTTCTGGCAGAGAGTTTTCCGAACCTGAATGTGGATTTCGGACCGGGTTCCCTGGCTGCCTACCTGGGATCCGATATTGGATTCAAGGAGGATACGGTCTGGTTTAAGCCCTGCCTGGAGGACTGGGATGGGGTTCCGGAATTCCGGTTTGATCCCGAAAATGAATGGTTTCAAAAGCACATTGAGCTGGTAAAAAAATGCCGGGAACTGGCCGGAGATGATTTTTACGTGGATATGCCGGATCTGATGGAAAATGTGGACGTACTGGCTTCTCTGCGGGGGGCACAGGAAATGCTCTATGATACCATTGACGAGCCGGAGATTGTGAAAGAACGGGTGGACCAGGTTACAGCGCTGTATTATGATTATTTTGACCGTTTTTATGATATTATCAAGGACGAGGAGGGCGGAAACGCCTATACCGTATTCCAGATCTGGGGACCGGGCAGGACCACAAAGCTTCAGTGTGATTTCTCAGCCATGATGTCACCTACAGGCTTTCGGGAGTTTGTTCTGGATTCACTGAAGGATCAGGCATCCAAAGCCGATCATGTTCTGTATCATCTGGATGGACCGGATGCCATCAAACATCTGGACGCGCTGATGGAGGTGGAAGGGATTGACGCTCTTCAGTGGACCAGCGGTGACGCGGGTCCTGACGGAACGCTGGAGGATTGGGACGTGATTTATGACAAGGCCATCGCAGCCGGGAAATCCCTGTGGATTAAGGTTTATTCCGGAGAGTTTGAAGACTGGCTGAGAAACTGTGAACGTCTGGTTATGAAATACGGTTCCCACAGTATTTTCTTCTTTTTCCCGGAAATGTCCCTGGAGCAGGCGAATAAGCTGATTGCCTATGCAGAAGAACACTGGAGCGACATTAAGGGAACCTTCAATGAAAACCGATAAAAAACGGTCAGGCAGATTTGCCTGACCGTTTTACAGTCTGTCTGATGCCGGATCAGAAGCCGGCTTCGGTGAGAATGCTGTCTGCTTTGGAGGTATCGTCACAGACACAGAGCACCACGTACTGGCCGGAGGTCTTGATGATAGCGGCATCCAGCTTCTTGGTCTCTCCCGCATTGTAGGAAGAATACAGGGTGGTCTGGTTGGAAACCCGGTTCTTCAGCAGCTTTTCCACCTCGGAGGTGTAGGAACTGTCCTTACATTTGATAACAGCAGTTTCACAGGCGGATGCACCGGTACTCATGTAGGCGGAGCTGGCTTCCACCTGTTCCATGTCCACAAAATAGGTGGAAGCAAGGATATCGGCGGAAACCTCCGTGAGGACGTCACTGGTGACGGTTTCCTCTGCAAGCTGCTTTGCCAGATCGGCGGGGGCAGCCGTGACTTCTTTGGTTTCTTTCTTTCCGCAGCCGGTCAGTGCCAGCACACAGAGCATGACAGCAATCAGGCAGCGAATGGGCTTCAGGTGTTTCATAAATGTTCTCCTTTTTCTTTATTCGTTGATATAGTGTGTTTTCAGATACTCCAGCCAGATCTTGCAGTATTCCTCGTACATGTGAACGCCGTCGCTGGTGGCTCCTTCGATCAGAGAATGATAACCGTTGGACAGAACCTCGTTGACATCCAGAAAATAATAGCCGCCTTCCTCACAGATCTGAATGAGAATGTCGTTCATGGTATCAACGTTGGCATTGTTCACGTATTCCCCGGTAGTGACCTTGGATTCTTCCACATAGGGAACACCGATGACGTAGATCAGAGCGTTGGGTGAGAGCTTTTTCAGCTCACCGAGGACAATCGTGTAATTCTGTTTAAAATCATCCCAATCCCAGGTGCCAAGCTCATTGGTGCCAAGAAGAACGTAAAACTTCTGACAGGAGGTGTTGTAAAGAGCCTGGAAAACGGTTATCATGCCTCCCGGAGTGGAGATAAAGGGCGTTTCGAAAATATTCTCTGTGGTCATGCCGACGCCGGTCAGAAAGGTTCCGGTACTGATACCGGAGTTCACGTGGAACCCTTCCATACGGGAATCGCCGATAAAGGTGGCATCCGCAAAATAGGATTCATCCACAGGTACCGCCTGTTCCGTGACAACGGCAGGACTTTTGGGTTCTGTTTCCGGTACAGCTTCTGTCTGAACCTCCGTAACAGAGGCTTCGGTCTCGGTTTCAGCCTTTTCTTCCGTTTCGGTCTCCGTCTGGAATTCCGCACCGGTAAACAGCTCGCTGAGCTGAGCCGCTACGTGGGACTGAACGCCATCCCGTGAAAAAATGCTGATTAACATCTTCCCTTCGAAGATCACCAGCACAAAAATAATCAGAACCACGATATGAAGGAGACGTCCTGGTTTCGGCGCCTTCCTTTTCTTTTGTGTTGCCATATGTTCTCCCCTGCGCATAAAATTAAATTGCCTTTTCTTCTTCTCTATTATATAATGAATCCGTTAATTGTAAATAGTTTTTTTCGATTGTAACGAAATCGTAACAGATGGATGAAGAAAGTGAGCGAAATTCGAATATGGTTTTCAGCAGTTTATTATTTCTTTTTCGATTCCTTCCGGCGGTGTTCCTACTATATTATATAGCACCAAGAAGGCTCCGGAATCTGGTTCTGTTTCTGTGCAGCCTCTTTTTTTATGCCTGGGGGGAACCCAAATACGTGTTCCTGATGCTCTTTTCCATTACCATGGATTTCTGTATCGGACGTCTGATTGACAGGAACAGGAGAATGGGCAGGAGGAGAGCAGCCAGAGGATTTCTGATGCTGTCCATTCTGGTGAATCTGAGCATTCTTGGATTTTTTAAATATGCGGATTTTTTCATCGGCACGGTGAACAGCCTGACAGGGCTGGGGCTTCCGCTGCTGAATATTCCGCTGCCCATCGGAATTTCCTTTTTTACCTTTCAGACCATGTCCTATACCATCGATGTGTATCGGGGAGCCACGAAGGTTCAGAAGAACTGGGTGAACTATGGAACCTACGTCTCCATGTTTCCTCAGCTGATTGCCGGCCCCATTGTCCAGTATAAGACCATTGCCGAACAGATGCAGAATCGCCGGGAGAACTCTGATGATTTTGCGGAGGGGATTCACCGGTTCCTGATCGGTGTGGGCAAAAAGGTACTTCTGGCCAACAATATCGGCCTGCTCTGTGACACGGTGATGGGGCTGGAGGTGACGCAGATTCCGGTTCTGACAGCCTGGCTGGGAGCCGTTGCCTTTACCTTCCAGATTTATTTTGATTTCTCCGGCTATTCCGATATGGCCATCGGTCTTGGAAAAATGTTTGGATTCCATTTTCTGGAGAATTTCAACTATCCGTATATTTCCCAAAGTATCACGGAATTCTGGCGCAGGTGGCATATTTCCTTAAGCTCCTGGTTTAAGGAATACATTTACATTCCTCTGGGCGGCAACCGCCGGGGAGCCCTGCGGCAGGTGCGCAATCTTCTGATCGTCTGGCTCCTGACGGGAATCTGGCACGGCGCCAGCTGGAATTACGTGTTCTGGGGCGCTTATTACGGAATTCTTCTGCTGGTGGAGAAGTTTGTTCTGAAGAGGGTGCTTGGAAAACTTCCGGGATTTCTTCGGAACGTTTATACCATGTTTCTGGTTATCCTGGGGTGGGTGCTGTTCAAGTGTGAGGATCTGTCCTACTGTCTGTCTTATCTGAAGGCCTTGTTTGGCGGTTTCGGACAGCAGCTTGTGGGGCGGGAGAGCCTGTATCTGCTGGGAAATTACGGCGTTTTGCTGGTGATTCTGCTTTTTGGCTGTACGATGATCCCCAAAAGGATCGGGAACCGCATTCTGGGCGGGCTTGGGGAAGCTTCCTGGCTGGGAACGATTCTCAAATGTTTCTGGTATGCCGGAATTTTTGTGCTCTCTCTGGCATATCTGGTGAATGCAACTTACAATCCGTTTTTATATTTCCGATTCTGAGAAAGGAGGTCTGGAATGAAAAAAGTACAGAACTGGTTTGTGATTCTTTTGTTTCTGGGGACAGTCTTTGGCTTTGCGGGCCTCACGGTCTTTTGGGAAAAACGGGAATTTTCAGACCGGGAAAACAGAGCCCTGGCGCAGCTTCCAAAGGCAAATCTGGGGGATCTTCTGGACGGCGATTTTGAACAGGATTATGAAACCTATCTCAGCGACCAGTTTCCGGGGCGGGACGCCT
Organism: Candidatus Limivivens sp.; assembly: GCA_034101475.1. GTDB lineage: Bacteria > Bacillota > Clostridia > Lachnospirales > Lachnospiraceae > Limivivens. The sequence continues at coordinate 27,017 of JAXEJQ010000158.1, forward strand.
GGATCGGGCTGAAGACGGATGTGGAACTGCTGATGGGCAAGCAGGAGGTAAACGGCGTTTATTTTGGAGCGGACGGGTATCTGATTGAGACCCATGAGGGGATTTATGATACGGAGCAGGCCAGGGGAAATCTCAGCCTTCTGCAGTCCTTTACCCGGAAGTACCGGGAGATATTTCCGGATAACCGGATGACGGTGATGGTTGTTCCCAATGCAGTGGAGATTCTGGACTGCTATCTGCCTTTCTATGCACCGGACAGCGGCGGTGAGGCATATCTGGAGCAGATTCAGAGTATGGTACCGGAGGGAACCTGGTTTGATGCCGGTGCGGTTCTGGAGCGCCACCCCGGTGAGCAGCTTTATTACCGGACAGATCATCACTGGACGACCTACGGCGCTTACTGTGTTTATGAGGCCTGGGCAAAAGAAAAGGGATTGTCTCCCCTGGGGCTGTCCGGATATGAACGGGAGATTCTGACCACAGAGTTTGAGGGAACCATTGCCTCCAAGGTGGGAACGGAAGTGGAAGCGGATTCCATTGAGCGCTTTATGCCGAAGGAAGAAGAGGCAGAGAACTATTCGCTGGCAGTGAACCGGGGACAGGAGAGCCGGGAGAGCCTGTATCAGATGGAGAAGCTCCAGACCCGTGATAAATATGCGGTTTTTTACGGAGGAAACCAGGCGCTGATTCAGGCATCGACAGAGAAGAAAAACGGGCGCCGGCTGCTGGTGATCAAGGATTCCTATGCGAACTGCTTTGTGCCTTTTACCTATCATGATTTTTCTCAGGTGGATATGGTGGACATCCGGTATTTTAATGAAAGCCTGGAGTCTCTGATTGAAGAAGGGGACTACACGGATCTGTTGTTTTTATATAACGTTTCGGGGTTTGCTCAGGATGTAAGTCTGCAGAAGCTGCTGCAGTGAGGGCAGCTTCCTGGCCCCAACTTATTTTTGAGAAAGGAGTGGAAATAATCATGAAGATCAGACATCTTCTCTTTGATCTTGACGGGACGCTGCTTCCCATGAAGCAGGATGAATTTGTGGCTTTTTATCTGCCTCTTCTGGCCGGGAATTCTATTTCCGGCGGCATTTCCACCGATGTACGAACGTTTATCGGGGCGGTCTGGAAGGGCTATGAGGCCATGGTGAGAAATGACGGGAGCTGTACAAATCGGGAGCGCTTCTGGAGCTGTTTAAAGGAACTGCTGCCTTTGGAAGGAGTGGACGCCGAAAAGCTGGCGCTGAACTTTTACAGCGGGGATTTCAACCGGACCATCCAGGTGACCAGCCCGTCGCCGTTGGCAGATCAGATCGTGAAAACAGCAAAGGGAAAGGGGATTTCGGTTTATCTTGCCACCAATCCCGTATTTCCAAGATGTGCCACACAAAACCGGATCCGCTGGGCCGGGCTGGAAGAGTCTGATTTCCGGGTGATTACCACCTATGAGGACTGCTGCTTCTGCAAACCGAATCCCCGGTATTTTCAGCAGCTGCTGGAAGCCTTTGGTATGAATCCGGAAGAATGCCTGATGGTGGGAAACGATGTGGAGGAGGATCTGGCCATCCGCCGTCTTGGAGTAAAAACCTATCTGGTGACGGATACCATGGAGAATAAAAAGAATCTTCCCATTGAGACGGAATATCAGGGAAGTCTGGCAGAGCTGCTGTCATTTGTGGAGCATCTTGAATAAAAAGATCAAAAAAGAACCCTGCAGAGCAGGGTTCTTTTGGTTATCCCATAATGGCAGTCACTTCGTAGGTCTTCTTCCCGGGGACAAAGGGAATAACGGTGCCATCGACCTTCTCCCCGTCCACCAGAAGTTCTCTGATCCCTTTCTGGACGTGATCGGGATTCTGGACTGTGATATGGTAGGAAGCGCCCCGATACTGGCGGGTAGCCTCAAAGCCGGAAAAATCTTCCGGGATACAGGGATCCACGGAGAGACCCTTCAGAGTGGGCGCAATCCCGAGAATGTACTGGGAAGCATTTACAAAGGTCCAGGCGGCCGTTCCGGTGAGCCAGCTGTTCTTTGCTTCGCCGAAGTTTTTGGCATCTTTGCCGGCCACCATCTGGGAGTAGACGTAGGGCTCGGTCCGGTGAATCTCGCTGATTGCCTCGATATAAGCGGGACAGATCTTCCGGTAAGCTTCAAAGGCCCGGTTCCCGTGGCCCACAACGGTTTCCGCGATGGAAATCCAGGGATTGTTGTGGCAGAAGATTCCGGCATTTTCCTTGTATCCGGGCGGATAGGAGGATACTTCACCCAGATTGACATGGTAGGTCTGGTAGGCTGGCTGCAGGAGGACAACGCCGTATTTGGTATCCAGATGTTTTTCCACGGAGGACAGAGCCGTTTCTGCCAGTCCCTCTTTTACACCGATTCCGGCCAGAACACAGAAGCCCTGGGGCTCGATATAAATCTGTCCTTCCTGACATTCCTTTGAGCCGATCTTATCCCCGAAGGCATCGTAAGCACGAAGGAACCATTCTCCGTCCCAGCCGTCCTTCAGTACGGCATCGTACATATCGGAAACTGCCTGCAGAACGGTCTCTTTTTCAGACAGATTTCCGGTCAGCTCACAGAGATCCGCGTACTCGTTGCCGTATTTGACAAACATTGCCGCAATGAAAACGGATTCCGGCTTGTCACTTTCGAAATTTGCGCAGGTCTGGAAGGATTCCCCGGGCGTCTCAGAAAAACAGTTCAGGTTCAGACAGTCATTCCAGTCCGCGCGTCCGATCAGAGGAAGCCTGTGCGGTCCAAGATGGGTAAGGGTGAAACGGAAGGAGCGGCGCAGATGCTCCATCAGTGGCTGTGCCCTGGAGGCATCGTTGTCAAAGGGAACCGATTCCTCCAGAATGGACAGATCCCCGGTCTCTTTGATATAGGCGCTGACAGCGGCAATCAGCCATAAGGGATCGTCATTGAAGCCGCTTCCCACATCCATATTTCCCTTTTTCGTCAGAGGCTGATACTGGTGGTAGGCGCTGCCGTCCTCAAACTGAGTGGCGGCGATATCCAGAATCCGTTCTCTGGCCTTATCCGGAATCAGGTGGAGAAAGCCCAGCAGATCCTGGCAGGAATCCCGGAAGCCCATACCCCGGCCAATGCCGGATTCGTAGTAGGAGGCGGAGCGGGACATATTGAAGGTGACCATACACTGGTACTGGTTCCAGACATTGATCATCCGGTTCAGCTTTTCTTCGGGAGTATTTACCGTAAAGTGAGAGAGAAGGTTTTCCCAGTGATTTTTCAGCTTTTCCAGAGCCTCGTCTGCCTGGGTGGCGGTCTGATAGCGGCTGATCATGGAAAGCGCCGGCTCTTTGCGGACCACATGGGGAGCATCCCATTTCTGATCTGCGGGATTTTCAATGTAGCCCAGGAGGAATACAAAGGAGCGGGATTCTCCCGGCTTCAGAGAGATTTTCAGATGGTGGGAGCCGATGGGGGCCCAGCCGCTGGCCATGGAGTTCCCGGAGGTACCGCTGGTCACCACTGCAGGAGCGTCCGCGCCCTGATAAGCGCCAAGGAACGTATCCCGATCCGTGTCGAAGCCGTCAATGGGAGCGTTTACATGATAGATGGCATAGTGATTCCGGCGTTCCCGGTATTCTGTCTTATGGTAAATGGTGGAGCCGTGGACCTCTACTTCCCCAATGCTCAGATTCCGCTGAAAGTTGGTCATGTCATCCATGGCATTCCAGAGACAGAATTCCACATAGGAGAAAAGAGAAAAGGTTTTCGGCTGGCTGGTGCGGTTGGTCAGGGTCAGTTTTGTCACCTCGCAGTTGTCATCCACAGGAACAAAGACCGTGGACTGTGCCTCCAGGCCGTTTTTGGAGGAGGTAAAAATGCTGTAGCCCAGACCATGGCGGCAGCTGTAGCTGTCCAGAGGAGTACGGCAGGGCTGCCAGCCGGGATTCCAGATCACATCGTTTTCTTTAATATAGAAGTAATGGCCGTTGCTGTCATAGGGAACGTTGTTATAGCGGTAGCGGGTGAGGCGGAGCAGCTTGGCATCCTTGTAAAAGCTGTAGCCGCCGCAGGTATTGGAAATCAGGGAGAAAAAGTTCTCACATCCCAGGTAGTTGATCCAGGGAAGCGGTGTCTGGGGTGTGGTGATCACGTATTCTTTTTTCGCATCATCAAAATATCCAAATTTCATTTCAGTGACTCTCCTTTTTGTTATTCTTAAAAAAATGAGCCTTCCGTCGATTTTCCGTGCTGCGCGTCTGCACTTCGCTGCGGTTGGTGCTTAACGCGCCTCACCGGGACGCAGCATTCTCAAAACCGACGAAAACATTCGCAATTCGCTCACAGTATTGTGCGAAAACGATTAAGTAAAATATTCTCCGAAGCTGCTCTGCGTATGCTGCTTCTAGTATAAAGCATATTTTTGAGAAATTCAATGAGTATTTGTGGAAAAATGAAAATTGATGAAAAACGAACAGATACTTAAACGTATTCGTCAAAATAATGACATTTTTCCGGAATTCCGCGTGGTAAGAAAGAAATTACAGGAAGAAAGGAGAGCAGCCATGTGTAAAATAACGAATAAATGAAAAAATTTAAAAATAATACTTGCAAAAATACCAAAAGTGGTGTATAGTGAAATTACGAAAACGATTAAGGGAAAACAAAGGGCAAGGAAAGGAGGAGGAAGATGGTATCCCTGAAAGATATTGCCGCAGCCTGCGGAGTATCCACGGCTACGGTAAGCAAAGCGCTGAATGATCTGCCGGATATCAGCAATGAACGGAAGCAGTACATCAGGGAAAAGGCAAAGGAAATGGGGTATCTTCCGAATCTGGCAGCGAGAGCGCTGAAGACCAACCACAGCTACAACATCGGGATCCTGTTTGTGGATGATAAAAACAGCGGTCTGACCCATCCGCATTTTTCGAAAGTACTGGAGTCTCTAAAGACTGAAGCGGAATCCAGGGGTTATGACGTGACGTTTATTAATCATCAGTACGGGAAACGAAAAACCTCTTATCTGGAACACTGCAGATACCGGGGGGTGGATGGGGTGGTGATTGCCTGTGTTGATTTCAACCAGCCGGAGGTTTTGGAGCTGATCAACAGCAACATTCCTACGGTGACCATTGATCATGTTTTCAGCGGTTCGGCGGCGATTCTTTCGGACAATGCCCAGGGAATGCGTCAGTTGATGGAATACATTCTTTCCCAGGGCCACAGGCAGATCGCGTATATCCATGGGAAGGATTCCGCGGTAACCCGGGAACGGACGGTGAGCTTTTACCGGATTCTGGAGGAGCATGGGATTGAGGTTCCCGATGAGTATGTACGGGAGGGGATTTACAATGACCCAAAGGAAGCGGCCGAGCAGACACGCAGGCTGCTGGAACTGAAGAATCCACCGACCTGTATTCTGTACCCGGATGATTATGCCAGCATGGGCGGCCTTGCCGCTCTGAAGGAGGCGGGTTTGTCCGTTCCGGAAGATATTTCCATTGCGGGCTTTGACGGGATTTCCATTGCGGAGATTCTGGAGCCTCCCCTGACGACTCTTGGCCAGGATACGGAGAGCATCGGGCGGATGGCGGCGGCGAAGCTGATTGACCTGATTGAAAAGCCGAAGACGACGAACCAGGATATTGAAAAAGTGGCGGGGACCCTGATTACAGGCAGAACCGTCCGGAAACTGTAAAAAGCAATAAAATTATTTATAAACATTTTAAGGAGGAACGTTTTTATGAAGAAAAAATTGTTGGCTGCATTACTGACTGCTTCCATGGTTGTACCTACACTGGCAGTTCCTGCTTTCGCAGAAGAAGAGACAGAACCGGCAAATACCGTTACCGGTGATGCTGCAGCGGAAGGCTCCTTTGTTGTATGGGGCTGGAACGATGATATTAAGAAAATTCTGGACGGACCGTTCAAAGAGGCCTATCCGGAAGAATATGAGCGGATCGTATTTGTAAATACCGGCGGTTCCGATTATTACCAGAGCAAGCTGGATCCGATGCTGGATGATCCTTCCAATGAACTGTATCCGGACCTGATGGGACTGGAAGTGGATTACGTTCAGAAGTATGTAAACAGTGACTGGGTACAGAAGGTAGAAGATCTGGGTATTACTTCTGATGATTATGCAAAGATGTACCAGTATAACATTGATCTGGGAAGCGACTGGGATGGAAATGTGAGAGCGCTGTTCTGGCAGGCAACCCCGGGATGCATTCAGGTTCGTGCAGATCTGGCAGAAAAATATCTGGGAACCACGGATCCTGCAGAATTGACAGCAAAATTTGCAGATTTTGATACCATTCTGGCGACGGCAGCAGAGGTTAAGGAAGCTTCCGGCGGCACCTGCAAGCTGTTTTCCGGTTATGATGAACTGAAACGTGTTCTGATGAATTCCAGAAGCGTGGGCTTCTATGATGAAAACGATGTGATCACCCTGGATGAGAATGTGACGACCTACCTGGAGCTGGCAAAGAAGCTGTATGACGAGGAACTGACCTACAACACGGATCAGTGGAGCGCTGACTGGTATGCAAACATGGACGGCGACGGTGAGAGCAGCAATGCCGCAATTGCATACTTCGGATGTCCGTGGTTTACTTACTGGTGCCTGAGCGATACATGGAAAGGCAATACGATCCTGGTAGGAGCTCCCAACAAGTGCTACTGGGGCGGCACTGGCCTGGCAGCAACCACCGGATGCTCTGACACCGAGCTGGCAGCTCTGATCATGAAATACATCACCTGTGATACGGACGGTATGGTAGCGATCAATGCCATGAATGCTGACTTTGTAAACAACACCGAAGCGATCTCCAAGATTATTGAAAGCGGAGCTTCTGCAGACGGCAATGGCTATCTGTACGCAGATGCAGGCCAGAACTTCATGGAATTCTTCCTGCCGCTGGCTGACGGACTGGATGCTTCTTCTGTAACCGCAGAAGATCAGCAGATTCTGTCCCTGCTGGATACCCAGACCAAGGCTTATGCGACCGGAGAAAAAGATCTGGATACCGCCATTGCGGATCTGAAGGCTTCTATCCACGATACCTTCTCCTACCTGAGCGTAGAATAATCATTACAGTTTATGATGATGCAGGATTGTGGGAGTGCGCAGCACGGAACAATCCGTATGGCATCGTTTGATCCCAACATCTTATGATGTTGGGATCAAAAGGACAGCTGTATAGACTGCAGCAGCGTGCTGCTTCTTCCGAGGGAGGAAGCAGCACATTTCCTTTTCATGCAGAATCCGGGAGGGAACTATGAAGAAGAAAAAGAAAAAAAAGGTCAGCTATGGAAAATACGGTTATTTTTTTATCGCACCGTTTTTTATCACCTATCTGCTGTTTCAGCTCTGGCCGCTGCTTAACACCTTTTACTACAGCACTCTGTCCTATTACAAAAGGAACGGACGGGAAGTGATCAGCTTTGCAGGTATCCAGAATTTTCTGAATGTCCTCGGGCTGAATCAGGGAGAGCGGGCCTATGCGCTGATATATCTGAAGAATACTCTGATTATGTGGCTTGGAAACTTTATTCCCCAGATCCTGGTATCTCTGCTGCTGGCAGTCTGGCTGACCAATCCGAAAGTAAAGATTAAGGGAACCGGAGCCGTAAAGGTTATTATTTATCTGCCCAGCATCATAACGGCAGCTTCCGTTTCCATTTTGTTCAAAGCACTGTTTACTCAGTATGGTCCTGTGACAAAAACTCTCCGGGATCTTGGAGTGATCAGTCAGAACTTTGATTTTATGGCAAGTGTGGGAGGAACCAGGGGGCTGATTTCTTACATCCTTTTCTGGATGTGGTTCGGAAACACGACCCTGCTGCTTATATCCGGGGTGCTGGGAATTGACCCGGGACTTTTTGAGGCTGCTGATATCGACGGCGCTACAGGCTGGAAACAGTTCCGCTACATTACGCTGCCCCTTCTGAAACCGATTCTGCTCTATGTGCTGGTGACTTCTGCCATCGGCGGTCTGCAGATGTATGATATTCCGGCTCTGTTCAATGTACCGGAGACAGGCCTGGTGGGACTTCCGGATGATTCCACAACCACCATGACCATGTATATCATGCGGCTGTACAACAGCGATGTGGGAAAGGCGGCTACGGTATCTGTCCTGCTGTTCTTTGTTACTCTTGTGATCAGCCTGATTCTGTTCGCGAGCATGCGGGATAAAAGTGAGAAAAAGCCCAAGAGAGTGAAAGGAGGCCGCTGATATGGAAAAGACAAAGAGCTATACAGGATACCTGCGCAGACAGAAAGCTGTGCGGGGCCTGGTATGTCTGTTTTTCTGCATCCTGGCTCTGGCGCCTTTCCTTCTGCTGGTCATGAATGCCACCAGAACCTCTGATGCGATTAAATCCGGCATTTCCCTGATTCCCTCCACACATTTTCTGGAGAACTGGAAAAACCTGCTGATCAAACAGAACGGTATGCAGATCACCCTGCAGAGGGCGGCTCTGAACTCTCTGCTGATTACGGTGCCCGGTACCTTCCTGGCAGTTTATTTTTCCTGTCTGACTGCCTACGGTATTCAGGTATATGACTTCAAAATGAAACGTTTTGCCTGGGCTTTTATCATGGCAATCATGATGATTCCCAACCAGATTACCATCATCGGTTTTTACCGGTTTATGCTGGATCTGAAGCTGGTGGATACCTATATCCCCCTGATTATCCCGACTATAGCCAGTCCGGCAGTCGTTTTCTTCATGAAACAGTATATGGAAAGCAGCCTTTCGATTGAAATGGTGGAAGCCGCCCGTATTGACGGTTCCGGAGAATTCCATACCTTCAATACCATCATACTGCCGATCCTGAAACCGGCAGTGGCCACTCAGGCGATCTTTCAGTTTATCGCTCAGTGGAACAATCTGTTTACACCGACCATCATGCTGACCACGGATTCCAAGAAAACTCTTCCGATGTTTGTCCAGCTTCTGAGCTCCAACCAGTTCCGGACGGATTATGGCGTGGTTTATGTGGGATTGTTTGTGACGATTATTCCCCTTGTGATTGTATATCTGATTTTGTCCAAATACATCGTGGCCGGCGTTGCGCTGGGCGGTGTGAAGGGATAAAAACATGTGCGGCCCCGGCTGCCGTTTCCG
>JAXEJQ010000159.1:0-8316 GCA_034101475.1 Candidatus Limivivens sp.
TGATGAAAAATCATCATATCGATCCGAACCTGTATCTGGAATATGACGTAAAGAGAGGCCTGCGTGATTCTGCCGGAAAGGGTGTGCTGACAGGACTGACGGAGATTTCGGATGTCTGTGCCTATGATCTGGTAAACGGCCGGAGGATTCCGGCGGAAGGAAGCCTGTACTATCAGGGGATCAATATTTATGATATTGTCGACGGGCTGGAAGGCAGGAAGTACGGCTTTGAGGAAACCATTTATCTGCTGATTTTCGGAAAGCTGCCGAACAGACAAGAGCTGGACGCATTCCTGAAGGTGATGGCGGAACTGGAGGAACTCAGTGGCCGTTTTGTACGCGACGTGGTGATGAAGGCTTCCAACCCGAATATTATGAATTCCATGCAGCGCTGTATCCTGACCCTTTATACTTATGACGCGAATCCGGAGGATATTTCCGCGGAAAATGTACTTCGCCAGTCTCTGGAGCTGATTGCGAAGCTTCCGGTCATCGCCGTTTATTCCTATCATTCTTATCGTCACTTCCGGAAGGATGAGATGCTGTTTATCCGGAATCCGGAGAAAAATCTGTCCATGGCGGAAAATATTCTGCTGATGCTGCGCCCGGACGGCCAGTATACGGAGCTGGAGGCCAAGGTGCTGGATATCGCGCTGGTTCTCCATGCAGAGCACGGCGGCGGTAATAACTCCACCTTTACCACTCATGTGGTGACCTCCTCCGGCACAGATACCTATTCTTCTGTGGCGGCCTCCATCGGTTCCCTGAAGGGACCCCGTCACGGCGGCGCGAACCTGAAGGTTCAGAATATGTTTGACGATATCAAGGCCCATATTAAGGACTGGACAAATGAGGACGAGGTATCTGCATATCTGCAGAAGATCCTGAACAAGGAGGCCTTTGACCGGACCGGTCTGATTTACGGCATGGGTCATGCAGTTTATACCCTGTCAGATCCCCGTGAGGTGATTCTGAAGAAGTATGCCAGAGCGCTGGCGGAGGAAAAGGGCAGGATGGAAGAGTTCAACCTGTATGAGCTGGTGGAGCGTCTGGCGGGCCAGCTCGTTATGGAGCATCGGAAGCTGTTTAAAAATGTCTGCGCCAATGTGGACTTTTACAGCGGTTTTGTGTATACGATGCTTGGGATTCCCCAGGAGCTGTTTACACCTATTTTTGCCATTGCGCGTATGCCCGGCTGGAGCGCACACCGTCTGGAGGAGCTGATCAATGCCAGCAAGATTATCCGTCCGGCATACAAGTATGTAGGTCATCACACGGATTTTACACCCATGGATGAAAGACCGTGATAAAGCAGTAAAGGCGAAGGAAAAGAATATTTTGATAAAGAACGGCGTGGCTGCGGCTGCGCCGTTTTTGTCTGTCCGCCATGGGTGGGCAGAATCCGCAGATTCAGCTGGAAATAACCATGGAACTATGATAAGATGATGCCAGGGGACAGGCGAAACAGATTCCGGAGCCTGTTTTGTGCGAAAGGGTAGTTTGAACATGAAGAAGAAAAATACGCAGACAGGATTCACACGGGCGAAATGCTTACAGAAAAATGAGGTACAGGCGAATCCCTTTTATGGGAAAATTTTTAAAATGGTGCTGCCGATTGTTGTCCAGAATCTTCTGAGTGCCGCCGTCAGTTCGGCGGATGTCATTATGCTGAACTATGTGGGGCAGTCTTCCATTTCGGCTGTATCACTGGCATCTCAGTATACCAGTGTTTTATTTATGGTTTACTACGGGCTGGGAACAGGGATTACCATGCTGTGCGCCCAGTACTTCGGAAAAGGGGATATGCGGGCGATTCAGACAGTGGAAGGGATTGCCCTGCGGTTTTCCATGCTGATTTCGGCGATTTTTGCCGGAGGGGCGCTGCTGGTTCCGGAGTGGATGATGCGGGTTTTTACCAGTGATCCGGAGCTCATTGCCATCGGAACCTCCTATCTGCGCTGCTTAAGTATCGGTTATCTGTGCTGGGGCGTTACGGAGGTCTATCTGTCCGTACTGCGCAGCATTGGGCGGGTGACCATCAGCACGGCCATGAATATACTGGCTTTTTCCATTAATGTCGCTTTAAACGCAGTGTTCATTTTCGGAGTGTTCGGAGCGCCGAAGCTGGGAGCTCTGGGTGTGGCCATTGCCACCTCCGCTTCCAGATTCATTGAACTGCTGGTCTGCTTTGCGGTATCCGTCCGGAGCAGAGATGTGAAGCTGGATTTCCGCTATCTGTTTGTGAAAAACAGGCTTCTGTTTTCGGATTTTGTGCGGTTGTCTCTGCCTGCTTTGGGGAATGATATTATCTGGAGCGTGGGATTTTCCATGTATTCCGTGATTCTGGGGCACCTGGGGAGCGACGTGGTGGCAGCGAATTCCTTTGTGACGGTTGTCCGGAATTTCGGCACAATCCTGTGCTTCGGTATGGCCAGTGCAGGCAGCATTCTGCTGGGGAATGTCATCGGGGAAAACAAGATGGAGGAGGCCAGAGAGGACGCAGGACGGATTGTAAAGCTGACGGTGATCACCGCCGCCATCGGCGGACTGATTATTCTGGCGGCGACGCCCTTTGTCCTGAAGTATGCCGATTTATCGGATCAGGCCATGCATTATCTGAAATATATGCTGTTGATCAACACCTATTATGTTATGGGAGCGGCCGTCAATACGACGTTGATTGCCGGAGTTTTCCGGGCTGGGGGCGACAGCCGGTTCGGCTTTTTCTGTGACATTTTTGATATGTGGTGTTATGCGGTTCCGCTGGGATTTCTGGCTGCTTTTGTGCTGAAGCTTCCGGTGATGTGGGTTTATTTCCTGCTGTGTACGGATGAATTCGCCAAATGGCCCTGGGTGATTAAGCATTACCGGAGCGGGAAGTGGCTGAAGAATATTACCAGGGACAACCTGTTTACAGAAGAAACGCCTGCGTAGAACGTATGATTTTGCAGAAAGAAGGAGATCAGAATGAATCAGGAAAATTTTACATTCCCGGGACTGGAGTATCAGAGACCGGATTTTCAGGCAATTGTGGAAAAGACCAGAGTCCTGAAGGAAAAAATTGAAGGAGCAGCCTCCTATGAGGAGGTAAAAGAGTGTCTGCTGGAGAAGGACGCGGCGGACAATCATCTGCAGACAGCCATAACCATTGTTTATGTCCGTCATACCCTGGATACCACTGATGAGTTTTATGAAAAAGAAAACGAATACATTGAGGATACGATTCCAACGGTTATGCCGAGTTTCCTGGCGCTGAATGAAGCGCTGATGCAGTCTCCCTTCCGCGGACAGATTGAGGAAGAATACGGAAAGCAGCTTTTTGTCGGCATGGAGCTGCAGAAAAAGACCTTCTGTGAGGAAAACATTCCTCTGATGCAGAGAGAAGCCAGACTGACCAACGAATATCAGAAGATTATGGCTACGGCCAGGATTCCGTTCCGGGGTGAGGACCGGAACCTTTACGGAATCCGGAAATTTTTCGAACATGAGGACCGGGAAGTGCGGGCCGCCGCAGTCAGAGCCTATTCTGACTTTTACCACAGCCATGAAACCCGCCTGGAGGAAATCTGGGACGAGCTGATTTCCATTCGGAATGAAATGGGACGGAACCTGGGATATGAAAACTTTATTCCCGTGGGGTATCTGCAGCAGGGACGTACCGATTACGGAATGGAAGAGGTTGCCGCTTTCCGGGAGCAGGTCCGCAGGGAGCTGGTGCCTCTGTGCCAGAAGCTCTATGAGGCGCAGCGGAAGCGTCTGGGTGTGGAGAAGCTGATGTGTTATGATGAGGAGCGGATTTACCCGGACGGCAACGCCGTTCCGGCGGGAGACGATGATTTCATGGTAGCCCAGGCACGGAAAATGTACCATGAGATCAGCCCGGAAACGGGAGAATTCATTGATTTTATGATTGATCATCAGCTGATGGATCTGAAAAATAAGCCGGGGAAGGCATCTACGGGCTATATGACCACGCTGCCGGATTATAAGGCGCCCTTTGTGTTCTCCTGTTTTAACCATACCATCGGAGATATGCAGGTGCTGACTCATGAGCTGGGCCATGCGTTTGCGGGTTATATGGCCATGCGGAATCAGCCGCTGTCCGATTATTACGGCGAGTCTACGGATATCGCGGAGATTCATTCCATGAGTATGGAGCAGTTTGCCTATCCTTATGCGGAAATGTTCTTTGGAGATCAGGCGGACAAATTCCGCTTTATGCATCTGCAGCAGGCGCTGACCTTTGTGCCCTTCGGCGTTGCTGTGGATGAATTCCAGCATATCTGCTATGCGAAGCCGGAGCTGACACCGAAGGAGCGGACGCTGGAATGGAAGAAGCTGGAGGAAATCTACATGCCCTGGCGCAGCTATGACGCGGATGATTTCTTTGACAGGGGCGGATACTGGTATCATAAGCTTCATATTTTCCTGTATCCCTTCTATTATATCAACTATACCCTGACAACCATGGGAGCCATGGAATTTGCCGCGCGCAATGCGCAGAATCATGGAGAAGCATGGCAGGATTATCTGAAGCTCTGCAGATGCGGCGGAAGCATGGGCTATCTGGAAACGCTGGCCCACGCAAATCTTTCGGTTCCCTTTGCGGAAGGAAGCGTTGCGAAAGCCATTGCCTGCGCGAAGAAAACGCTGCTGGATGCCATTGAAAAAGAGGGAAACTGAGATTTCGAAAGCTGTCAGCAGCAGGGAGGATTTGAAATGTATCTGATAAAAAATATCCGGGTTTACGCGCCGGAGGATCTGGGGATTCTGGATGTCCTCACCGGAGGCGGCAAAATCCTGAAAATGGCGGAGTGTCTTCCGGTGGAACCGGCGTATGGAGTGACGGTTCTGGACGGAACCGGGAAAATTCTGATGCCGGGCCTGATTGATGCCCACGTCCACATTCTGGGCGGCGGAGGAGAAGGCGGAGCCAGAACCCGGACACCGGAAATCATGCTTTCGGATATTCTGACCGGCGGAGTGACGACGGTGGTGGGCTGTCTGGGGACAGACGGCTGCACCCGAACCATGACGAATCTGCTGGCCAAAGCCAAAGGCCTGGAGGAGGAGGGCATCACCACCTATGTCTATACCGGTTCCTATCAGGTTCCGGTGCGCACTCTGACGGGCAGTATTCTGGATGACATCATTTTGCTGGAAAAGGTTGTTGGAACCGGGGAAATCGCCATTGCCGACCATCGGTCCTCCCAGCCGACCCGGGAAGAATTCGGGAAAATTGTGGCTGATACCCGAGTAGGCGGCATTCTCGCTGCCAAGGCAGGCCTGGTGAACATTCACATGGGAGACGGAAGAGAAAAGCTGGATTTCCTGCGCTACGTGCTGGAGAATACCCAGATTCCTCCCTCCAATATGCTGCCTACCCATATCAACCGGAACCGCGCGCTGATGGAGGACGGAATCGATTATGCGAAAAATCAGGGCGGCTACATTGATCTGACCACCAGTATGAATCCCGGTTCCGGGGATTCTGAAGGAATCAGGGCAAGCACTGGCCTGAGAATGGCGCTGGATGCCGGGGTGCCGGCAGAGCATGTGACCTTTTCCTCCGATGGACAGGGAAGCCTGCCTGTTTTCGGTCCGGACGGAACCTTCCGGGGACTTGGAGTGGGCAAGGTGTCATCGCTGTACCGGGAGATGAGAGATGCGGTGCTGACGGAGGGTGTTTCCCTGACCAATGCGTTAAAAGCAGTAACTGCCAATCCCGCCGCTTTGCTGAAGCTGCCCGGGAAGGGGCGAGTTGCGGAAGGAGCGGACGCAGATCTGGTTCTGGCAGATGCGCAGACTCTGGAGCTGCAGACCCTGCTGGCCAGGGGACAGCTGATGATTTCGGAAAAGCAGATCCTGGTAAAAGGGACCTTTGAGGAAGAACTGTGATAGATTTTTGGGAAAAGAATCTGGCGGGAATCGGCAGGTTCTTTTTTTGTACGGTGAGGTTCCTTTGTGGGAATGCGTCAGGAAGATTTTTGTAAGAGAATTGTACTACTTCGTACGATCGTGATAGAAAGAGCGGAAATTGTGCTGGAAAAAACCGGATTTCTGCGTTACGATAGTTTTTGAAAACACGTATTCTGTGAGAAATAAAGGAGAAATTTCAAAATGAACAATATTGAGCGAAGAGATCTGGGCATGGCTTATATTTCCGATGACGCTGTGATGGAGGAGCAGAAGGTCTGCAGAAGAATCCTGCAGAAATTAAATACTGTGGACCGTTCAGATTTTGAGGCAATCGGAAAGCTGGTGAAAGAGTTATTTGGAAAATCGGAGAATGCATTTCTGAATCCGCCGTTTTACTGTGATTATGGTACGCACATTGAAGTAGGAAAGAATTTTTTCGCGAATTATAATTGTACGATTATCGATGTGGCAAAGGTGAAAATCGGAGATTACTGTCAGATGGCCCCCAACGTGGCGATTTATACGGCAGGTCATCCGGTACATCCGGTATCCCGGAATTCCATGTATGAGTACGGGATCGAGGTGACCATCGGCGATAATGTGTGGATTGGCGGAAATACGGTGATTCTGCCCGGAGTACATATCGAGAGCAATGTGGTCATCGGAGCGGGAAGCGTTGTGACGAAGGATATTCCGGACTGGGTTGTGGCAGCAGGGAATCCCTGCAGGGTGATTCGCGGGATTACGGAGGAAGATAAAAAGTTCTATTATAAGGACAGAATATTTGACGAGGAAGCCTGGGAAATGATAAAACAGTTGTAGGAGAAGAACTGCGGAAGTAGCAGACGGCGGGAATTCCACATAAATTCCACACAGGTTCCATTTGAATTCCATATTTGTGCGGTATGATAGGGACTGTAAAGAAAATAATTTGAACAGTTCAGGAGGAATTTCAAATGAGAGCAAAAAAAATAATCAGTTCAGCACTTATCACCCTTCTTCTTTGCGGAAGCTGCCTTTCCGTTCATGCGGAGCAGGATACTTCATCCTATGGATACCTGACAGGCCAGCAGGAGAGCAGCAGCAGACGAGCGCTGTTTGATGGCGCGTCCGGTCTGACTTCTGATGAAGCACGGGAGGCCTATTTCGCGGCAAACGGCATCGGGGGCGGTGAGTATACGGATACGCAGCATCTGGATGCGGAGGAGCTGCTGGAAGCAGGCGTCATTGAACAGGAAACCGCAGACCGCATTACCGCGTATGTTTCCGGTAAAGTCAGCTCGATTCAGGGCAGATATGTGGCAGACATCGGAAGCATGTCCCCGGAAGAGCGAAATGCCTATTATGAAAGCTTCAGGAAAGACGGTTCCGCGGGAGATACCGTTGCGGAGCTGCTGGGAGCAGGTGTGATTACATAGGTACAGGCAAATCAGATAAATGAGTATCTTGCTGCAAAATAAAAGAAGCTGCCGATGGACTTTGGAAATACCATTCGGACAGATGGAACATGCAGATACCTGGGCCGGCTGTTGAAAGCCGGTCCAGGATTTTTCAGGTTTCAGAGAAAGGAGATTTTTATGGCAAAAATTCTGATAGCAGACGAT
Source organism: Candidatus Limivivens sp. (assembly GCA_034101475.1). Lineage (GTDB taxonomy): Bacteria > Bacillota > Clostridia > Lachnospirales > Lachnospiraceae > Limivivens. Next base: position 7,524 of record JAXEJQ010000159.1, read on the forward strand.
GAACCGGATATTTATGAGCTGATCCGCCGATATGCGCAGCGGGAAGGATACGAGACAGCGGCGGCTTCGGACGGCAGGGAAGCGGTGGCATTATGTAAAGAACAGAATTTTGACATGATTATCATGGATATCATGATGCCGGGAATGGACGGGTTTACCGCCTGCCGGGAAATCCGGAAAATCCGGGAGATTCCGGTGCTGATGCTCTCTGCCCGGGGAACGGAATTCGACAAGCTTCTGGGTTTTGATCTGGGAATTGACGATTATGTGGTAAAGCCATTTTCACCCAGAGAGCTTATGGCGCGGGTCAACGTGATTCTGAAAAGACATCAGGCTCAGACCGGGAAAAATGCAGAAGCAGCCGGGCAGACAGAATTTGGAAAGCTGCGGATTGATCCGCTGGGACACTGTATTTTTGTGGATGGCGTAAAAACGGAGCTGACGGCGAAGGAGTATGATCTGCTGGATTATCTGATTCAGAATAAAAATATTGTCCTGTCCAGGGAGCAGATTCTGAATGCTGTGTGGGGGTACAACTGTGAAGCGGAGGATCGGACTGTGGACTGGCAGATCAAGCTGCTGCGGGGAAAGCTGGGCGTGTGCCGGGATTTTATTGTGACAATGCGAGGGGTGGGATATAAATTTGAAGTACAATCGTAAATCCTTCGGGGTAAAGCTGTGGCTCTATTTTGCGGCTTTTGCAGGGGTCATTTTTGTGACGCTGTGGCTTCTTCAGATTGTATTTCTCCAGAATTTTTATGATGGAATGGTGGAGAAGAATGTGAAGAAGGCC
>JAXEJQ010000160.1:0-9873 GCA_034101475.1 Candidatus Limivivens sp.
GGGTATGATTGTCACGGAGCTGGTGTTCATGGACCCGGTGACCACAGTCTGCGAAGCCTGCGAAGGAAAACGGTACAGCGAGGAAGCTCTGTCCTATCAGTATCAGGGAAAGAACATCGTGGAGATTCTGGAGATGTCTGCAGGGGAAGCCTACGAATTTTTCAAGGACAACAGGAAGCTGCGCAAGGCTCTGGGGGCAATGATTGAAGTAGGTCTGCCCTACCTGTCTCTGGGCCAGCCTCTGTCTACCCTTTCCGGAGGCGAGCGCCAGCGTGTAAAGCTGGCAAAATATCTGGATAAGAAAGGCAACATCTATGTACTGGACGAGCCCACCACCGGTCTCCATGCTTCCGATGTTCAGAAGATCATGGAGCTGCTGGACAGCCTGGTGGATCGTGGCAACACCGTCATTGTCATCGAGCACAATCTGGATGTGATGAAACAGGCAGACTGGCTCATTGATGTGGGACCGGACGGTGGTACTGCAGGTGGTGAGATCGTCTTTTCCGGAACGCCAAAGGAAATGGCGGAACACGCTTGCACCATCACAGCAGAATACCTCAGAAAGTCCATGTGATTTTTCCGGGGCGAGAAGCAAAAGCATGATTTCTTAAGTTGAAAATAGAGAAAATGAAAGGATGATTGAGACAAGCCGTTTGATTTTACGAGAAATGAATATGGAAGATTACGATGCTTTCTATGAAGTCCTGGCAGATTCAGATATCATGCTGCACTATCCATATACGTTTGATGAGAAACGGGTTACATCCGTTGTCCTGCCCGTTTTGCATTCTGTATGTTCTATGCGGACTGACCGATGCGGTTGACGGTTTTATCGCCCGAAAAAATGGGTGCCAAGCTGGATACGGCGGCAGATCATCCATTTGAGAACAGCAGGTGATAATTCTGCAACCAAACATAACACATTTTTGATATTTTTGTTATCTGCAGTTGGTGGATGTTTCTGCAACTATATATTACAATATTCATACAAATCGTAATGCAGGAGGCAATTATGAGTATTGTAGAGGTAAAGAATTTGAAAAAAGAATACCCGTTATTTTTATTGGACAATGCCTCATTCAATCTTGAAGCAGGCAGAATTACAGGCTTCGCCGGGCGAAACGGCGCCGGCAAAACTACAACGATAAAGTCAATGCTGAATCTGATTCATCCGGATAGTGGGGAAATCACTTGTTTCGGTATGTCGATGAACGGTCACGAAGCGGAAATTAAGAGGCGTATTGGTTATTCCACGGGTACCGTCAGTTGGTATCCAAGAAAAAAGCTGAAGGATATTGCTGCAGTTACAAGGAGCTTTTATCCGAATTGGGACGAAAGTACTTATGGCAAATATCTTAAGCAGTTCCAACTGGATGAGAACAAAACGCCTTTGGAACTTTCCGAGGGGATGAAAGTGAAGTTTAATCTGCTGTTGGCACTCTCACACAGAGCAGAGCTTCTCATTTTGGATGAGCCGACCAGTGGTCTGGATCCTTTTTCACGAGATGAACTGCTTGATATTTTCATGGCACTTCGTGATGACGGTGTTGCGGTGTTCTTTTCAACTCACATTATCTCAGACCTGGAAAAGTGTGCAGATGATATTGTGTACATTTCCGGCGGCAAGATCAAAGCGGCAATGATGATTTATGATTTTTGCTCCGCACATTCCCTGTCTGACGAAAGTTTGGAGCAAACCATATTACGGCTGGAAAAGGAGAAAACAGTATGAAAAACATATTGAAAAAGGAATTGACCCTCAGTGCTTCCGTTTTGTCCTATCTGTTTACCCTCTTTGGACTTATGTTTTTTATCCCCGGTTATCCGATTTTGTGCGGTGTATTCTTTGTGACACTTGGTATTTTTCAAAGTTTTCAAGATGCACGGGAGGCAAACGATATTGTTTTTTTCGCTCTCTTACCCGTTGCCAAAAAGGATGTGGTCAAAGGGAAATTTCTTTTCTCCTGCTTTATTGAACTGTGCAGTATCTTTCTGATGATAATTGCAGTCTTGATTCGTATGACGGTTTTAGAAGATGTTGTCATTTATCGGAACAATGCTATGATGAATGCAAATTTCTTTGCTTTGGGAATGGCACTGTTTATTTTTGGGATTTTCAATCTGATATTTATAGGTGGTTTCTTCAAAACAGCCTATAAATTCGGAAAGCCTTTTGTCACACACATCATTGTGACTTTTGTAATGATAGGAATCGGCGAAGCACTGCATTATATTCCGGGGTTGGAGACAATAAATGCTTTCGGTTTTGAAGATTTCGGTTTGCAGTTTAGTCTGTTTGCTTTGGGAGCCATGGCATATATTGCATTCACCGTTTTATCCTACCGATGTTCCTGTCGGAATTTTGAAAGAATAGACTTATAAGGAGAAAACGTATGCTGCAGGATAATTTGATTATGTTACGAAATATGTATGGAATGTCCCAGGAAGATATTGCAGTGAAAATCGGTATTTCCCGTCAGGCGTATGCCAAATGGGAGAGCGGTGCGACTGTGCCCGATATTGAAAAATGTAAGCGTTTGGCGGATTTCTATGATGTCACCATTGACAGTTTACTCAAAACGGCAACTGAAGATAAAATTGGGATGATTCCGCCTGCACCAAAGGGTAAAAACATTTGGGGCAGTGTTACGATAAACGAACGAGGACAATTGGTTATACCAAAAGCAGCAAGAGAAAAGTTCGGATGGAGTGGAGGGCAGAGGCTGATCGTCCTCAGCGATCAGGAAGGTATCGCTTTGATTCCGGCAGAAGTGTTTGAGGAGAAGATGAAAGCGGCTATGGAATATGCTTCTGTGACAGAAAAAATGATTAGAACTATTGTAAAGAAAAGAGTTACGGATCCTTTCGCGAGGCATAGCAGAATAGGAGTTGTCCTGATGGAAAAGATGTATGTAAATGAAAAGTCATATGCGGTCATAAATTGTTAGGCCACGGAAAGGAGGATATTCTTATCTGGTAACTGATGGGACGAAGGAATACGTGCTAAAACAGATTCACCATGAATCATGTGATTATTATCAGTTTGGAAACAAAATTGAATCAGAAATGAAGGATTATGAACGTTTGAAAGAAATTGGAATTCCCATGCCTAAGATGTTTGAAGTTAATATTGAAAATGAAAGGATTCTGAAAGAGTATATAAAGGGAGATACCATATTTGATTGTGTTTTGCGAAATGACGTAAAACCGGTTTTTGTAGAGCAGGTGAAAGAACTGTGTGCTTCCCGGGTATTGCATTTCCCATAGTTTTAGGATACAATAAGTTGATTGCAAGGAAGTGAATCATCAATACCAGAAACAGCTCAAAAGAGAAAAAGATGGAGGTATTTCAATGGAAAATGTATTTATTATGGAGCATCCGCTGATTCAGCATAAGATTTCCATGATTCGGAACAAGGAGACAGGAACCAATGAATTCCGGAAACTGGTGGAAGAGATTGCGGTCCTCATGGGATTTGAGGCGCTGCGTGACCTGCCGCTGGAGGATGTGGAGGTGGAGACTCCCATTGAAAAATGTATGACTCCGGTGATTTCCGGAAAGAAGCTGGCTGTTGTTCCGGTGCTTCGCGCGGGACTCGGTATGGTAAACGGCATCACAACGCTGGTTCCAACTGCGAAGATCGGTCATATCGGTCTGTACCGTGATCCGGTGACCCATGAGCCTCATGAATATTACTGCAAGCTGCCGGATCCAATTGAACAGCGTCTGATTGTGGTGGTGGATCCCATGCTTGCCACAGGCGGTTCTGCTGTATCGGCTGTGGATTTTATCAAGCAGCACGGCGGAAAAAATATCAAATGTATGTTTATTATCGCGGCTCCGGAAGGACTGAAGCGCCTTCATGAAGCACATCCGGATGTGCAGATTTATGTGGGACATCTGGATCGGGAGTTGAATGAAAATGCATATATCTGTCCGGGACTGGGAGATGCGGGGGACCGTATTTTCGGAACGAAGTAAACCGGTTGATTAACGGCGGCAGAATGCAGGCATATTTGTTACGAAAACATTATAAAAATGAAAAGATCGCGGTATTCTTTCGAAAAAGACTTGATTTTTGCGGGATTATGGTATAATATCAGTTGCATAAATATGCAGTTTTCTGCAAGTTGAGGAGGAAAAAAGATGAAAAAATCAATTGCTTTTTGTTTAAGCCTGTCCATGGCACTCAGTCTGGTATGTGGTTTCACCAGCATGGCAGAGGAAGATGCGCTGACACGCATTCAGGAAAGTGGAAAATTAGTCGTGGCGACGGACGCTGCGTGGCCTCCATTCGAATATATGGAAGGTGAGAATGTGGTAGGCGCCGATCTGGACATTGCGGCAGATATCGCGGAGAGTCTGGGTGTGGAGCTGGAGATTATCAATGCAGCCTTTGATTCTCTGTCCATGTATCTGCAGAATGGTGAGGCTGATCTGGCGCTTGCAGCGATTACTGTTACGGAGGATCGGAAGGAAGCCATGGAGTTCTCCGAGCCGTACTGTGACTCATATCAGTACATTGTTGTAAAAGAAGACGATGAGAATGTGAAATCCATTGACGATCTGGCAGGATATATCATTGGTGTACATCTGGGAACGACCGGTGATTTCCTGGCATCCGACGAAGTGAATATGGGTGTTCTGGCAGGAACCGGCGCATCCGTACAGCAGTACAAGGATCTGACTATCGCAGCTATGGGTCTGAACGCAGGCGATGTACAGGCAATTGTATGTGATAAGCTTCTTGCAGAGAACCTCTGCACCGTAAATGAAGGACTGAAATGCTTTGAAGCAGTTTATGCTGACGGCAGTTCTACGCTGGAGCAGTATGCAGTTGCTGCGGCAAAGGGAGAGACAGCACTGATTGAAAAAGTAAACGAAGTGGTTGTACCATTGAAGGAAGACGGTACAGTTGATCAGTACATTCTGGAGCACAGCGAGAGAGCAGCAGCGATCAACGAAGAAGCAGAAGCTGAGACAGAGACGGAAACAGCAGCAGAATAATTCAAACGTATGCTGATGGACAGCAAAGTGGCGGCAGAGCGTCTTACTGCCGCTGCTTTTCTGTCTGCATAGCCGGAAGATGGACTGGACTGCATGTATCCGGAAATTTCCGGAACAGATCCGGACAGTTTTATGATTGGAAAAAGAAAGGAAAAATGCGATGGGTTGGATGGATAGCCTGAAAGCAGAATTTATCAAAACCTTTATCCGGGACGAGCGTTACAAGGTATTTGTCACCGGATTTAAAAACACAATTCTGATCACACTGGTTTCTTTGGCAGTGGGGTTGGTCGGAGGAATTCTGATAGCAGTTTTTCGCTACGGGTATTCTCAGATGAGAAAAAGAAAGCCGGTCACAGTGCCAAAGAAACTGATTCATGCAGTCTGCTGGGTGATTGATAAAATTCTGGCGCTGTATGTGGCACTGGTACGTGGAATTCCCCTGGTGGTACAGCTTTTGATTATGGCCTTTGTGGTGATGGCGGGTTTCCCGAACAAAATTGTGGTCTGCTGTATTGCCATGGGGCTGAACTCGGCAGCCTATGTATCAGAGGTTGTCCGGGGCGGCATTAACTCGGTGGACGCAGGACAGATGGAGGCCGGACGTTCCCTTGGTGTCAGCGCTGCCAGTACGATTCTCTATATTATTCTTCCCCAGGCCTTTAAGTCGGCGCTTCCGGCTCTGTGCAACGAGGGTATCGCCGTACTGAAGGAGACCTCCATTGTGGGATATATTGCAGTGGTGGATCTGACCCGTGCTTCCGATCTGGTCAGAAGCCGTACAATGTCACCGATGATGCCGCTGTTTTTTATTGCGGCTGTCTATTTTATCTGCGTTGCGCTCCTGTCCTGGGGTGTAAGCATACTGGAAAAGAGGTTAAAACAGGGTGATCGAGGTTAAAGGATTAAAAAAGAACTTTGAAGGACTTCAGGTTCTGAACGGAATTGATTATAAAATCGACCAGGGAGAAAAAATTGTTGTGATCGGACCCAGCGGTTCCGGAAAAAGTACCTTTCTGCGGTGTCTGAATCTCCTGGAGGAGCCGTCGGAGGGCGAGGTCTGGTTTGACGGAGTCAATATTACAGATCCCCAAAATGATATCGATAAGATGCGTCAGAAAATGGGGATGGTGTTCCAGCATTTTAATCTGTTTCCTCATATGACGGTGCTGAAAAATATTACCTTTGCACCGGTGAAGCTGAAGCTTCAGACGAAGGAGGAGGCGGAAGCCAATGCCATGCGCCTGCTGAAGCGGATCGGCCTGGAAGACAAGGCCGGCCAGTATCCGAATATGCTTTCCGGAGGCCAGAAGCAGCGAATCGCCATCGTACGTGCCCTTGCCATGAATCCGGAGGTGATGCTGTTTGATGAACCGACCTCTGCTCTGGATCCGGAGATGGTAGGCGAGGTGCTGGATCTGATCCGTGAACTGGCTGCTGAGGGGATGACCATGGTGATCGTTACTCATGAGATGGGGTTTGCCAAGGAAGTGGCGACGAAGGTCCTCTTTGTGGATGAGGGGATCATTAAAGAAGAGAATACGCCGAAGGAATTCTTCGAAAATCCTCAGAATCCACGTCTGCGGGAGTTTTTATCCAAGGTTCTGTAGAATCCGGAAATCGCTCCGGGGACGGCGAAACAGCCGGAAAAGCCGGAAGGGTTTTCTGTAGTGCGGATATGAAAGCAGAAAATTCCTGCAGATCTAAGGGCAGGAAAGTAAAAAAGTAAAAAGGCCGGGGAATTCCCTCGGCCCTGTTTATCAGAAAATACGGATAGGAGAAAAGAATTATGTTTAAAAATGTCATTGTAAAAAGACCTTGCAGCAAAATTACAGAAGGGATTACCTCCGCGCCGGAGCTGGGAAAGCCGGATTATGAGAAGGCTCTGAAGCAGCACGATGCTTACATCGAGGCTCTGAAGAGCTGCGGCGTGAATGTGACGGTTCTGGAAGCAGATGAAAATTTCCCGGATTCCTGCTTTGTGGAGGACACGGCCGTTCTGACCAGAAAATGCGCCATTATCACAAATCCGGGTGCTGCCACCAGGAACAGAGAAGTGGAAGCCATGATTCCGGTCATCAAGCAGTTTTACAGTGAAGACTGTATCGAATATATCAAGGCCCCGGGAACTCTGGAGGGCGGCGATGTCATGATGGTAGGCGATCACTTTTATGTAGGCCGTTCTGCCAGAACCAATGAAGAGGGAATCCGTCAGTTCATTGCCATCCTGGAAAAATACGGACTCACCGGCTCGGAGGTGAAGCTGGAGAAGGTACTGCATCTGAAAACCGGTGTGAATTACATTGAGAACAACAATATGCTGGTATCCGGAGAATTTGTGGAGAAGCCGGATTTTGCCAGGTATAACAAGTATGTGATTCCGGAAGACGAAGCCTATGCTGCCAACTGCATCTGGGTGAATGATAAAGTGATCGTTCCGGCCAATTTCCCCAAGGTGGCGCAGATTGTAAAAGACGCGGGATATGAAGTGATTCTTGTGGACACTTCCGAATATCGGAAGATTGACGGAGGATTAAGCTGTCTGAGCCTTCGGTTTTAAAGAAAAAAGAAGAACAGTGATCAGGAAACGGCATAGCTCTGGCTATGCCGTTTCTGCGTGAAAAAACAGGAAAAGCATGAAAAGTGATCTGTGCGGGTGGAAGACAGAAGAGTGCAGTTTTTTAATCTTTTGATTGAAAAAATGTGCCATCTCATCGAAAAACCCAGGGAAATACGCAGTTTTGAAGGTGCCGTTTTTTCAGAAATCTCATAAATTTATTGTCTCTTGTAATCAATAACCGGAATCTTTAGAATGAAGTCACCGGCGAAACATGAAACGTGTTCCGCAAAAAGCAAAAGATTTATTTCTATCAAGGAGGGAACAACATGAAACACAAAAAAGCAACCGCAGTCATTCTGGCATCTGCAATGATGGCATCTGCCCTTGGCGCCGGACTGTCCTGCTCAGCAGCTGAGGCCCAGGAGAGCACAGCCATTACTTTTCCATTGGAAGAAACCAAAAACTTTTCCATGCTCTGCGTTATTAACGGAAATACACCGATTGAGGAAGTCGATGCATTCAAACATCTGAATGAGCAGTCCAACATTACCTTTGATGTACAGGATGTCCATCTGGATGACGCAAAGGAGAAGCAGGGATTGATTCTGGCTTCCGGTGACTATCCGGATGTCTTTATCTTCTCTACCTTCTCAAAGACGGAAGTGGATAAGTACGGTGCAGAGGGTGTTTTTATTCCTCTGGAAGATTTGATCCGGGAGCAGGCCCCCAATCTGACAGCCTATCTGGACAAAAATGATCTGTGGAGCTACCTCACCGCACCGCACCGGATGGTCACATCTATTATCTGCCGGATGTCAGCTCCGATATGAACCGTGCATCTGGTTTCCATATCTGGCTGAACAAAGCCTGGATGGAGAATCTGGGGCTGGAGGATCCGGCCAATCTGGATGAATTTTATAATATCCTGAAAGCATTTAAGGAGCAGGATGCCAATGGAAACGGGGATCCCAATGATGAAATTGCCCTGTCCGTACCGGACGGCATGAGCTATCTGCAGAACTTCCTGACCTATTTCGGTCTTTGCATCGATTCCAATACCTGGCTTGCGGTGAAGGACGGCGAGCTGGTTTATGCACCCACAACGGATGAATACAAAGAATATTTACAGTTCTTCAACAAGCTCTACACAGAGGGGATTCTGGATGAGGACAGCTTCACCCAGAGCTATGATCAGATCGTATCCAAAGGAAGCAGCGCCGATGTTCTGGGATGCTTCAGTGCCCTGGCATCCTTCCAGTTTGCCGGACGTGACCGGGATGAGGAATACATCAGCATGGTTCCCTTTGAAGGACAGACCTATCCGCTGTTTACCGGACTTGGAAGCGGCAATATGATGATCACGGATACCTGTGAGGATCCGGCTACACTGGTAGCATGGGCGGACCAGCTTTACAGTGAAGAGGGCGGAATCCTCTACTGGCTGGGTGTTGAAGGAAATGCTTATGTAAACAATGACGACGGAACCTGGTCCTGGAATGAAGGAGGCCCGCTGGGAGATGACGCCGCTACCGTACGTGAGAAAGGAACTCTGAAATACGAAGTGGCATTTCCTGGAATTGAGCCGGAAAAATGGGGAAGCGGAATCACCGATCCGGATGAAAAATATCTGAATACTCAGCGTGCAAAAATGGTAAGCTACGGTGATGTGCCTCTTCCGGCCATGTCTTACAGCACAGAGGATACGGAAACCATCGCTGCTCTGACAGCAGATCTGAACAGCTACATCAATCAGTACGGTGCACAGGTTGTTATCGGTGAGCAGAGTCTGGATGACAGCTGGGATAATTATGTAGAAACCCTGAACAATATGGGTGCGGCAGAGCTGATGGAGATTTATCAGAAGGCTTATGACGCGGCTGAAAAATAAGTGAGCATTTCGAGTAAGCATTTCGATGGGGCTGGCAACAGCCCCATCAAAAATTCGGCAATTCCGGAATATTTCCGGCAGATGCTTCAGAAAGGACAGGGACATTATGAGCAGTTTCAGCCTCAGAACGATTCATTCTTCGCAAAACAGGAAACCGGCATCACATAAAAAGGGGCTGGGAAAACGACTGCGGGAGGATATGAGAAAAAACTGGATTCTTTATCTCATGATTCTTCCGGTGACTGTTTATTACCTGATTTTTGCCTATCTTCCCATGAGCGGTATCGTCATGGCCTTCAAGGATTATAAAATTAAACAGGGAATTTTCGGAAGCCCCTGGGTAGGATTGAAACATTTTGAACGGTTTTTTGAAAGCTATAACTTTGGACTGCTGCTGAAAAATACCGTTGGAAT
>JAXEJQ010000161.1:0-41947 GCA_034101475.1 Candidatus Limivivens sp.
TGTTTCATGCTCTGGGGCTGACCAAGGAAGAAATGGAACGGCCGCTGGTCGGAATTGTCAGCTCATACAATGAAATCGTACCAGGACACATGAATCTGGATAAAATCGTAAACGCGGTCAAGCAGGGAGTTGCCATGGCAGGCGGTACGCCGGTAGTTTTTCCGGCCATTGCAGTCTGTGACGGAATTGCCATGGGCCACATCGGTATGAAATATTCCCTGGTTACCAGAGATCTGATCGCGGATTCCACAGAGGCCATGGCCATTGCCCATCAGTTTGATGCACTGGTGATGGTGCCGAACTGTGATAAAAATGTACCGGGGCTTCTGATGGCTGCGGCGCGCATTAATGTCCCCACGGTGTTCGTCAGCGGCGGGCCCATGATGGCTGGCCACGTACACGGGCACAAGACCAGCCTTTCCAGTATGTTTGAGGCGGTGGGATCCTACAGTGCCGGAAAGATTTCCGAAGAGGAGCTTGTGGAATTTGAAAATAAAACCTGTCCCACCTGCGGTTCCTGCTCCGGTATGTATACCGCGAACAGTATGAACTGCCTGACGGAAGCACTTGGTATGGGACTTCCGGGCAACGGCACGATTCCGGCTGTTTATTCCGAGCGGATCCGTCTGGCGAAGCATGCCGGCATGAAGGTTATGGAGATGTATGAAAAGAATATCCGTCCGAGGGATATCATGACGAAGGAAGCCATTCTGAATGCGCTGACTGTGGATATGGCTCTGGGCTGTTCCACCAACAGCATGCTGCATCTGCCGGCCATTGCCCACGAGATCGGCATGGACTTTGATATTACCTTTGCAAATGAAATCAGCGCCAGAACCCCGAACCTGTGCCATCTGGCCCCGGCAGGCCCCACTTACATGGAGGATCTGAACGAAGCAGGCGGTGTTTATGCGGTTATGAATGAGCTGAATAAGAAGGATCTGCTTTATACGGACTGCATTACCGTAACCGGAAAGACCGTAGGGGAAAATATTAAAAACTGTATCAATAAAAATCCGGAAGTCATCCGTCCCGTTGAAAATCCCTACAGCCAGACCGGCGGCCTTGCGGTGCTGACCGGAAATCTGGCTCCGGACGGCGGCGTTGTAAAACGTTCCGCGGTGGTTCCGGAAATGATGGTTCATGAAGGACCTGCCCGTGTTTTCGACTGTGAAGAGGATGCCTGCGAAGCCATCCTGTCCGGTAAGATTGTGGCGGGAGATGTGGTCGTGATCCGCTACGAAGGCCCCAAGGGCGGCCCGGGTATGCGCGAAATGCTGAATCCCACCTCTGAAATTGCGGGGATGGGTCTGGGCTCCAGTGTGGCCCTGATTACAGACGGCCGTTTCAGCGGTGCGTCCAGAGGCGCGTCCATCGGTCATGTTTCACCGGAAGCGGCGGTAGGAGGCCCCATTGCCCTGGTGGAAGAGGGCGACATCATTCGGGTGAATATTCCGGAAAATAAACTGGATCTGCTGGTATCTGACGAAGAACTGGCAGCCAGAAGGGAAAAATGGCAGCCAAGGGAGCCCAAGGTGACCAGCGGTTACCTGGCGAGGTACGCTTCCATGGTTACTTCCGGAAACAGAGGAGCGATCCTGGAAATCCCCGGTAAGAAATAAAACGAGATAGGACGAAGGAGTGCACTATGAAACTGAATGGTTCTGAAATTGTAATCAAATGTCTGAAGGAGCAGGGTGTGGATACCGTTTTCGGTTATCCAGGAGGCACGATCCTGAATATTTACGATGAATTATATAAGCACAGCGGTGAAATCCGTCATATTCTGACTTCTCACGAGCAGGGAGCGGCTCATGCGGCTGACGGATATGCCAGAGCAACCGGAAAAGTCGGGGTCTGCATGGCAACCTCCGGCCCGGGTGCCACCAATCTGGTAACGGGTATTGCCACAGCCATGATGGATTCCGTTCCCATTGTGGCCATTACGGCCAATGTGGCGGTTCCTCTGCTGGGACGGGACAGCTTTCAGGAAATTGATATCGCTGGTGTCACCATGCCCATCACCAAGCATAACTTTATTGTAAAGGACGTGACTCAGCTTGCAGCCACCATCCGCAGAGCCTTTTACATTGCCCAGGAGGGCCGTCCCGGTCCGGTACTGGTGGATATCACCAAGGATGTCACCGCGGCGGTGACGGAGTATGAGCCGGAAAAACCCTGGCCTGTTGAGCGCAGCACCGAATACATCAAAGAGAAGGATGTGGATAAGGTACTGGAAATGATCAACCACAGCAAACGTCCTTTTGTGCTGGTGGGCGGCGGCGCTGTGATTTCCGATGCCTCTGAGGAACTGATGGAGTTCGTGAAGAAGGTTCATGCGCCTGTGGCGGACACTCTGATGGGAAAGGGTGCCTACGACGGAACAGACGAGCTGTATTGCGGCATGCTTGGTATGCATGGAACCAAGTCATCCAATTTTGGTGTGACAGAGTGTGATCTGCTGATTACCATCGGTGCCAGATTCAGTGACCGTGTAACCGGAAATACCGCAAAATTCGCGAAAAACGCCAGGGTTATTCAAATCGATGTGGATCCGGCGGAAATCAATAAAAACGTAAAGGTGGACGCCTGGATCATTGGTGATATCAAGGAAGTCCTGAAGCGCCTGAATACCCGGATTGAGGATCACAACCACGATGAATGGCTGGCTCATGTTCATGGTCTGACGGAAAAATATCCGCTGAAATACGATGAGTCTGTCCTGACAGGTCCTTATGTCATCGAGGAAATTTACCGGGTGACGAAGGGGGATGCGATTATTGTTACGGAGGTAGGCCAGCATCAGATGTGGGCTGCCCAGTACTATAAATACAAAAAGCCCCATACGCTTCTGACCTCCGGCGGTCTGGGAACCATGGGCTACGGCCTGGGAGCTGCCATCGGAGCCAAGACCGGCCAACCGGAGAAGACGGTCATCAATGTGGCAGGAGACGGCTGCTTCCGGATGAATATGAATGAAATCGCCACAGCGGCGCGCTACAATATTCCGGTGATCCAGGTGGTGATCAACAACCACGTACTGGGTATGGTACGCCAGTGGCAGACCTTATTCTATGGCGGACGCTATTCCAACACCATCCTGAGGGACGGCGTGGATTTTGTGAAGCTGGCGGAGGCCATGGGCGCTGTTGGCATACGTGTGACATCCCGGGAAGAAGTGGCTCCGGCTCTGGAAAAGGCCATCAGCCTCGGCCGGCCGGTGGTGATCGACTGTCAGATTGACCAGGATGACAAGGTATTCCCCATGGTACCGGCAGGGGCTCCCATCGAAGAGGCCTTTGACCAGGATGACCTGAAAAAATAATTCCCTGATTTCGACAAAAATCGGCCGGAACAGAAAATTTGCTATTGACTAATATTTAACAATGCCGTATACTTTAACGAAACAAAGTGCCCCGCAGATCCCTGCGGGGTATCAAAACGAAAATTATCATCAAGGGAAATGAGGAGGAAACAATCGTGAACAGAGTGTACAATTTTTCAGCGGGACCGGCAGTGCTGCCGGAGGAAGTTTTAAAAGAAGCAGCCAGCGAAATGATGGACTACAGGGGCTGTGGAATGTCCGTTATGGAAATGAGTCACCGATCACAGGTTTTCGATGAGATCATTCAGGAAGCAGAGCAGGATCTGCGCGACCTGATGAAGATTCCGGAGAATTACAAGGTACTGTTCCTGCAGGGCGGCGCTTCCCAGCAGTTTGCCATGATCCCCATGAATCTCATGAAAAACAGAGTGGCGGACTACATTGTGACCGGCCAGTGGGCAAAAAAAGCGTATCAGGAGGCACAGATTTACGGAAAAGCCAATAAGATTGCATCTTCCGAGGATAAGAACTTTTCCTATATTCCGGATTGCTCTGATCTGCCTGTCAGCCCGGACGCCGATTACGTTTACATCTGCAAGAATAATACGATTTACGGAACCCATTTTAAAAAGCTTCCGGACACCAAGGGCAAGCTTCTGGTGGCGGATATCTCTTCCTGTTTCCTTTCTGAGCCGGAAGACGTATCAAAATACGGAATTCTGTACGGCGGCGTACAGAAGAATATCGGACCGGCAGGCATGGTGATAGCGATTGTGCGGGAAGATCTGATCACGGATGAGGTACTTCCCTATACCCCGACCATGCTGAAATACAAAACCCACGCGGACGCAGGTTCCCTGTACAATACGCCGAACTGCTACTGCATCTATATCTGTGGCAAGGTCTTCAAATGGCTGAAGAAAATGGGCGGTCTGGAAGAGATGGAAAAGTACAATCAGAAGAAAGCGGCGATCCTGTATGATTATCTGGATGCGAGTGCCATGTTCCACGGAACCGTTGTAAAGGAAGACCGTTCTCTGATGAATGTGCCCTTCGTAACCGGTGATAAGGACATGGATGCCAGATTCGTCAAAGCCGCCGCAGAGGCAGGGTTTGTGAATCTCAAAGGCCACCGCACCGTAGGCGGCATGCGGGCCAGCATTTACAATGCAATGCCCATGGAAGGCGTTGAGAAGCTGGTAGCCTTCATGAAAGAATTCGAAAAGGAGAACCTGTAAAATGTTAAACTATACATGCCTGAATCCCATTTCAAAAGTAGGTCTCGATTTATTTACCGGCAGCTATATCAAGACAGAACGGATGGAGGAGGCAGACGCGATTCTGGTCAGAAGTGCAGCCATGCATGACCTGGAGCTTCCGGAAAATTTAAAGGCCATCGCCCGGGCTGGAGCCGGTGTCAATAACATTCCGCTGGAAAAATGCGCAGAAAAGGGAATCGTTGTATTCAATACGCCGGGTGCCAATGCAAACGGTGTGAAGGAACTGGTTCTGGCAGGCCTGCTGCTTTCCTCAAGAGATATCATCGGAGGTGTGAACTGGGTTCAGAGTGAACGTCAGAATGAGGATATCGCCAAGCTTGCGGAAAAAGAGAAGAAAAAATTCGCGGGCTGTGAGCTGAAAGGGAAAAAGCTGGGCATCATCGGTCTGGGGGCCATCGGTGTTCTGGTGGCCAATGCTGCGGTGAATCTGGATATGGAGGTTTATGGCTACGATCCGTATATTTCCGTGGACGCTGCCTGGAAGCTCTCCAGAAACATCAAACATATCAATGATGTGAAGGAAATCTACCGGGACTGCGATTATGTTACCATTCATGTGCCGCTGCTGGACAGCACCCGCAAAATGATCAATAAGGAAGCCATCGAATGTATGAAGGATGGTGTGGTGATTCTGAATTTCGCCCGGGATCTGCTGGTGGATGAGGACGCTGTGGTGACGGCGCTGAAGACCGGCAAGGTAAAACGTTACGTGACGGATTTCCCGAATCACACCACTGCGGGAGCCAAAGGAACCATTGTGATTCCCCATCTGGGGGCTTCCACGGAGGAATCCGAGGACAACTGCGCGAAGATGGCCGTTGAGGAAGTAATGGATTACCTGGAAAACGGAAATATCCGCAATTCCGTCAACTATCCGAACTGCGAAATGGGTGTCTGCACGGCAGCCAGCAGAATTGCCATCAACCATCGGAACATAAAAAACATGATCAGCCAGTTTACGGCTCTGTTCGGTGAGGCGGACATGAATATCGCGAATATGGTGAATAAGAGCCGCGGCGATTACGCCTATACGCTGTTTGACCTGGAATCTCCGCTGACTGATGAGATTCTGGAAAAGGTTCAGAGGATTGACGGCGTACTGAAAACCCGGAAAATTAAATAAATAAGAAGAGGAGCTGTTTCCTGGCAGCTCCTTTTTCCGTAGAGTGAGGCGCTTATGCTGTCAAAAATACGAAAAGGACTGAGAATCGAGCGGAACCTGAAAAAAATATTCCGCTCTGTAAAGAAAAATGAAAAACAATATCGGAAGCTGGGAGAATTACTATGGCAAAAATTAAAGCATTTGCGGCAATCCGACCGGAAAAAACGCTGACAGAGCGGATTGCTGCCCTGCCCTATGACGTTTACAACCGGAAGGAGGCAAGGGCAGAGGTAAAGCGGGAGCCCATGAGTTTTTTGAAAATTGACCGGGCAGAAACGCAGCTGGAGGAAGGAGCGGACATTTACGCACCGGAGGTTTACAAAAAGGCCCATGACACCCTGTGGGAGATGGTGGAAAAAGGTGAATTTGTCCGGGATCCGAAGCCCTGCTATTATCTGTATGAGCTGACGATGCAGGGACGGACCCAGACCGGCCTTGTGGCCTGCGCGTCCATTGATGATTACGAAAACGGTGTGATTAAAAAACATGAGAATACCCGGGAGGAAAAGGAAGAGGACCGGATTCGCCATGTGGATGCCTGCGATGCCCAGACCGGGCCGATTTTTCTGGCTTACCGCAGGAATTCCGAGATGGAGGCCCTGACCAGAAGAATTGAGCAGACGCCGCCGCTGTTTGAGTTTACCGGTATGGATCAGGTGACGCACAGAGGCTATCTCATTGACTGCCCGGAGGATATCCGCAGGATTACGGAAATCTTTGCGGGAATCGAAAAAATCTATATTGCCGATGGTCACCACCGGGCTGCTTCCGCGGTGAAGGTGGGGGAAAAACGGAGGGCCGCTCATCCGGGATACGACGGAACGGAGGAATTCAACTGGTTTCTTTCCGTGCTGTTTCCGGACGATGAACTGAAAATCCTGGATTACAACCGGGTGGTGAAGGATCTGAACGGTTTGACAGAGACAGAATTTCTGGAAAAGGTCCGGGAAAAATTTGAGGTGAGCCAAAGTCCCGTACCGGTGGTCTGCAGCCGGAAAGGCGAAGTGGGTATGTATCTGAAGGATGCCTGGTATGCGCTGAAAATAAAGCCGGAATTTACAAGCCCGGATCCGGTGGAAGGTCTGGATGTGTCCATTCTCCAGCGGGAACTGCTGGCACCGGTGCTGGGGATTGGAGATCCCAAGACAGACACGAGAATCGATTTTATCGGCGGTATCCGGGGGCTGGCAGAGCTGGAGCGACGGGTCCATACAGATTCCGCGGTGGCCTTTGCAATGTATCCAACCTCCATCGGAGAGCTGTTTGACGTGGCAGACGCCGGAAGACTGATGCCTCCCAAATCGACATGGTTCGAACCAAAGCTTCGAAGCGGGTTATTTCTTCATGAAATTGATCGATAAACGGTTTCTTTCTGAATGATCTTGTGGTAAAATGAATATAATTGTTATTGCGGGACGGCGGAAAGCTGAACGGTAACATACCATTCATATCTGTGTGAGTACAGGACAGATATAAGAGTCGATCGTATTCCGGAGTCTGTGAACAGCCAGTGTTAAGACCTGGATACATACCAAAAACTATGGGAGGATGCTTTTATGGATGAAAGATTGTATGAAATGATGGATTGGGCAGCCATTGAAGGGATCGTATACTCGGAAGAGGACCATCCGCATGAGCTGCTGGGGCCCCATATGACGGAGAACGGGCTTCTGATCCAAACCTTTATTCCTACTGCCAAGTCTGTTTCCGTATACCTGAAGGGTGATAAAAAGGAGTATCCCATGGAACTGGAGGACGAAGAAGGATTTTTCGCGGTTCTGATTCCTGCGGACAGTATTCCGGAGTATTCCCTGAAGGTTACTTATGATAACGGAAAGACGGAGAAAATCAAAGATCCTTACAGCTTTGAGCCGGTGCTGACAGAGGCCGAGACGAAGAAATTCAACGCAGGTATCTGCTATGATATTTACGAGAAGCTGGGTGCCCATCCCATGACCATAAAAGGAACCAGAGGTGTGCTTTTCGCAGTCTGGGCGCCGAATGCCGTACGCGTCAGCGTTGTGGGAGATTTCAATCTCTGGGACGGCAGAAGGCTTCCCATGCGCAGACTCTGGGATTCCGGCATTTTTGAACTGTTTGTGCCGGGACTGAAAGAAAATGATGTTTACAAATACGAGATCAAGGCCAAGGGTGGTCTTACCTATCTGAAGGCGGATCCCTATGCCAATGCGGCGGAGATGCGCCCGAACAACGCCTCTGTGGTGACGAATCTGAAGGGCTTTTCCTGGTCGGACAGCGAATGGCTGAAGGATCGGAAGAAAAAAGACGGCAAAAAACAGCCGATGTCCATCTATGAGATTCATCTGGGCTCCTTCAGAAGGCCGCCCAAGGAAGAACTGGACGAGCACTATTTTTATAATTACCGGGAACTGGCGCCCATGATTGCCGAATATGTCAGGGATATGGGTTATACGCATATTGAGCTGATGCCGGTGATGGAGCATCCCTTTGACGGTTCCTGGGGCTATCAGGTAACCGGATACTATGCGCCTACCAGCCGTTACGGTTCGCCAAAGGATTTCATGTATTTTGTGAATTATATGCATGAGCAGGGCATCGGTGTGATTCTGGACTGGGTTCCGGCTCATTTCCCGCGGGATACCTTCGGACTGTGTGCCTTTGACGGCACCTGCCTGTATGAGCATCTGGATCCGAGACAGGGATCCCATCCGCACTGGGGGACTCTGATATATAATTACGGACGGCCGGAGGTGCGGAATTTCCTGATTGCCAACGCGCTGTTCTGGGCAGAGAAATACCACGTGGACGGGATCCGGATGGATGCGGTGGCTTCCATGCTGTACCTGGATTACGGAAAGAGCGACGGACAGTGGGTAGCGAACATGTATGGCGGAAATGAGAATCTGGAAGCCATTGAATTCCTGAAGCATCTGAATTCCATCTTTAAGAAAAAATATCCCGATGTCTGTCTGATTGCAGAGGAATCTACCGCCTGGCCGAAGATCACCGGAGATGTGAAGGAGGGCGGCCTGGGCTTCGATTACAAGTGGAACATGGGCTGGATGAACGATTTTACAGGTTATATGTCTCTGGATCCCTATTTCCGTTCCTATCATCACGGAGAACTGACCTTCAGTATGATTTATGCCTACAGTGAAGATTTTATTCTGACACTTTCCCACGATGAGGTGGTGCACGGAAAAGCTTCCATGGTCGGGAAGATGCCCGGAAACAGGGAAGCGCAGTTCGCAAATCTGCGGGTCGCTTATGGCTTTATGATGGCCCATCCGGGAAAGAAGCTTCTGTTCATGGGTCAGGATTTTGCCCAGTATGACGAGTGGTCCGAGGAACGGGGCGTGGAATGGGAGCTTTTGGAGTTTCCGGAGCATCAGCAGATGCAGAAGTATTACCGGGCGCTGAATACCTTTTACCGGGAGCACCCGGCCATGTATCAGCTGGACTATGATCCGGACGGATTCGAATGGATCAACTGCATTGCGGCCAACGAGAATCTTCTGGTTTTTGCCAGAAAGACGAAAAAGAAAGAGGAAACCCTGCTCTTTGTCTGCAACTTTGCCCCGGTGACCAGAGAAAAATACCGGATCGGCGTTCCCTATGCCGGAAAATATAAGGAAATTTTCAACAGCGACCAGGCGGAGTTTGGCGGAAGCGGCGTTCTCAATCCAAGAGTGAAGCAGTCGAAAAAGGAAGAGGCGGACGACAGACCGAATTCGATTACCATCAACATTCCGCCCCTGGGAATGTCTGTATTTTCCTATATCAAGCCGGCAGTGAAGAATGAGACAGAACCGGCTGCGGAAAAGGCCGGGAAGGCTCTGGCAAAAGCAGTGTCCGGGAAGGAAGCTGTGAAAACCGAAGAAAAGAAAGAGGCAGTGAAAGCAGCGGCCAAAAAAGAAAACAGGAAAACAGCGTCCAAAAAGGAGCCGGCAGGGCAGGCAGCGAAGAAGACCAGAACAAAGGCAGAACCGGCTGAGGGCGGCGCTATTTCCAAAGTAAAGGAGGCTGTGAAAGCGGTTTCCAGAAAAAAGAAATAAACCACAAGAAAAGAACTGAGGGGTGAAAATGGACGAAAAAGAAAAGTTGGAACAGGAAAAGGAGCTGATTTCACAGGAGGACTGGGAGATTCTGGAGCATGCCCGCATGCATGCGGCAGGGATTCCCCACAGCCACGGCCATGAGGGAAATGTGCAGCACACCCACCGTTATGAGGAAAATGCACAGCAGCCGCACAGCCATGAGGGAAGTGCTCCGCACACTCACAGCTGCGGAGAAAACGCGCAGCATACCCACAGTCCGGAAAGCAGCGGCCAGAGGATTGCCGGTCAGGGATCCGGGGACAGCAGGCTGCAGGAGGAACCGGGTGAAAGGAAGTCTTCTTCCGTCCATTCACATACCCATACCCATGAAAATACAAAAGCGGTCCTGAACCGGCTCTCCAGAGCCATCGGCCATCTGGAATCCATCCGGAAGATGGTGGAGAACGGACGGGACTGCAGTGAGGTACTGATTCAGCTGTCTGCGGTAAAGGCAGCCATCAACAATACCGGAAAGGTGATTCTCCACGACCATATCCAGCACTGCCTGGTAGATGCCATTGAGACAGGGGACATGGAGGCAGTTGAGGAGCTGAATAAGGCGATTGAACGATTTATGTAACTGTCAGCGGGTTCGGGCATTTTCTGCTCAGACCCCGAAATAATTCAGGAGTGCAAAAGGAACAGATTCTATGAAAAAACCGATTGATAAGAATAGTCCTGCTTATAAAAAGCATAGACGGAGAAAATGGATATTTACGCTGGAAATCCTGGTGCTGTTATGTCTGATGGTATATGCGGCTTACTATGTTGTTATTCAGAAAAAGTTGGATTCCATTCAGATCATGGAGCTTCCGGTGGATGAGGTAGTCATTAACGAGGAAGTGGAAACAGATCCGGTTCTACAGGGAGAGACCTTTACGAATATTGCGCTGTTCGGTCTGGATACCCGGGACGGGAATCTGTCTCAGGCCAACAGTGATACCATGATTATTGTCACCATCAACCATAAGACAAAAGAAATCCGCATGGCTTCGGTTTACCGTGACACGCTTCTGGATGTGGGCGGCGGTAATCTGCGCAAATCCAATTCCGCCTATTCCATGGGAGGCCCCAGGCAGGCGGTGGAAATGTTGAATACCAATCTGGATCTGAACATTAAGGATTACATTTCCGTAGATATGAGGGCACTGGTAACAGCCATTGATGCACTGGGCGGTCTGGAGATCACCGTTACAGATGAGGAAGCAGGATATCTGAATGACTACTGCGTGGAAACCACGGAGATTTACAATGGAGAGATCTATGACCGGAGCAATGATCTGCCCGGCGGCGGTACCTACCTGATGAACGGCATTCAGGCAGTGGCTTACACCCGCATCCGTTACACGGCCGGAAATGATTTCAAACGAACCGAACGTCAGCGGGAAGTGATTGGTCTCATTGCGCAGAAGGCAAAGACGGCAGGTATCGGTACGCTGAACAAGGTAGCCAATGAAGTTTTCCCGATGATTCTGACAAGCTACGATTCCCTTTCCCTGATTTCTCTGGGAATGAAGCTTTTGACCTATGACATTGTGGAAACCACCGGATTCCCATTTACCCACCTCACCAGCAGCAGCGGAAGCTACAATGAGGTTCCGGTGACTCTGGAGAGCAACGTGATCCAGCTGCATGAGTTCCTTTTCGGACGGACAGATTATTCACCGTCGGCAGCGGTTCTGGACAAGAGCTACGCGATCATCAATGCCACGGGATATTCCGATCCTTCGGCGGCCAGCTCCGAGAATTACGGGACCTGATCGGCTGTTGCTTTCAGAGAGGGAGGAGATCAATATGAAAATGTCAGGGACTGTTTTAAAAAAAGGGATTCGCTTGTTTGTGATTCTGGCATGCCTGGTTTTGGGCAGTCTGACTGTCCATGCGGCAACGGTTGTGGGAGATAATGAGTGGGCAACCTTGTATTCGGACGGCAGCCTGGTTGTACATCGCTGGGATCAGGATTTTCCAACGACAGGGAAGGACGGGACGACTCTGCCGGAGGCATACGAGAGAAGATTCCTGAAGCCGGTCTATTTTGCAGGAGCTTCCTTCCCGCAATATCTGAATCAGAATGTGACCTGTCTGGTACTGGAGAATGACGAGGCGATTGCGGCAACCCCGCTTTGGTATTACCTGTTCTGGTATCCGAATATAAAAGAAATTCATTATCGTGGTAATTCCGGATATGTGGTTGGTCTCAGTATGTTTGTTTTTTCACCCAGGACCGGATATGGATGGAACTGTGGCTTCAGTCTGGATTCTGCTTATGGACAAACTGCATTTCAGGAGTGGAACAGCCAGTTCCGAAACAAAATGAAGGCAGATGGAGATGTCTGCGGGATCAGTCTTTCACCCGAAATGACTATTTATGCGAAGAGCGGGCAGGGCTTTGAAGAAGCGGCACGTTACGCAGGATTAAAATTTGTATGTGAGGATTGTCCGCTGGACAAACTGCTGAGCGTTGTTGCAAACGGAAGCGTCTTTTACGATGGAAAATCCCATGTGAGTGATATTACCTCAGGACTCCATATCCGCTGTGCAAATGATCATGGAACGGAATCCTATCTGAGCCATAAGGTGCTTACGCTGGGAAAAGATTTTACGATTGCGTATTATAATAAGACCACCGGGAAAAAAGGAGATGTAACAAATGCCGGTTCTGTACAGGTGACGGTTACAGGCAAAGACGGACATTCCGGAACTCTGACCGGTTATCTGATTATTCAGCCGCAGGCTCTTCAGAAAAGCAGGATTACGTTGTCAAAAACATCCTACGTCTATGACGGGAAAGCGAAAAAACCGAAAGTTACGGTGAAAAACGCGGCAGGAGACACGCTGAAGGCGGGTACCGATTATACCGTTTCCTACAGCAGCAATAAAAATGCCGGTACTGCAGCGGTTACGGTAAAAGGGAAAGGCAACTATACCGGAACGATCAAAAAGACCTTTAAGATCGCCAAGGCAGGGCAGAGCATTTCTCTGGAAGTATCAAAGAAGGAATTCAGGCAGAAAACACTGGCGAAGAAATCTGCGGTATTTTCCATCGGAGCCTCAGCCAAAACGAAGCTTTCTTATAAGTCTTCCAAAACGAAATATATCACGGTAACATCGAAGGGAAAGGTGACTGTGAAAAAAGGCACGCCAAAAGGGAATTATAAAATTACAGTGACGGCGGCAGCAGGCAGAAACTATAAAGAAGCGACAAAGACTGTGAAAATTGCAGTGAAATAACTGAGAATCCATCATACCGGAAGTGCCTCAGGCAAGGATCCGGTCAGTATTCGTGAGATTGGCTGATCTGTTTGATTTTTGTCTGGGGCATTTTCTGAGAGCCAGTTATTTTTTTTAGTCCTGTGAGAAAAAAATGAAAAAAATGCTTGCAAAAAATAAGAAAAGAAGATATAATAGCTGAGTCGGCAGTGATCTGTTGAACAGGCTTCCGTGGCTCAGCTGGTAGAGCAACGCATTCGTAATGCGTAGGTCGCCGGTTCGAATCCGGCCGGGAGCTTGTCTTTAAAAGCCTTTATTTAAAAGGTTTTTCAAAGTTTTCGGATTAGAAAATACCACCTGAAATAGGTGGTATTTTTACGTTTTGACGACTGTTTTTTTACAGTCCCTGTTTGCTTCAGTCAAAGGGTGAATTTACTTTTTTATTTAGCGTTTCGGCAAATGGGATGCATTTCAGGTTGCATTTTGGCTTTTTCTGTATTATAATACAACCTTGTAAAAATTGTATAGATCAGAATTAATTTCCAGGGGTGCTGTAGTTACAGCTGAGATTGACATGATATGTCTGACCCTTTTCACCTGATCCGGATAATGCCGGCGTAGGGAGGAAAGATTTCGGTGTGAAACTGCAGTCTCCTGGAAGAAACAGGAGGCTTATTATTATGTCCCAGAAAGAAAAGAAACCTTATGTGACCTATGGAAGCTGCGGCTGCGGGACCTGCGGCGCCAGCAGGGAAATCACCGGATGCCGGTTTTCCCTTTCTCCCATGTCTGACCAGTTTATCGATATCATATTGGGAGCTGTGGGGAAAGTTCACACGGAGAAATTCTGGAAGCAGACAGATAAACTGTCGACGGTTTACCGTGGGAAACGCATTCATGTACTGGATGGACTGAAAGCGTGCTTTGTCCATGCCTACCGGAAAGGCGTTCATATGACCATGGAAGCCACCGTTTCCAAGGGGTGTCCGGGAGATACGGATGCGGAGGCATTTCTGGCGGAGGATGATGTGCGGCTGAATGAACCGGAGATCCGTGAGATTCATTTTCCGGTATCCTGCAAATTTTCCATGTATCCCATGGGAGTGTCCAACTATATGGAATACATTGCGAATGTGGTGAATATGGCCATCGATGAGGGCGTTTACAGTCATTCTGCCCATTATGTTTCCGTTCTGGAGGGCGATGTGCAGGATCTGTTTGCCTTTTTTGACAAGGCGACTGCGTATGGAAACAAAAATCTGAGTCACTATGTGCTGGAAATTACCATGAGTGTCAACAGCCCGACAGCTGAATAAATGGATGGAGGAAAAAGAAATGAAATTTGAGTGGAAATTAAAAGATATTCTGATGGTTGGAGTTACCGGTGTACTGTTTTCTTTTTTATACCTGGGAATGGTATATGCGGGTACCGCTCTCTGTACGGCAATGACGCCTTTTGGCCTGGGTGCAGCAGGTTATGAGCCGATTTATGGCGTGTGGTTTATGGCGGGAATTTTTGCCGTTTATGTAATCCGGAAACCGGGCGTGGGGATTGTGGCAGAAATGCTGGCTGCGCTGCTGGAGGTTCTGATGGGAAACATGTTTGGTCCCCGTGTTTTTGTGACAGGGTTTGTACAGGGCCTGGGAACGGAGCTTGGTTTTGCGGCATTCAGGTATAAGAAATTCAATGGAAAAGCGGTTCTCGTTTCTTCTGCGGTGACGGTTGTTTTCAGCTTCATCTGGAATACTTATACTTCTGCCTATTACAAACTGGATCTCTGGCTGGTTGTTGTCATGTTTCTGATCCGTATGGTCAGTGGTATGGTATTCGGCCTGATTACCAAGGCTCTGGCGGATGGTCTGGCAAAAGCCGGTGTTATGAAAGGCTATGCCATCGGCCAGCAGTACAATGATTTTGAGGACTGAAGACGGATAAGACGTTTTCTGCCTGAAGGAAAGGAAACGGGATATTTATGAAAGAAAAACAGAGCTTTCTGGAGGCGGAGAAGGTGACGTTCTGCTATTTTGAAAAGGCGAAACGGAACATTCTGGAGAATGCAGCCATTCAGGTTAAAAACGGAGGAATAACGGTGCTCATTGGGAACAGCGGCTGTGGGAAAAGCACTCTGTCGGTGGTATTGGCCGGGCTGTATCCGGAAAACGGCGGTTTCCTGAAGTCCGGCAGGATCGTGCTGGAGGGAAAAGAGCTGAAGGAGCATGCGCCTGCGGAGCGGACGGCCAGTCTCTCTCTGATGTTCCAGAATCCGGATCTGCAGTTCTGCATGGATACGCTGCGCAAGGAAATGCGTTTCTGTCTGGAGAACATTTCCGTACCAAAGGAAGAAATGGATGACCGGATTGAGTATTGGGCCCAAAAGCTTCACATGGAATCCATGCTGGACCGAAAGCTCTATACCCTGTCCGGTGGGGAAAAGCAAAAAGCGGCACTGGCCTGCCTGTTTCTGCTGGAGTCCAGGGGTGTTCTGCTGGACGAGCCTTTTGCCAATCTGGATGAAGATTCTGCCAGGGGAATTATTGAAATGCTGGTGAAGATTCAGAAGGAACGGGGGCTGACGGTGATTGCCATTGATCATCGGCTGGATTTGTGGCTGGATGCTGCAGATGAGATTCTGGTACTGGGTGAGGGCGGACGGATCCTGGAACGCGGAATCCGCAAAGAGAATCTGCCGGATTATCGGAAGCTGTTTTCGGAGCAGGGCCTTTCCTATCCGGAACCGGCCATCCGGAAAGAACCTTCTCCTCAGAATGCGAGGCCGGCCCTTGTATTGAAGGATACTTCAGTAAAGCCCTGGATACTGGAGGCACAGGCCAGTTTTCCCATGGGGAAGGTGACAGCCCTTCTGGGCTCCTCCGGAGCCGGAAAAACCACTCTTTTCCAGGTGCTGCTGAAACAGAAGCCCTATGAAGGAAGCATTTGCTTTGATTTTGGAGAAGGCCTTCAGGAGCTTTCCGGAATGAAAAAGAAGGAGCTGTTTGCAAATCTGGGAATCGTATTTCAGAATCCCGGGAATCAGTTCCTGACCTCAAATGTCCGGGAGGAGGTGGCGGTCAGCATCCGCAGATGGTCACCGAAGCTTTCCGAGGAGGAAATGGACAGGCGTGTGCTGAACAGTCTGACCGATTACGGTCTGGAACATTACCGGAAGTATTCGCCGTACATGCTGAGCCAGGGACAACAGCGCCGTCTGGCGGTTTTGGCCGTGCTGTCCGGCAGACAGAAGGTTCTGCTGCTGGATGAACCTACCTATGGACAGGATGACCGTTCCACCCGGGCTATTATGCAGCAGCTGATGAAAAAGGTGGAAGAGGAGGGACTGACGGTGATTTTTACCACGCATGATGAAAAGCTGGCTCTTCGGTATGCAGATAAGATTTACCGCCTGCGAAATCAGAGGCTGACGGAGGATAAGGGGGAGGGATACCATGAGAAACCGTGAAATTCCCTTTATGGAAAGTCTGAATCCTTTTTACAAGGCAGTCACTGTGCTGGCAGCGGGTCTGATTCTGGCATTCTCCTATTCGATTCCGCTGAATGTGGGTGTGTGTGCCTGCAGTCTGATTTTTCTGGCTCTCTTTTCCAGGGCAAAGCCCAAAACCATGATGAAAGTTTTGATTCCTGCATTTCTGGCGGCAGCCAGTCTGTTTATGGCCGGGCTGCTCCATTCCACTGGAGGGAGCGGAATCGTGGAAGAAAGTGAAAATTTTCAGGTGGCCATGAATGAGAGCCTGTCTCTGTACAATGCTCTGCAGCTTTCCACCAGAGTGCTGGCTTTTGCCATGCTGGGAATTCTCTTTTCCCTGACAACGGATTCAGAGCTGTTTATTCAGAGCCTGATGCACCAGTGCGGACTGAAGCCGAAATTCGCCTATGGGATTCTGGCAGCCTTCCATCTGATGCCTCATATCGGTTCTGAATACAAAAACGCGAAAATGGCCTACCGGGCAAGAGGAATCCATGTGGGTCCGCTTTCTATGAAGCCCTTGTTTGCCACCATGGTAAATGCCATCCGCTGGTCCGAAAATGTAGCCATGGCCATGGAATCCAAAGGATTTGACGGAGACGGAAAACGAACCTTTTATCAGACCACGACAGTTAAAGCCAGGGATTTTCTTTTCCTGATTTTTGTAAACGCGGCTGTGGCTGCCGGACTCTGGCTTTTTTGAAAAGCATTTTGCATCTGCTTATGAAATTCTGCCTGAATCTGAACAGTTGCAAAATAATGTTTCAGCCCTGATTTCTGTTGGAAATCGGGGCTGTTTGTGTTAGAATGAACGTAGTTCTGATACATTGTGAAAATGGGAGGTCTTGAGATGATTACGACGGTTACACTGAATGTGGCGATTGATAAGGCATATGTGGTGGATACTCTGACAAAGGGTGAGGTTATGCGTGTGAAAACCTGCTCGAATACTGCCGGGGGAAAGGGGCTGAATGTGGCCAAGGTGGTGAAGCTCTGCGGTGAGGAAGTGACGGCGGCAGGTTTTGTCGGCGGACATGCCGGAGCCTATGTGGAGGATATGCTGAATGAGGCGTCTGTGCCCAACCGGTTTGTGCACACGAAAGGAGAGACGCGTTCTTGCATCAATATTCTGGCGGCGGACGGCAGCTCCACGGAATTTCTGGAGCCCGGGGAGCCGGTGGAGGAAGGTGATGTGGAGAAATTTCTTCGGGAATTTGATTCCATTGTGGAAGAGAGCGATGTTGTGACGATTTCCGGAAGCATGCAGAAGGGGATTCCGGCGGATATGTATGGCAGACTGATCGGAAAAGTCAAGGCTGCGGGAAAAAAGGTAATTCTGGATACCAGCGGAAAGCTTCTGGAGGACGGGATCCAGGCGCTTCCAACTATGATTAAGCCCAATGACGATGAGATCGAAATGCTTCTGGGCGTTCCTGTGACGAACCGGGAGGAAATCCTGGCAGGCGCTAAAAAGCTTCATGCCATGGGAATCGAAGTGGTGGTGGTTTCTCTGGGCAGTGACGGCGCTCTGGTAGTGACGGAGGAAGGCGTTTATCACGGACGTCCGCCCAGGATTTCGGTGGTCAATACGGTGGGCTGCGGCGATTCCATGACAGCAGCTTTTGCGGTGGGATTTGCCAGAAAGTACTCGGTGGAAGAAATGCTCCGGTATGCCATTGCGGTTTCCGCGGCCAATGCCCTGACCATGCAGACCGGAAGCTTCTGCAGGGAGGATATGGAGCGAATTCTGCCGCAGGTAACCATCGAAAAAGTGGAATAAGGGGATGTTCAGCCGGGAGAAGTTTTGAAAAACCAGGGTTGACAAGAGAGAAAAATCGGGTTATACTCTGAAAACATAAATGAATATCCCGCTGCACCAGCAGTACGAAAAGGGAGTAATAGAAATGCATCGTCAACAATCGCGGCTGATTCAGTCTGGTGGTGCATACCTGAGTACAGGTTATGAGACTTTTCATGATTTATTTCAGACTAGTACATCTGAAGTAGGCCATGGAGAGTCTTTTTTTATCCGAATCAGGGAAAAATGGAAGTGAAGTGAATCGCGGCTGTTTGCAGAACGGATTGTAATTTATAATACAGGAAAGGAGCAGTTTTTATGAAAGAATGGTATCAGCGGACAGGCAGTGAATGCCTGGATGAAATGAAAACGACCAGTTCCGGCTGGTCCACGGTCAAGGCGGAAGCACTTTTGAAGGAAAAGGGAGAGAATGTCCTGGAAGAGGGAAAACGGAAGTCCGCTCTGGAAGTATTTCTGGAGCAATTCCGGGATCTGCTGGTGATTATTCTGATCATCGCGGCAGTGATTTCCATGCTTTCCGGAAACACCGAGAGTACCATTGTGATTATTGCTGTGATTATCCTGAATGCGGTTCTGGGAACTGTTCAGCATCAGAAGGCAGAAAAATCTCTGGCCAGTCTGAAATCCCTGTCATCCCCCAGTGCCAAGGTGATCAGGGATGGACAGAAGGTTGAAATTGAGGCGAAAAAAGTGGTTCCCGGGGATATCCTTCTTCTGGAGGCCGGTGATCTGGTGGCAGCAGACGGGCGAATCCTGAACAATTATTCCCTGCAGGTAAATGAGAGCTCTCTGACCGGAGAATCCACCAATGTGGAAAAGCAGGACAAGGTGATCCCGGGAGAAGCGGCTCTGGCAGACCGCACAAATATGGTTTATTCCGGCAGCCTGGTTACCTATGGACGGGCCATGGTTCTTGTCACCGGAACCGGAATGGACACGGAAATCGGAAAAATTGCCAGCCTGATGAACGCGACGAAGGAGAAGAAAACACCTCTCCAGATCAGTCTGGATCAGTTCAGCCAGAAGCTTGCCATTGTGATTATGGGAATCTGTGTTCTGGTGTTTGGACTGAGCCTTTACCGGAAAATGGCGATTCTGGATTCCCTGATGTTTGCTGTGGCTCTTGCGGTGGCGGCGATTCCGGAAGCACTGAGCTCCATTGTAACCATTGTTCAGGCCATGGGAACACAGAAAATGGCAAAGGAGCATGCCATTATCAAGGATCTGAAGGCCGTTGAGAGCCTGGGATGCGTATCGGTGATCTGCTCGGATAAGACGGGTACTCTGACCCAGAATAAAATGACGGTTCAGCAGATTTATATCGGCGGCGAAACCCTGAATCCGGAGCAGCTGGATCTGCACAACCAGCTCCATCGCTATATTCTGTATGATGCGATTCTGACGAATGATTCGGCCATTGTGGATGGCAGGGGGATCGGGGATCCTACAGAATATGCTCTTCTGGATATGGCCAGAAAAGTAACGCTGGATGAAGAACTGATGCGTGATATGATGCCGCGTCTGGATGAAATTCCCTTTGACTCAGACCGAAAGCTGATGAGCACGAAATATGATCTGCACGGGGTATCCACGATTCTGACCAAAGGTGCTCTGGATGAGCTCCTGGAGCGTACGGAGCGTATCCGTACCAATGAGGGTGTGCGCAGGATTACGGAAGCGGATAAAGAAGAAATTCTTCAGAAAAACCTGGAATTTTCCAGAAATGGTCTGCGTGTACTGGCCTTTGGATACCGGGAAGTGGAAAAGGAATTTGATCTTGAACCGGATAATGAATTTGGCTTTACATTTCTGGGTCTGGTTTCCATGGTGGATCCGCCGCGGGAAGAGTCTGTGGCCGCGGTAGCGGACGCGAAACGCGCAGGAATCCGTCCGGTGATGATTACCGGTGATCATAAGATTACAGCCACCGCCATTGCAAAGCAGATCGGCATTTTCCAGGAAGGAGATCTGGCCTATACAGGTACGGAGCTGGATGCCATGACGGATGAAGAACTGGATGAAAAGGTGGAGAGAATTTCTGTTTATGCCCGGGTTTCCCCGGAAAACAAAATCCGGATCGTGGACGCATGGCAGCGAAAGGGCTGTATCACAGCCATGACCGGAGACGGCGTCAACGATGCCCCTGCTTTGAAGAAAGCAGATATCGGTGTGGCTATGGGGATCACGGGAACAGAGGTTTCCAAAGACGCGGCGTCCATGATTCTGACAGATGACAATTTTGCCACGATCATTAAGGCAGTGGCAAACGGCAGAAATGTGTACCGGAATATCAAAAATGCCATCCAGTTTCTGCTTTCCGGGAATATGGCGGGAATCCTTGCAGTATTGTATACATCCATTGGAGCGCTTCCCATGCCCTTTGCGCCGGTCCATCTGCTGTTTATCAATCTGCTGACGGATTCTCTTCCGGCCATTGCCATCGGAATGGAACCGGCAGAAAAGGACCTGCTTTCTCAAAAACCCAGAGATCCCAAAGAAGGGATTCTGACCAGAAGTTTTCTGGTACAGCTCCTGGTCCAGGGCGCATTGATTGCGGCAGCTTCCATGGCAGCGTTTCATATGGGACTGAAGGTGGATGCGGCGACGGCCAGCACCATGGCTTTTGCCACTTTGACACTGGCCAGACTGTTTCACGGATTTAACTGCCGAAGTACCCACTCCATCTTTCGGATAGGTTTCAAGAGCAACTGGTACAGCCTGGGAGCCTTCGCGGCGGGAATTGTACTGCTGGGCCTGGTAATTTTTGTTCCAGGTCTGCAGAGACTTTTTGAAGTTTCCACTCTGACAGGGAGCCAGATCGGCTGGATTTGTCTGCTGGCATTTCTTCCGACAGCCGTGATTCAGCTGTACAAGGTGATCCGGGAACAAATTCAGAACAGAATTGCATTTTGACAGAAAATCTTTTATACTGGATTTATGAAGCGTAACAGTTTGAACTTTTCATGAAAACAGAGTGTACTGTGCGAAATTGAGAGAAGTGCTTTATGAACAATTCTCCCATTTTCGCTGAATGAAAGGACTGTTACCGGAGATTTTGGTTCAGAAGTTAAGAAGCAGCCGGTAAAATCGTGATGGCGTGGCTGCATAAGCAGGAGGGACTATGATGAAATGGTCGATACGAAGAAAGCAGATATTGGCGATGGGGGCAGCAGTGGGAATGCTGACCTGGAGTAATATTTCGGCAGGAGCGCAGGAGGATCTTTTCCCGGCAGAGACACCGGAGCTTCAGGAATATATTCTGCCGGAAAGCGACAGCAGTTTTCTGACAGAAGATGAGCTGGAAGGAATGTCGCCTCAGGTGCTGGCATATGCGGAGTATGAGATTTACGCGCGTCACGGAGTGATTTTTCAGTCGGAAGAGCTGATGGGTTTTTTTGAAAAACAGGGCTGGTATTTTGGATTTGTGGAAGAAGAGGAATATGAGGATGAGTATTTGAATGAATTCGAGCTGGCAAACCTTACATTGCTCAGAGAAAAGACAGAGAAAGACCCTTACCTGCCGGATCAGGACGGTTTCAGTTATGAACCAGTAGAACGGTTCCTTGCCGGAGAGCGAGAGCCGGAGAGTGAAAGCGAGTCCGAACCGCTCCCGGAGCCAGAGAGCGAAAGCGAGTCCGAACCGCTCCCGGAGCCAGAGAGTGAAAGCGAGTCCGAACCGCTCCCGGAGACAGAGAGTGAAAGCGAGTCCGAACCGCTCACGGAGACAGAGAGTGAAAGCGAGTCCGAACCGCTCTCAGAGCCAGAGAGTGAAAGCGAGTCCGAACCGCTCTCAGAGCCAGAAAGTGAAAGCGAGTCCGAACTGCTCTCAGAGCCAGAAAGTGAAAGCGAGTCCGAACCGCTCCCGGAACCAGAGAGCGAAAAAAGGTTTGAACTGATGCCGAAGTCAAAGGGCGAAAGTGAGTCCGAGCTGGAACCAGAGCCAGAGAGTGAAAACGAGCCTGAGCCGGAACCAGAGCCAGAGAGTGAAAGCGAGAGTGAATCGGAGTCAGAGCCAGAGAGCGAAAGCGAGCCTGAGCTGGAAACGGAGACAGAGACGGAAAGCGAGAGTGAATCGGAAGCAGAGTCAGAGTCGATACCGGAAATAGAGTCCGAACCGATAACAGAAGTCGAAGCAGAATCTGTGTGGGAAACGGAGATAGGAGTATTTTCCGCAGAAGAACTACGGGCAACGGCGCCGATTGACAGTGAGTATATTTTTCCTGATGTTGCCAGACGATATCTGGACAGAAGTGAAGTAGAGGCTCTTTCCCTTCAGGCCATCTGTTACGCAAAAAATGAAATTTATGCACGGCACGGCAGACGTTTTCTTTCTCAGGAACTACAGGACTATTTCAATTCCAAAAGCTGGTATCGGGGAACGGTTGCGCCGGAGAATTTTTCGGATACCGTATTTAACACGTATGAAGTGCAAAATCTGCAGCTGCTTGTAGAGTGTGAGTTCGCAATCCGGTCAGACGGTTATCAGCTTGATCAGCCGGGATATGATATCCACCTGGTAAAAACCAAGGAATTGTTTCCGGTGACAACAGAAGAGACACTTATTATTTCGGCGGAATCGAATTCAGATCCCGCTTCTGATTCAGATTACCTGGAACGAGATTTTATTTTTCAGGAAAGTGCGATCCGACGTCTGACGGATGAGGAAGTGAACAGCTTATCTGTCAGAGTTGCCTATTATGCGGAAAAAGAAATTTACGCGCGCAGGGGATGCCTTTTTGAGTCCAGAGAGCTGCAGGAATTTTTCGAAGAAAAGCCATGGTATTATGGAAGGATTGCAGAAACAGATTTTTCTGTGGAAATGCTGAATGAGTATGAAAAGTATAATGCGGAACTGCTGAAGGCGAGTATATCGTTTCGAAAATAACTGCACCAAGCATTTGTCTGCTTTTCCGATTGCTCAGCTCAAAAACGCAGCCCTTGATGAAAACATTCGCAATTCGCTCATTTTTCTGCGAAAAATGGCTGCTTGCTCATGTTTTCCGGGCCCCCATAGACATGAAAATCCATGAAGCACGGATTTTCATGTCCATTTGTCCCCTGGCTCATGAAAATAAGGGTGCAGAAATTTGTACAAACAAGATTTTGGAGAGGGCGGCCTGGATGATCTCAGAAGCAGACGATAGGCAGATTTTTGAAAGATTTCCGAGCATAGCGACGGGGATTTTGTCCGACCACGGTTTGATGGAGGCAAAATCCCCGGCGATAAGCGGCGCAGGAAATCTCAAAAATCAACGTGTCTGCGCTGAGATCGCCAGGTTGTCCCTTCTAAAAAATCTGTTTGTACAAATCTGCACCTGCCCTCACACCGGCACCAGAATCTTCTCACACAATCTGCCTTTAACATTTTGAGCATCTCAATATCTGAACATCCCAATATCTGAACATCCCAATATTTTAATATCCCAATATTTTAACATCCCATTATCCTATGAGTTATCCGACAAATGAGCCTTCTGTCGATTTTTCCGTGCTTCGCACGCCCACAATCCTGCCCATTATTCGGATATCCGCAGATCCGCCATCCCGGCTCCCAACTCTCAAAAGGTTTTCCCCGTAAACACCGCCACAGACCTGGGCCGCATGAGAAATTCCCGGTCAATCCGCGGTTCCTGACCCTCCGGATAGAAAAAGCGTCCCTGACCGTCACCGGAAGTATTCACACTTAAAAACCAGCAGCCCCGCCGCTTCAGATCCGGAAGGGTGATGGTGACGTCTTCCCAGAAGGTGTTGACAGCCACATAGACCAGGTCGTCCCTGCCGGTTTCCCGGTTATAGCCAGCAAAGCTGACAGCCAGAGTCCGGGCATCCCGGGGAATGTCCGTGTTTTCCGTCCGGGCATCATGGGTATGAAGGGGATCCATGCCGCAGACGGCGTTCGGCAGCTTTTTCCGGATTACCGGATGGCTGTGACGGTAATGGATCATAAATTTGAAAAATTCGAAGAGGTCCCGGTTTTTATCCAGAAGAGACCAGTCCAGCCAGGAGATCTCATTGTCCTGGCAATAGCTGTTATTGTTCCCGTACTGCGTATTTCCGAATTCATCCCCGGCCAGGAACATGGGAGTTCCCCGGCTGCACATCAGAACAGCGCAGGCGTTGCGGATCATCCGGAATCGCAGGGAAAGTACCCCGGCATCCGATGTCTCCCCTTCTGCTCCGCAGTTCCAGCTGCGGTTGTCATTGGATCCATCCAGATTGTTCCAGCCGTTGCTTTCATTGTGCTTGTCATTGTAGGAATAAAGGTCATACAGTGTAAACCCGTCGTGGCAGGTCAGAAAATTGACGCAGGAGTTATATCCCGCGTAATTATCGTTGTGATCCGAATAAAACCCGCCGTAAAGGTCACCGGAACCGGAAATACTCCAGGCTGCATCCCAGGCATGCCAGTTGTCTCCCTTCAGAAAGGCGCGCAGAGAATCCCGGTATCGTCCGTTCCATTCCGCCCAGCGCTTGCTGGCGGGAAAGCTTCCGACCTGATACAGTCCGCCGGCATCCCAGGCTTCCGCAATCAGCTTTACATTGCGCAGAACCGGGTCAGAGGCAAGAATTTCCAGAAGAGGCGGATTGTTCAGGGGCGTGCCGTCCTCATGGCGCCCGAGAATACTGGCCAGATCAAAGCGAAAGCCGTCCACCCGGTAGTTGATGGTCCAGTAACGCAGACATTCCAGAATCATCTGGCGGACAATGGGGTGGTTGCAGTTCAGCGTATTTCCGCAGCCGCTGAAATTGTAATAATTTCCTTCGGGAGTCAGCATGTAGTACACTTTATTGTCAAATCCCTTAAAGCAGAAAGTGGTTCCCTGCTCATTTCCTTCCGCCGTGTGGTTGAATACCACGTCCAGAATTACTTCGATTCCGTTTTCGTGGAATTCGCGAATCAGCTTTTTCAGTTCCGTTCCTTCCCGGTTGTATTCTGTGCTGGAAGCATAGCTGGAATTCGGGGAGAAAAAGCTCACCGTATTGTAGCCCCAGTATTCCAGAAGCCGCTGACCGTTTACTTCCCTGGAGTTTACGGTTTCATCAAATTCGAAAATCGGCATCAGTTCCACTGCGTTGATTCCCAGCTCTTTCAGATAGGGGATCTTCTCACGGAGTCCGTCGAAAGTCCCTCTGTGGCGGACACCTGAGGAAGGATGATAGGTAAAACCGCGCACATGCAGCTCATAAATGACCAGATCGCTCATGGTTCGGGAGGACTGCGGCATATCGCCCCAGTCAAAGGTGTCTTTTACTACCCGGGCATGGTAGGAACCGGTCTTTTTCTCACCCCAGATCCGCTGCCCCGCAACTGCCTTGGCGTAGGGATCCAGCAGAACGGCTTTTTTATCGAAAAGAAGGCCTTTTTCCGGCTGGTAGGGACCGTCAATGCGATAGGCATATTCAAAGGATTCAATGTCCAGGCCGATGACAATCATGGAATAAACATCGCCGATCCGATAGGCCTTTGGAAAAGGCAGAACGGCAAAGGGTTCCTCCTCGCCCCGGCGAAACAGCAGAAGCTCACAGGAAATCCCTCCGTGGGTATGCAGCGTAAAATTTACGCCGTTTGGCAGGGCCATGGCGCCGTTTACGTCAAAAAGTCCCGGACGGACGGGAAAGCCCCCGATCTCGTCCATGGGAGTAATGGAAAAAGGAAGTTCATGCAGAATGCTCTGGCTTTGAATGGTCAAAATAATTCCTCCTGATCTTTGGTAACAAATGGTTTCTGACAGTGTACCACAAAATGAGCTGCCTGGCAAATGAACCTGATAAGCAAATCCTTTTGGAAATTTGATCCATGTTTCAGAATTTGTGATATACTGATGGAAAAAGGAAGTGAGGAGGCAATTATGAAAATTTTTGTATACAGCTACCGGGATTTTGATGAAGCTTCGTTTTTTGAAAAATTCAGCAAAGAATATCAGGTGGAGCTGGGAATCTGCCGGGATGCACCTACCCTGGAAAATGCTTATCTGGCAGAAGGATATCCGGCCATCAGCGTGATTACCACAAAGGTGGATGCAGCGCTGGTGGAGCGTTTTCATGAACTGGGAGTCCGGATGATTTCGACCAGGACTATCGGTTACGATCATATTGACCTTGAGAAGGCGAAGGAACTGGGGATGCATGTGGGAAACGCCACCTATTCTCCATGCTGCGTGGCGGACTATACGGTGATGCTGATGCTGATGTCCATCCGGAAGATGAAACGGATCATGCAGCGGGCGGAAATGAATGATTTTTCCCTGCCGGGGATTCAGGGCCGGGAGCTTCACAATTTTACTGTGGGTGTAATCGGAACCGGTAAAATCGGGGAAACGGTTATCCGGGATCTGAGCGGTTTCGGCTGCCGGATCTATGCCCATGATCTGTACGAGAAGGAAAGCGTCCGGGAAATGGCAGAATATGTGCCGTTGGAAGAGATTTATCAGAAATGTGACCTGATTACTCTGCATATGCCCCTGACTCCGGAAAATACCCACATGATTGATGCAAAAGCCATTGGGCAGATGAAGGACGGCGTTGTGATAGTGAATACAGCCAGAGGAGGGCTGATTGATACCCAGGCACTGATTGCAGGAATCGAGAGTGGGAAGATCGGAGCGGTCGGTCTGGATGTCATTGAGGATGAATTCGGCATGTATTATTTCGACCGGAAGTCTGATATTCTGAGCAAGCGGGAGCTGTACATTCTGCGGGGCTTCCCAAATGTGGTTGTGACGCCTCATATGGCTTTCTATACCGATCAGGCCATCAGTGATATGGTGCGCCATTCTATCGAAAGCTGCTGTCTGGAGGAACAGGGAATGCAGGATCCCTGGCGAATTCTGTAAATTGTTTCGGAAAATATTGACGTTTTTTTGACACCTGATATGATATGATGAGCCAAGGGACAAATGGACATAAAAATCCGTGTCTGCATGGATTTTCATGTCTATGGGTCCTGGCATCAAGACATAAAAGAAAAGGTAATTGCAAACAGAAAGATTACTGATAAAAGAAAGGATACTGTTAAAAGAAAGTAAAGGAGAGGATACGATGAATAACTTTGAGATCGGCCAGGCTATGACCATTAAGCTGGATCCCGTGCTGCCGGAATATCCGGTATTCAAAGAGGGAATCCGACGTGCACCCAAGAGAGAACTGACTTTGAATAAGAGAGAGATCAAGCTGGCACTGAAAAATGCCCTCCGTTACGTGCCGGAGGAGCTTCATGAGCAGCTTGCGCCGGAATTCCTGGAGGAATTGCTGACCAGAGGACGAATTTACGGCTACCGTTTCATGCCGAAGGAACGGATTTACGGAAAACCCATTGAGGAGTACCGGGGAAACTGCATTGAGGGAAAAGCATTTCAGGTCATGATTGATAATAACCTGGATCATGATGTGGCACTGTATCCTTACGAACTGGTAACCTACGGTGAGACCGGCCAGGTATGTCAGAACTGGATGCAGTATCAGCTGATTAAAAAGTATCTGGAGCAACTGACGGATGAGCAGACCCTTGTCATGATGTCCGGCCATCCCATGGGCCTGTTCAAATCTCATAAAACCAGTCCCCGGGTGGTCATTACCAACGGTCTGATGGTGGGAATGTTCGATAATCCTCATGACTGGGCGAAAGCCACAGCCATGGGCTGCTCTTCCTACGGACAGATGACGGCAGGAGGCTGGATGTACATCGGTCCTCAGGGGATTGTTCATGGTACCTTCAATACGCTTCTGAACGCAGGACGTCTGAAGCTGGGCATTCCGGCAGACGGGGATCTGACGGGACGTCTGTTTGTGACCTCAGGTCTTGGAGGTATGAGCGGCGCGCAGCCCAAAGCCATCGAAATCGCAAACGGCGTGGGAATCATCGCGGAGGTGGATGCTTCCCGGATTGAGACCAGGCACAGCCAGGGCTGGGTTTCCAGAGTGACAGACAGTATGGAGGAGGCCTTTGCCTGGGCAAAAGAATACCAGGAGAAAAAGGAACGGATTTCCATCGCTTATCATGGAAACATTGTGGATCTGCTCCAGTATGCAGTGGATCACAGCATTAAAATCGATCTGCTTTCGGATCAGACTTCCTGTCATGTACCCTATGACGGCGGTTACTGTCCCCAGGGCCTGACCTTCGCCCAGCGGACGGAGATGCTGGCGAATGATAAGGAAAAGTTCTGTGAACTGGTTAACCAGTCTCTGGTGAAACATTATCATCTGATCAGGACACTGACAGAGCGGGGCACTTATTTCTTTGATTACGGAAATTCCTTTATGAAAGCCGTATTTGATGCCGGAGCGAAGGATATTGCGAAGAACGGTGTGGATACCAGCGAAGGCTTTATCTTCCCGTCCTATGTGGAGGACATTCTGGGACCGGAGCTGTTTGATTACGGATACGGACCCTTCCGCTGGTGCTGCCTGAGCGGAAAGCCGGAGGATCTGCATAAAACAGATGAGGCGGCCATGAGCTGCATTGATCCGAACCGGAGAGGTCAGGATCGCGACAACTACATCTGGATCCGGGATGCGGAAAAGAACAAACTGGTTGTGGGAACTCAGTGCCGGATTCTTTACCAGGATGCCATGGGACGCAGAAATATTGCCCTGAAATTCAACGAAATGGTTCGCAATGGGGAAATCGGCCCGGTTATGCTGGGGCGCGACCATCATGATACCGGAGGAACCGATTCTCCTTACCGGGAGACTTCCAATATTTATGACGGCAGCAATATCACTGCGGATATGGCGATTCAGTGTTACGCAGGAAACGCAGCCAGAGGAATGAGCCTGGTGGCTCTGCATAACGGCGGCGGAGTGGGCATCAGCAAGGCTATCAACGGCGGTTTCGGTATGGTGCTGGACGGCAGTGAGCGCGTGGATGAAATCCTGAAGGCTGCCATGCCCTGGGATACCATGATCGGCGTATCCAGAAGAAGCTGGGGCAGATGCGAGCATTCCATTGAGACGGTTGCGGAATACAACAAAATGCGTGCGGGCAGTGATCATATTACCATGCCGTATATTGCAAGCGATGAACTGATTGAACGTGTATGTAAGGATGTGGAAAGATGAAAAAGCTTTTAATCTGCCACGCATCGGAGCTGGTGACCTGCAGGGGTGCCGCTCCGAAAGTGGGAAAAGAGATGGGGCAGATCGGCCTCATCGAAGACGGTGCACTGCTGGTGCATGATGGTGTGATTGCCGGTGTGGGAACCACAGAGGAGCTGCTGAAAGAGATTGATCCTTCGGAATATGAAATGCTGGATGCTTCCGGGAAGGCGGTTCTTCCCGGTTTTGTGGACAGCCATACCCATTTTATTTTCGGCGGCTACCGGGCGGAAGAGTTTTCCTGGCGTCTAAAGGGAGATACGTATCTGTCCATTATGGAACGGGGCGGGGGGATCAACGCCACCGTAACGGCCACCAGAGCAGCTTCCGAGGAGGAACTGATGGAGGCAGGGCGGGAACGGCTGAAGACCATGCTGGAATTCGGCGTGACCACCGTGGAAGGGAAAAGCGGATACGGACTGGACCGGGAGACTGAGCTTCGGATGCTCCGGGCCATGAAAAAGCTGGAGAAGATTCAGCCGGTGGAGATTGTGACCACCTTCCTCGGGCCTCACAGCGTTCTGCCTGAATACAAGGGGCGGGAGCGGGAATTTCTGGATGAAATGCTGAACGAGGTTATGCCTGTTGTGAAAGAGGAAGGGCTGGCTGATTTTGCGGATATTTTTACGGAAAAAAATGTTTTTAGCATTGAAGATTCCGAGTATTATCTGAATCGCGCCAGAGAGATGGGCTTTGCTCTGAAAATCCATGCGGATGAGATGGTTTCCCTGGGCGGGGCCGAGCTGGCAGCCAGAGTGGGGGCTGTTTCAGCGGATCATCTGCTGAAGGCTTCGGAGGAGGGAATCTCCCAAATGGCGGAGAAGGGCGTGATTGCCACGCTGCTCCCGGCCACAGCCTTCTGCCTGAAGGAAGAATTTGCCAGAGGCCGCCGGATGATTGATCAGGGATGTGCCGTGGCGCTGGCTTCGGATCTGAATCCCGGAAGCTGCTTTACCAATTCCATCCCACTGCTGATTGCGCTGGCCTGCATTCACATGAAGCTTTCCATTGAGGAAGTGATTACGGCGCTGACCATCAACGGGGCAGCAGCCATCGGGCGTGAAAAGCAGGTGGGAAGCCTGGAAGTGGGGAAACAGGCGGATCTCGTGATTCTGAAATATCCGTCCATCCATTATCTGCCGTATCATACCTGTATGAATCTGGTGGAAAAAGTAATCAAAAAAGGTGAAATTGTTCTGGAACGATAGAAGGACGGAGATTTCAGAGAATATGTTCCAAAGAGGAACATCGTTATTGAAGGAACGTTATCGAAAGATCATTATCAAAGGAGCGTTATAGAAAGATTATTATCAAAGAAGCGTTATAGAAGGAGGATCTGATTATGAAAGAAATGACACTGGAAGCATTTGCGGCTCAGACTGCATCCAACGAGCCGGTGCCGGGCGGCGGAAGTATTTCCGCCCTGGCGGGAGCTCTGGCGGCTGCCCTGACAGAAATGGTGGCCGGACTGACTGCAGGAAAAAAGAAATACGCAGATGTGGAGGAAGAGATGAAGGCTGTCATGCCGGTGATGAAGCAGGTACGGGAACAGCTTCTTGTAGATATCCGGCGGGACAGTGAATCTTTTGATCTGTATATGCAGGCGCTGACCCTTCCGAAGGATACAGAGGAGGAAAAGGCTGCACGGACTCAGGCCCTGCAGGATGGCCTGAAAGCGGCGGTGGCTGTTCCGCTTTCGGTGGCCAGGGCAGCGGCCCGGATCCTGCCTTATGCGAAAACCATGGTGACAAAGGGAAATGCCACGGCGGTTACCGACGGTCTGGTGGCCACGATGATGGCCAGAACAGCTGTGCTGGGAGCTTTGTTTAATGTGAAAATCAATCTGGCCTCCATCCGGGATGAGGCCTTTGTGGCGGAGACCATGGAGGAAGTGCGCAGCCTGGAAAAACAGGCGGTTTCTT
Organism: Candidatus Limivivens sp.; assembly: GCA_034101475.1. GTDB lineage: Bacteria > Bacillota > Clostridia > Lachnospirales > Lachnospiraceae > Limivivens. The sequence continues at coordinate 31,377 of JAXEJQ010000161.1, forward strand.
CAGAAAAAGAGATTCTGGAAACGTCCTTTGTTTCCAGAGGAGTTCTGTAAAATCCGGCATTGCCAGAAGCGGGTTTATCATTTATAATGGACAAGAGAAGCCGGATGTCCTGAAAAGAGAAGGATGGCTTCAGAGTCATAATAGAAGAAAGAGGTGAACAGAGTGGATAACGGCGACAGTTATGGGCGAAGTTTGTGCACAGGCGGAATCATGTGCGGACAAAGAAGCAGGGCGCAGGTCAGAGTTTCCTTATCTGCTCTGTTTTTGCATCTGTAAATTTCTGAATCACATGTTCTGTCCTGTCTGCAGAGTTCCAGCATTGCATTCCAAAAGAAGAATTGTATTTTATGATGGGGACAAGGTTCGCGTCTTCTTTTGGTGCGCTTTGCAGTCTTACGGCTTAAAAAGGAGGTTCAGAAGATGGAGAAGAAATTTGAAAAAGGCATCGCTGTGAGAATGCCTGATTATGGAACGGAAATCATGAATATTATCCGGGGAAATGCCTCCCCCAGGGTTTTGTGTGCACAGCTGGCTGATTTTCACGAAAAGGACATCGGAGAGGTACTGCCTCACCTGACGGCGGCGGAACGCAGAAAACTGTACTGTATTCTGGATGTAACGGTGCTTTCCGGCATTTTTGAGTATATGGAGGAGAATGAGGTAAGCCGTTATCTGGAGGAAATGGATCTGAAGAAAGCCTCCGCGATTCTTTCGGATATGGAGACGGATGCGGCGGTGGAGGCGCTGCGTGAAATTGATAAGGATAAGCGCAGCCTTCTGATTGAACTCATGGATGAAAAATCCAGAAAAAATATTGCGTTGATTGCGTCCTACGATGAAGAGGAAATCGGAAGCCGGATGACTGCGAACTGCATCGTTATCCGGGAAAATTTATCCGTCAGCGAGGCGATGGCTGCATTGATTGAGCAGGCTTCCCAGAATGACAACATTTCTACGATTTTTGTTGTGGAGGAATCCGGTTCCTTTTACGGAGCCATTGATTTGAGGGAGCTGATTACGGCAGGGCGCGGGCTGGAGCTGAGTGATCTGATTATGACCTCCTATCCGTATGTGTACGGCCATGAGAGTATTGATGACTGTATCGAAAAACTGAAGGATTATTCGGAAAATTCCATTCCGGTACTGGATAACAGCAATCATCTGCTGGGCGTGATTACCTCTCAGAGCGTGATTGAGGTGCTGGATGACGAAATGGGAGAGGATTATGCGAAACTGGCAGGTCTGACGGCGGAGGAGGATCTGAAGGAGCCCCTGAAGGAGAGCATGAAAAAACGTCTTCCCTGGCTGCTGGTGCTTTTGGGGCTGGGTATGGCGGTTTCTTCTGTCGTGGGTGTTTTTGAACAGGTTGTTTCCCGGCTGACTCTGATTATGTGCTTTCAGTCGCTGATTCTGGACATGGCGGGAAATGTGGGTACTCAGTCTCTGGCAGTCACCATCCGGGTGCTGATGGATGAGTCGCTGACTGCCCGTCAGAAGCTGGGACTTGTGGGCAAAGAAGTCCGGGTGGGCTTTTGCAACGGCCTGATTCTGGGCTTTTCCTCCTTCGCACTGATCGGGCTCTATATTCTGGCCTTTAAAGGAAAGGCTCTGCCGGTTTCCTTTGGAATATCCGGCTGCATCGGTCTTTCCCTCCTTCTGGCCATGGTGATTTCCAGTGCGGTGGGAACTCTGATCCCTCTGTTTTTCAAAAAGATCCGGATTGATCCGGCGGTGGCCTCCGGTCCGCTGATCACCACCATCAACGATCTGGTTGCGGTGCTGTCCTATTATGGACTGAGCTGGTTTCTGCTTCTTCGGGTTCTGAAGCTGGGAGCCTGAGAGTGCGAAGCACGGAAAAATCGACGAAAACATTCGCAATTCGCTCATGTCCATGGGATCCCTTGGCTCATAAAATGATGTTGGGGTCAAAAGATGCCATACGGATTGTTCCGTGCTTCGCACTCCCACAATCCTGCCCAGTATTCGGATATCGTGGGACATTCGTCCCACTTTTATCCGCATATTGGGGCGGGTCAATCAGTCATAAAATCACTTATGCGCAACATCGTGGTTTATGACTTTTGACCCTGGCATCATAAAACAGAACTTGCCAGCTTTTCCATAATTTGCTATGCTATACGGAAAAGTGCAGGCGTTTTTAGCTGCGGAGCAGATATTCGGTGATGAGCAGACATCAAAACGGATTTGGAATATCTGCCGGACGATGGGGAAGATTTATGCAGGAGAAGGAAAAAAAGATTACTACGCTGGACGATGTGGCCAGAGAGCTTGGGGTGAGCAAAACAACGGTTTCCAGGGCGATTTCGGGGAAAGGACGCATCAGCAGGGAAACCAGAGAAAAGGTTCAGCGGTTTGTTGAAGAACATGATTATCGGCCAAGTGCCGTGGCAAAGGGACTGGCCCAGAAGAAAACGTATAACCTGGGGCTGATTCTTCCCGGGGATTATAAGGCCACGGAGTTTCCTTTTTTCAGGGATTGTATGAACGGAATCTGTGAAGTGGCTTCGGATAATGACTATGACATTCTGATTTCCATGGTCAATGGGGAGGATCTGAGCCAGATTCAGAGGATGGTGATTAACCGGAAGGTGGATGGCATGATTCTGAGCAGAGCGGTGGAAAAGTCCGCCGCGCAGAAATATCTGAAGGAAAATGGTGTTCCCTTTGTTGTGATCGGACCCAATGAGGATCCGGATACGGTTTCTGTGGATAATGAAAACCGGGAAGCCTGTGAAGAGCTGACGGAGATAATTCTGATGAAAGGAATTCACAGAATTGCCCTCTTGGGAGGCAGGGAATCCTATGGAGTGACCAGAAGCCGGTATCAGGGATTTCTGGAGGCGCATAAAAAGCTGGGAATTCAGGCTGAAAAATCGTTGATTATGATGAATATTGACAATCGGATTCAGGCTGGAAAAGCGGTGGAACGGGCGCTGGAGGCCAGGGCAGGAGGAATTTTGTGCATGGATGATTTTATCTGCGATCTGACGCTTCAGTGCCTTCGGGAAAGGCAGATTCAGATTCCGAAGGAGCTGAAGATTGCCAGCTTTTACGAGAGCGATCGGCTTGAGTACAATCATCCGCCGATCACCGGCATTCGATTTGATACGATCCGTCTGGGAAAGAATGCATGCCGAAAGCTTTTGCGGCTTTTGGGCGAGAATCCGGAAGAGGAAGAACAGCCCTCCGGTTATCAGGTAATTCTGAGGGAATCTACGAAATAGAAAAAGGTTTCAATTTTCCAATCCGCGGTGGATGGTAAATATCCGGATGAAATTGCGCAACAAACTTTTGAGTTGCGCAATTTTTTGTGCAATTCATGGAAAATGAGAGAGACGATTTTTGGATAATGCATAATTGACAAAGAAAAAAAGAGAGGATATACTTAAAATATAAACAACCGATTGCGCAACGGGTTGCTGAAACATGAAAAAATTTCATCAGGAGGCAGAGAATTATGAAATTGAATAAAAAAGTGCTGGCATCTGTGATGGCGGCAGCGATGGCCCTTTCTTCATCTGTTTGGGTAAGCGCGGAAGGCGAAACCATTGAACTGACTGTATGGGGAGCCGAAGAAGATCAGGCGTTATTACAGGAACTGGTATCCAAATTTGAAGAAACCTATCCGGATCAGAAATTTGATATTCAGATCGGTGTAGAATCCGAATCCACTGCGAAGGATACGATTCTGACCGATGTGGAAGCAGCTGCAGATATTTATTCCTTTGCAAGTGACCAGCTGAATGACCTGGTAAACGCCGGTGCACTGGCAAATCTGGAAGAAGTAGGAGCAGCCCTTCAGGTAGCAGGAAGATCTCTGGATGATGTAAAGAGCGAAAATGTGGAAGCTTCCATTGAAGCAGCTTCTGTTGACGGAAGTCTGTATGCCTTCCCGAGAGCCGGGGATAATGGATATTTCCTGTATTATGATTCCTCCATTCTGTCCGAAGAAGATGTGGCATCCTGGGACAGCCTGCTGGCAGCGGCAGAAGCCAACGGAAAGAAAGTGGGCATGACCTTTGCTTCCGGATGGTATAACGCATCCTTCTTCTACGGCGCAGGTTTTTCCACTGGCCTGAATGAGGACGGAACCACCGCGATCGACTGGAACGGAACCAGCCCGGACGGCTATACCGGCGTTCAGGTTGTACAGGCGATGCTGAATATTGCAGGAAATGCTTCCTTTATGGCTGTTGCAGACGGTGATATGTCCAATCAGCTGGCCACCGGCGAGCTGTGTGCATGTGTTTCCGGTACCTGGGATGCGATCACCGCACAGAAGGTATACGGTGATGGTTATGCAGCTACCAAGCTGCCTACCTACACCATCGGAGATACGCAGGTGCAGCAGGGCTCTGTAGCAGGCTTTAAATTTGTCGGCGTCAATGGTTACTCGGAGAATGCAGGCTGGGCAGTGGTTCTGGCAGATTACCTTACCAATGAAGCGGCACAGCAGGAATACTTCAATCAGCGTGAGAGCGGCCCCACCAACAACAATATCATCAATTCTGATGAGGTAAGTGCCAATATTGCCATCGCGGCTCTGGCTGAGCAGTCCGCATACAGCAAGACTCAGCTGGTAGGCGGAAAATACTGGGATCCGACAGCAACCCTCGGTGAACTGATTGCACAGGGCGGCGTTGCGGCAGACGATGAGGCAGCAATCCAGGAAACACTGGATAACCTGGTAGAAGGTGTTACTGCACCGGTAGAATAATCCTTTCCTTGGGAAAGGATGTTGGCCCATATGCGTCTGCATATGGGCCGTTTTTCACCGAAATTGGATTTTTCCTACAGGAGGAAAGAGATGGAAAAACAGGAAAAAAATTCTGCCGCTGCGGCAGTGGGCAGTTTCTTCCGGGTCATTGGCGGCTTTTTCTCTGAATTCGGAAACGCGGTGGCAAAGGGAGATGCCTTTGTAAAATTATCACTGATCTGGATGGGAGCAGGCTATGCGAAGCGGAAGCAGTATGCCAAAGCTGTGATCATGACTCTGGTGGAGATCGCGATTCTGGTATTTACGTTCAGATTTGCCATGGAGTATGTGCCGAAATTCGGTACCCTGGGAACGGTTCAGATGGAAAAGGTTTTCAACATGGAAACCATGAAGACGGAATTCAACGATTACGACAATTCTTTTACGATTCTGCTGTTTTCTCTGTTCAGCTTTGTCGTATGGTTTGCGTCTTTTGTGGTCTGGATGCGGAATGTGGTCAACGTCTATCAGCTTCAGAAAATGGCAGAGGAAGGAAAGCATATCAGAACTTTCCGGGAAGACCTGCATTCTTATGTGGAAGAAAAATTCCATATCACGCTGCTGACGCTTCCGGTTCTGGGCGTCACGATTTTTACACTGATCCCGATTCTGCTTCTGATTTTTGTGGCCTTTACTAACTATGACCAGAATCATATGCCGCCGACCAGTCTGTTCAGCTGGGTAGGCCTGAACAACTTCTTAAGCCTGTTCGGTGGAGGCGGGCTTACGGTGACCTTCGGATATGCCTTTGTACGGGTTCTGGGATGGACCCTGGTCTGGGCATTCTTTGCCACGCTGACCACCTATATCGGCGGTATTCTGCTGTCTCTGCTTCTGAACAGCAAAAAAACCAGAATGCCGAAGCTGTGGCGTACGCTGTTTATTGTTACCATTGCAGTACCGCAGTTTGTATCGCTGCTGCTGGTGCGGAACTTTTTCTCAAACGGCGGGATTGTCAATACCATCTGCAGCAACATCGGTCTCACGGGCTTCCTGCGGGATATCGGCCTGGTGTCCACCAGCTATATTCCCTTCCTGTCCGCTCCGGGTTGGGCACATGTGATGATCATTCTGATCAACGTTTGGATCGGTGTTCCCTATCAGATGTTGATTGCAACCGGTGTTCTGATGAATCTGCCTTCGGATCAGCTGGAGAGTGCCCGGGTGGACGGTGCCACGCCTTTCCAGATTTTCAGGAAAATCACCATGCCGTATCTGCTTTTCGTAACGGGTCCTGCGCTGGTGACGGATTTTGTAAAGAATATCAATAACTTCAACGTGATTTATCTGCTTACCGAGAACGTTTACGTTACCACAAACCAGGCCATGGCAAACTCCCAGGCAAAGGAAGTGGATCTGCTGGTAACCTGGCTGTTCCGTCTGACACAGGATTATTACAATTATAAGATGGCATCGGCAATCGGTATTGTGGTATTTATCATTTGTTCGGTGTTTACGCTGATTGCGTTTAACCGCATGATCAAAGGTGACAGGGAGGGAACGTATCAATAATGAAGAAAATGAAAAGTAATCGGACGTCAAGTATTGTACTGCACAATCTGCTGATTGCCGTGCTGGCCCTGATCTGGCTGATCCCCATTGTCTGGCTGGTCTGCACTTCCTTCAGCTCTTACTCGGGAATGAATACCAATACCTTTTTCCCGGAGGAATGGAGCATTGTCAACTATGTAAAACTGTTCCATCCTGATACGGTTGCGCAGTTTCCTCAGTGGTTTCTCAATACGTTCATCATTGCCTGCTTTACCTGTGTAATTTCCACCATGTTTGTGCTGATGGTGGCTTATGCCACTTCCGTGATGCGGTTTAAGATGCGGAAGCCCCTGATGAACATTGCGGTTATTCTGAACCTTTTTCCGGGCATGCTGGCCATGATCGCTGTGTATTTCACGCTGAAATCCTTCAATCTGACCAACAGCTATGTGGGTCTGATCATGGTTTACTCTGCGTCTTCCGGTCTGGGCTACCTGATTGCAAAGGGCTTTTTCGACACCGTTCCAAGAGCGCTGTGTGAGGCTGCCAGAATCGACGGCTGTACGGAAGCCAGAATTTTCTTCCAGATGGTGCTTCCCATGAGCCGCCCCATTGTGGTGTATACGGTAATCAGCAGCTTCCTGGTGCCCTGGATGGATTTCGTTTATGCGAAAATGATTCTGAACGCCGGAATTTCTTCGAAATATACGGTGGCGATCGGATTGTTCAAGATGCTGGACAAGAGTCTGATTAATACGTACTTTACCCAGTTCTGTGCCGGCGGTGTTCTGGTTTCCATTCCGATTTCCGTATTGTTTATTATCATGCAGAAATTCTATGTGGAAGGCATTACCGGAGGTGCGGTAAAAGGTTAATAAGGAGTTGTCAGGAGCAGATTATGAGTACAGCGATGGGAAGAAAGCCGGTTGTCTGGAAGATGCCGGATATTACGGCAGACGGACTGAAACTGTTTGCCTGTGTGACAATGCTGATCCATACGGTTGGCGTTGCCGTGATTCAAAATGGAATGATTCATCTGGATCGATATACGACGGAGGGACTTTCGGCAGCTATGGCGGAGGATTCCCATCTGATGCTGCTGGCAGGCCTTGGCTCGGCAGCTCAGCTGATTGGCGGCCTGGCGGTTCCGGTTTTTGCGTTCCTGCTGGTGGAGGGCTTTCGGAATACTTCCAGCTTCCGGAGATATCTGCTGACCATGCTGGCTTTTGCGCTGCTCAGTGAGGTGCCCTACGATTTGGCCGTTCAGCAGAAGCTGGTGGATTTTTCCAGTCAGAATGCGCTGGTGACCATGGTCATCTGTCTTCTGATGCTCTATTCCCTGAGCATGGGAAAGCAGGTTCCGGGAATGACCGGGAAGCTGGTCCGGTTTCTGATTGTGCTGGGAGCAGTGATCTGGGTCAGTCTGTTCCGGGCAGAATTTGGCCTGTGTATGGTTCTTCTTACGGCAATTTTTTATCTTTTCTATACCAAAAATGTGTTAAAGACGATTCTGGGAATTCTGGTCAGTCTGCTGTATGTGACAGGGCCGGTTTCCTTTTACGGAATCTGGTGTTATAATGGGGTGCGCAAAGACAGGCTTCCCAAGTATGTGTATTATGCGTTTTATCCGCTGCACCTTCTGATACTGGGAATTGCTGCAAAATGGATCGGATAAAACAGGAGAGGAGACCGAACAAATGGATTTTACAACGCCAAAACTTCTTCATGGAGGCGACTACAACCCGGAGCAGTGGCTGGACAGACTGGATATTCTGGAAAAAGATCTGGAAATGCTGAAACAGTCCGGATGTAATACGGTGACGCTGGGGGTGTTCTCCTGGTCCACTCTGGAACCGGAGGAGGGTGTTTTTCATTTTGAATGGCTGGAGAAAATCATCGACAGACTTTATGAGAATGGAATTTCCGTTATTCTGGCAACGCCTTCGGGAGCCCGGCCCAAATGGCTGGCAGACAAATATCCGGAGGTACTTCGGGTGGATGAAACAGGACACCGGAACTTTTTCGGACACCGGCATAATCACTGTTATACTTCCCCGGTATACCGGGGAAAGACGGCTCTGATAAATCGAAAGTTGTCAGAACGGTTCGGAAAGCATCCGGGGGTGATTTTGTGGCATATTTCCAATGAGTACGGCGGAGAATGTCACTGTCCGCTCTGCCAGGAAGCTTTTCGGAAATGGCTGAAGGAACGCTACGGAACCATTGAGGAGCTGAACAGACGCTGGTGCACCACCTTCTGGAGTCATACCTACCAGAGCTTCGGGCAGATTGAGAGTCCTTCTCCCAGAGGCGAAACAGAACTTCACGCCCTGAATCTGGACTGGAAACGTTTTGTGACCCACCAGAGTGCGGATTTCATGCATCAGGAAATTCAGGCTCTCCGGGAGGGAGGCAGCAGCCTTCCTGTCACGGCAAACCTGATGCATTTCTATGGCGGTCTGGATTATTTTCAGTTTGCGAAGGAGCTGGATGTGGTTTCCTGGGACACCTATCCGACCTGGCATAAGGAAGCTCTGATTGATACTGCCTATGACAATGGAATGTGCCACGATCTGATGCGGTCCCTGAAGGGAAAACCCTTTCTGCAGATGGAGTCCTGTCCGACCTCTACCAACTGGCAGAGTGTGAGCAAGCTGAAGAAGCCTGGAATGCTGTTTGCCCAGTCCCTGCAGGCCATCGCCCACGGCGGAGACGGAGCGCTGTATTTCCAGGTGCGTCAGAGCAGAGGAGCATCGGAAAAATTTCATGGTGCCATCATCGATCATTACGGCGGCAGTGATACGAGAGTTTTCCGGGAGGTCTGCAAAACCGGTGAAACGATGCAGCAGCTGGCGGAGCTGGCCGGTACGGCAGTCAGAAGCCAGGCAGCCATCCTTTATGACTGGAACAGTCAGTGGGCCATGGAGGACAGTCAGGGCCCGCGGAACAAGGGACTTCACTATTTTGAGGTACTGCTGAAATGCTATCGCGGACTGCGCAGGCAGGGGCTGAACGTGGACCTGGTGGATATGGGCTGCTCCCTTTCCGGCTATCAGGTTCTCGCAGCTCCCATGTGCTATCTGTTTAAGGAAGGCTTTGCCGAAAAGGTGCGGGCTTTCGTGGAAAAAGGCGGAACACTGATTATGACCTACTGGTCCGGGATTGTAGACGATACGGACCGCTGCTACCTGGGAGGCGTTCCCCACGGCCTGATGGATGTTCTGGGAATCCGGAGCACGGAGATTGACAGCCTCTATGACTGGGAAGAAAATGAGATGGTTCCGCTGCCCGGGAATCAGCTGGGTATCTCCCGGACTTATTCCTGCAAATATCTCTGTGACCTGGTGGAGCTGCGGGGCGCCCGTCCGGTGATGACCTACGGAAAGGATTTTTATCAGGGTTATGCGGCCCTGACGGTGCATTCCTATGGCGCAGGCCAGGCCTGGTATGTGGCGGCGGACGGTGAGCAGGCGTTTTATGAAGATTTTCTGGAACGCCTGCTGAAGGAACGCGGGATCCGTGGGGCTGTGGCCGGACCAATTCCGGAGGGCCTGGAGATTACCACCCGGGAGAACGCATCATACCGGTATTATCTGTACCAGAATCTGGGAGCCGGCCCTGTGGCCATCCCCCTTCCGGAGGGAGAGACAGAGGTTCTCTGCGGCGATCCGGAGCGGGAACTGCCGGTATATGGACTGGTGGTTCTGCGGCAGAAAATTTAGGATGATAAGCGGGAATCCTCGGTTATTCAATTGCCGAGATGAAAGCGTCAGTTTTGTGCATGTCTGCACATTTTTCAAAACTTTTTTATTATGATGATGCCAGGGGCAAAAGTCATAAACCACGGTGCGCTTGCGCATAAGTGGTTTTATGACTGATTGACCCGCCCCAATATTCGGATATCGTGGGACGAATGTCCCACGATATCCGAATATTGGGCAGGATTGTGGGAGTGCGAAGCACGGAACAATCCGTATGGCATCTTTTGACCCCAACATCTTATTATTAGATGGCTGTATCAAGCCTTGATTTTATAAAATAAAATTCGAAAATATGTTCGATTTCTCTTGGCGTATCTGTATACATATTATACACTATATGTATGAAAGAAAATCTTATACATTATCGCACTTGTGTGTGCAATATCAATCCGTGGTACCGGCAGCTTCCTTCACAGACCGCGCAGGAGGTCTGTAAGATGCTGGACAAGGCATGGAAATCCTTTTATGCACTAAAGAAATCCGGCGGGATCATGAATCCGAACCCGCCCCGCTTTAAGCATGGGAATATGGCCATCACCTAT
>JAXEJQ010000162.1:0-10880 GCA_034101475.1 Candidatus Limivivens sp.
AGTATACCTCTCTGCAGTCCGGACAGGAAGCGGCGAAATCCCCGGAACCGGAATTTACCGATCTGGATCTCGGTATGGTGATCCGGGAGGTAACCGCTCAGTTCGAGACGCTGTGCCAGGCGGAAGGCTATCTGTTGGAAACAGACATCCGGCCCGGACTTCTGGTACGGGGAAGCAGACAGCAGTTATCCAGGGTTCTGTACAATCTGATTGACAATGGACTCAGTCATTCCGGAGAAAACAGAAAGGTCTGTATCACCGCATCTGAAAGAAAGAGTGTTGTCCGGGTGGAGGTCCGGGACTTCGGAGAGGGGATCCCCAGGAACGATCTGCCTTATATCTGGGAGCGATATTTTACGCTGAAGCAGCGAAAGCGAAACGCGAAGGGTTCCGGACTGGGCCTGGCCATATCCCGGGAAATTCTGCTGGCGCACGGGGCCGGATTCGGGGTGGAAAGTGAAGAGGGAGAGGGAAGCGTTTTCTGGTTCGAGCTGGAGAAAAGGTCTCCGGAAGAGACCGGTATGAAACAGGAAAATCAGCCCCATGCCTGAGAGACAGGGGCTGATCGGTAATGATTCCTTATGATTTGCCCGACAAATGAGCCTTATGTTGACGAGCCTTATGTTTGATTAGGGTTCAGATTTATAATGTGCTGATAAATCTCAGAAAGGCTTCTCTGCCTTCCGGTGTGCATTTGTAAACACCGGCATCCTCCAGAACGCCTACGAAGACTCTGCCGATTTCTTCCCGGAGGATCGCCATGACGTTTTCGCTGTTGAGCTCCGGGTGTCTGGGAAGAAATTCGTCCACCCAGTCCGCGTGTTTTTCCAGTACCTCGTTGGAGCGGATATCTTTGCCAGCCAGAAGATATTCGGACAGAAGCTGCATTTCCTCCTTCAGACGGGCGGGAAGCACAGCCAGTCCCATAACCTCGATCAGGCCGATATTTTCCTTCTTGATGTGATGGTACCGGGCATGGGGATGGTAAAGGCCCAGGGGACATTCCTCCGTGGTAATGTTGTTGCGCAGGGCCAGATCCAGCTCAAAGGTGTCGCCCACTTTTCTGGCAATGGGGGTAATGGTGTTGTGGGGTTCCCCGTCTGTTTCAGCCAGAATGAATGCCGCTTCGTCGGTATAACTCCGCCAATGGTTCAGAATATGCTCCGCCAGATCGGTCAGACGGTCTGCGTCTTTGTGGCGGATACGGATGACGGACAGGGGCCATTTTACGATTCCGGCCTCAACGTCCTCGTATCCTTTGATGGTCACATGCCTTTCAATGGGGGCCTTTGCCATGGCGAAGGTATAATTTCCGCCCTGGTAATGGTCGTGGCTCAGGATGGAGCCGCCCACGATGGGGAGATCGGCATTGGAACCAATGAAATAGTGGGGGAACAGCTTGATGAAATCAAACAGTTTTACGAAGGTTGCCCGTTCAATTTTCATCGGAATATGTTCATAATTAAACAGAATGCAGTGCTCATTGTAATAAACGTAAGGAGAATACTGGAAGCCCCAGGCACTGTTGTTGATGGTCAGCGGGATGGTCCGGTGATTCTGCCTTGCCGGATGGTTGACCCGGCCTGCATAGCCTACATTTTCCTTGCAGAGAAGGCATTTCGGATAGCCGCTCTGTTTGGCCAGCTTGGCGGCAGCGATGGCTTTCGGATCTTTTTCAGGCTTGGAAAGGTTGATGGAAATATCAATATCGCCGTATTCGCTGGGAACCTTCCAGCGAATGTCCTTTTTAATCCGGTAACGGCGGATGTAATCCGTATCCTGGCTTAATTTATAGAAATAGTCCGTGGCTTTTTTGGGATCTTCCTGATAGAGGGCAGCAAATTTTCCATTGATCTCGCTGGGACGGGGAACCAGACAGCCCATGAGTCTGGTGTCGAACAGGTCGCGGTATACCACGCTGTTGCTTTCCAGCAGCCCTTTTTCAGCCGCGTAATCCAGCAGCTCTTTCAGAGTCTCTTCCAGGTCAACATCTGCATAATCTTCTTCCGGCTCTTCGTAGGTATCTTCTCCAAGCACCTCCAAAATCCGGTTTACGGCATAGATCCGGTCTTCTTCGGAAATCAATCCGGTTTCCAGACCATACTGAACCAGCTTCTTTACGCTGTTATAAAACATATCGTTTCCTCCTCTTAACAGGCGCTAAGCTTTCCGGCTCCGTTGCCGATCTCTACCACATAGAAATCTGCAGCATAACCGATTTTTTCCTTGTAAGCTGTACCGACCTTCTCAATGAAGCGGTCAATGGAATCTGTTTCCACGATGCTCACGGTGCATCCGCCGAAGCCTGCGCCGGTCATACGGGAACCGATCACACCTTCACATTTCCAGGCTTCTTCCACCAGGGTATCCAGCTCGATTCCGGTTACCTCGTAGTCATCGCGGAGGGATACGTGGGAGTCGTTCATCAGTTTTCCGAATTTTGCGATATCGTTATTTTTCAGGGCATCCACAGCCTGAATGGTCCGCTGGTTTTCGTAAACGGCATGGCGGGCGCGCTTCCGGCGGATGGGGTCTTTTACAGCGTCTTTTACGGCCTCAAACTCTTCGATGGTCAGAGCACCCAGACTCGGAACCTCTTTTACCTTCTGAATCTCAGCCAGAGCAGTTTCGCATTCGCTTCTTCGCTCGTTGTATTTGGAGTCACCCAGACCGCGCTTTTTATTGGAGCAGGCAATCACGATTTTGGCATTTTCCAGCTTAATCGGCGCGTACTGGAAGCTTAAGTCGCTGGTATCCAGGAAAATGGCCTGATCCTTTTTGCCCATGGCGATGGCGAACTGATCCATGATGCCGCAGTTGACACCGTTGTAATTGTTTTCCGAATACTGGCCGAACAGAGCCAGATCAACGTTGGTCAGACTGTCATAGCCGTACATATCACGCAGCATAACGCCGGTTGCCAGCTCCACGGAAGCGGAGGAGGAAAGACCGGAGCCATTGGGGATGTTGCCGTACAGAACCATGTCGAAGCCATCGGTCACAGCATAACCCTTTTGAAGAAAGGCCCACATCACACCCTTGGGATAGGCGGTCCAGTTCTTCTCACTCTTCGGCTTTAAATCTTCCAGGGAAGATTCCACCACGCCTGTTTTTTCAAAGTTCATGGAGTAGAAGCGAAGCTTATTGTCCGTTCTCTTTCTGGCGATCATGTAGGTGCCGATGGTCAGGGCGCAGGGGAACACATGGCCTCCGTTGTAATCGGTATGCTCACCGATCAGGTTCACGCGTCCCGGTGCAAAGTAGCTGCGGATTTCGCCCTCCGCGCCGAATTTTTCTTCAAAACATTGTCTGATTTCTTCCATTTTCATCGAATGGGCCCTCCTGAATATCCATAAAATCGTTTTGCTGTATCTGCGAAGACATGGAGCGAATACGAAGGTTCGTCCTGTCTCCGTAATCCCCTTATAATTTCATGAGCCAAGGGACATATGGACATGGAAATCCGTGCTTGCATGGATTTTCATGGCTATGGGTCCCGCAAGGCGCATTTGTCGGGCAATTTATTTCATTATAGTGCGCAGAAAGCATGCCCGCAATAAATATATTAGCGATTAATTACACGATATTGAGATTTCTGCCGGGGGCTGCTTATTTCCCGACTGTCCCTTTTGGAATGCTTAACCGGCCGCGGTATTGCAGCGGTGTTTCTCCCTCCTGACTTTTAAACACTTTTATGAAATAAGATACACTTTCAAAACCGACTTTGTCACCGATTGCCGAGACACTGAGATTTGTTGTGCGCAGCAGTTTTTTTGCCTTTTCCAGGCGGATGACCTGGATGTAATGAGAGCAGCTGCAGCCAATGTGCTTCGAAAAATGCCGTAGAATACAGTGACAGCCATACCGTGGAGGTCATTGTGGAAGACGGTCCTCTGGCCTTCCAGGTTGAGGATGAGGAAGTGAAAGCAGCTCTTGACAGATTTCCGGAAGGAACTTCTTTTACCTTTGAAGCCGCGCAGACAGCGGAAGGCCGTAAAATAACGAAAATTCTGGGGGAATAGTTCCGTGGGAATAAAGACAACACGCCGGTAAAAACAGATGCCCTATGAACCAGACAAGCTCCCCGGACATACGTTATAGAAAAAGGGAATACCCTTCCAGAAAGGGCAAAGGATGGCATATACAACGTTTGTGCCCATAACGGGCACGATTTTGAATATTGTCCGGGAACGGGACTGCTGCAGCCAGTTTATGTCTCTGCGCGTAGGCAGCGGAATCATCAATTTTCTCATCGGACCGGAAACGCAGGTGATTGAGAACCGGAGGCTTCGGCCCGGAATGCAGGTGACGGCATTTTACGACAGCAGCCTTCCGGTTCCGCTGATTTTCCCGCCGCAGTACCGGGCCCAGCTGATTGCTGTCCCGGGCAGGAATGAGCAGGTGGTGCTGAACTATTTTGATCGGAATCTGCTGGCAGCGGATGGTTCGCTGCAGCTGAACCTGGGAAGGAATACCGATATTGAAACCTTAAACGGACAGAGCTTCACCTGCAGCCTGGGGAATCGGAACCTTCTGGTCTTTTATTCCATGACGACCAGGAGTATTCCGCCTCAGACGACGCCGAGGAAAATCGTGGTGCTGTGTTAAATACTGTAGGCCCAGAGATTCCGGATCTGGGGAATCAGCCCTTCGATATCCCAGGTTTTCTGGCTGTTCTTTTTGCTGTTTGGGTCAAGAACCTGGATGGTTCCGTCGGAATGGACTTTGGCCAGTACAATGAAATGGCCGGAAGAAGTAAAGTCCCCGGGGCCGACTGTGCAGATGATGGGCATGCCGGCCTGCAGTGTTTCGATGATATGGTCGGCGTCAAAGGTGACGGTATGTACGGTAAGCCCCAGATAACGGGCGCCGCTGTCCATGAGATCCCAGGAGGATCCCACTCCGTCTACGTAGTAGCTCTGGCTGTCTGCCATGCACGCCACCTGATAGGGATTCCAGTCGGTGTCGCCGGTGAGACCGCATGTGACCATGGAAAGGCAGGTGGGGCCGCAGCCGTTGACGGCCAGGAAATTATTTCCGTAGGTCTCGTAGCCCCAGCGTTCGTCCCACTGCAGGAATAACGGGATTTCACCCGGAATCACATCTTCTGTCAGATCAATGGGGTCGTGCCGGTCTTTGTTTTTGGGATAATCCAGAACAAACTGCGTTGTTTCAGGATATTTTTCCATCATCTCGATCAGGCTTTCCGGATACTCCACGGAGGCCAGCCGCCTGGAAGTCAGAACGTTCTTACCGGATCGGAGCAGGAACAGAACCAGTCCGATACAGATCAGAAGTCCGAGAGCAGCCAGGTATTTCCGGCGCAGCGCCCGCTGGCGTCCGCGTCTGGATGCCGGGCTGTTTCGGCCTTTGACAGGAGTATTTCGGGTTTTATGGCTCCCTGGGCTCTGCGGACCCCTGTATTGGCTTCTCCGGCTCTGTCCGGTTCCGGCGGTCTTTGAATAGTTTCTCATAAAGCTCCCTCCTGCTTGAAACGGGTTTTTATTCCGGCAATGCTGTCCCGGGCAGGAAAGCATTTCATCACGTCTCTGAAGTCATTGTAGCTGCTGTAGGAGTTTCAGAAATAGCCATTCTATTGGCAAATCCTTGCGATATTCTCATCAAAATCTTAAAAATTTATGATTTGCCCGGCCAATGTGCCGGGATTCGGATTCGCCGTTTGTCTGCTTTGCAGACCCGAATCCAGCGCCAAGACTCGCCAGAGAGTTTTGAACAGATGGAAGAGGAGTTTCATCCACAGGGCAAGAATTACACATTAATTCTTGCCCTTTTTGTTTGTGAAAAATCAGACAGAACCGATTCAGGAAAGAAAGAATGTTTTTCTGATTAAGATATCAAAAGCTTTTTCGGGGGAAACCGACTAAAATTGAAACATAGCAAGGACGAAGAGAGCAACGAAAACAAAAAGGAAAGTGAAAAGAAAAACAGTGCATACACATGTGAAAAAGATGCGTATGCCAATAAAAAGAGAAAAGGAGGAAAGCGATGTTTGACAATTTTTTAATTCGGAAGGACAGCTTGAAAAATGAAACAAATGAAAATGGAAATGTAATCGGCTTCCAGTTTGCAGCACGCAATGCCAATTACCGGGGCGTGTATTTGTCTCTGCACAACGGCTACTATATTAAGGTTGATGGGATCCAGTACAAAAGAGATGTACAGACCTTTGAGATCAACGGCCAGAAGCCCCGTACCTTTGAGGAAATCAAAAAGGCGGTATGGGAACACTGGGATTACGATGATGAGGGAATCGTCCATGTGAAAAAACCGGGCGGACTGGCCCCGGGTGAGCATGTGATTGAATTTCAGCAGTCGGTTCTGGCGGCATACGGATATCTTCCCACCGATGAGGAATGGGTAAAATGTCCGCCGGAGCCGGGTACAGGAGCTGGCTCTGACAAGACGAAAAATATTGTAACCTACAGACTGACGCTTCAGGAATAAGGAGGGATGGTTTTCATGGGAAAGATCAAAAGAGGCGTTTCACTGTACAGCTATCAGCAGGCACAGTTTTTTAAAGAACTGGATCTGGAAGGACAGATCCGGGAAGTGGGAACCAACCTGTACGGCGCAGATGGCATCGAGCTGCTGGATGAGATGGCACTTCGCAAATACCCCAATCCCCCGGCGGAATTTTACGATCAGTGGTTTGGCTGGATGGAAAAATACGGAACCACTCCGGTGACCATGGATGTTTTCTGTGACGTTCTGCAGTTCCGGGATCACGTAATGAGTATTTCCGAATGTGCAGACCGGTTAAAGAGCGATATCCGGCTGGCAAAGAAGCTGGGATTTAAGAATGTCAGAACCCTGGCCACCACTCCGGTGGAGGTTATGATTGAAGCTTTGCCGGTGGCGGAAGAATGCGACATCCGGCTGGGCAAGGAAATTCACGCTCCTATTCCGTTAAACGGACAGTATGTAAACGAGATTGTGGATTACTGCCAGAAGACCGGAACCAGACATCTGGGGATCGTTCCGGACTGGGGAATCTTCGCATTCCGGCCCTCCGAGGTTACTCTTGACTGGTACGTCCGTCAGGGAGCAAAAAGAGAAAGCTGTGAGCTGGTGACAGAACTCTGCATGGATAATTACAACGGAAAGAGCAATGAGCTGAATGACATTGATTTGTCTCTTTACAGTGCAGGAAATGTGGAATCCATGTTTTACCGGTATCTGAAGCACGGTGATGCTCCGGCGGATCTGATTCCGGCCTTCAACAAAATGCAGAGTATGATCCGCAGCCATGTGCCGGATTATACGGATATCGATTTCGAGGTAATGGGCCAGGCACTGCTGCTGTCCCGGACAAAGGCAGAGGATCTGAAGGACCTGATGCCGTACATCGTCAGCATTCACGGAAAATTCTACAATATGTCCGAAGTTCCCGGAAAGCCCGGAACCTATCAGGATATTGCCATTGATTATGAAGGACCGATCCGGTTCCTGAAAGAGAACGGCTATGAAGGCTACATTAATTCTGAGTATGAAGGCCAGCGCCGTTTCCAGGACAGAGGTGTGGAGGATCTGATCAGCGAGGTTGACCAGGTGAGAAAGCATCAGGAAATGCTGAAACGCCTTATCGGCGAATAAATCGTTTTTTCAATTTTTTATATAAAAGGAGGAATATGAAATGGAGAAACTGAAGCTGGGAATTATCGGCACAGGCGGAATCTGCAATAACAAACATCTGCCGTCCCTGGCCAAGGTCGCGGACAAGGTGGAAGTTGTGGCACTGTGCGACCTGGATGAAGAGAAGGCCAAAGCCACCGCGGCACGGCATGGTCTGACAAACGCAGCGATTTACACGGACTACAAGGAACTGCTGAAGGATGAAAGCATCGATGTGGTTCATGTATGTACGCCCAATGTGGCACACTGCCAGATTACCGTAGATGCCTTCGAGGCAGGCAAGCACGTGCTGTGCGAGAAGCCCATGGCTGCGACCACCGAGGACGCACAGAAAATGATCGATGCCTGGAAAAAATCCGGCAGGAAGTTCACCGTTGGATATCAGAACCGCTTCCGCTATGACGTACAGGTGCTGAAGAAAGCCTGCGACGCCGGCGAACTGGGTGACATCTACTATGGAGAGGCAAACGCCATCCGCAGAAAAGCAGTTCCCACCTGGGGCGTATTCCCCAACAAGGCGCTGCAGGGCGGCGGTCCCCTGATCGACATCGGAACCCATGCGCTGGATATCACCTTATGGTGCATGAACAACTACGATGTGGACAGTGTCAGCGGCCAGGTATTCTATAAGCTGGGCAATCTGCCGGAAGCTGCACAGGGCAACACCTATGGTCCCTGGGATACGGATACCTTTGAAGTAGAAGATTCCGCAATGGGCTTCATCAAGATGAAAAACGGCGCGCTGATCAACCTGAGAGCATCCTGGGCGCTGAACTACATGGATGCCCGTGAGGCCTCCACCACCCTCTGCGGAACCCTGGAAGGCGCAGAGATCAAGCACGGCGGCAGCTATCCCAAGTCCGAGCTCTGGTTCAACCATGTACGTCACGGCAAAATGACCCATGAGACCCTGTCCGGTGAGGCCCTGGTGGATTACTTTGACGGTGTCAACGAGCCGGCAGGCGTGGTAGAAGCAAAACAGTGGATCAACGCCATCCTGACGGATACGGATCCCTGTGTAAAACCGGAGGAAGCATTCCGGGTAACTCAGATTCTGGACGCCATTTACAAGGCATCGGCAACCAATACGACCATTAAGTTTTAGAAAGAACCGGCAGTATAAAAAACATGATGCGGATGGGGAATGTCCGCTTTCATGATAAAAGAAAAGGAGAGAATGAAATGAAGTTAAGAAAAGCATTAGCAGCCACATTAACCGCAGCAATGGTAATGTCCACCGCAGCCGTTTCCACCGCCTTTGCAGAGGAAACCAAACAGGCCGACAAGATTGTCGTAGCTCTGCCATCCAGTTCCTTCGATATGTCCCCCTTCGGAGCCGGAAGTGAGCCCCGTTTCTGGATGGTACAGAACGTATACGGTTCTCTGTACTGCATGCCGTACTACGGAGCTTCCCTGGAAGAGATGCAGCCCTGGCTGGCAAAGGGATATGAAAAAGTAGACGATGTGACCTACAAGATTGAACTGTGGGACAACATCACAGACAGCAAGGGAAATGCCATCACCGCAGAGGATATCGTATTCAGCTATGAGCAGATGCGCAATACGGAAACCAGAATCGGCACCTATCTGGACAATATTGAAGTGGTTGACGATTACAACCTTATTTTCCACCTGAAAAAATACGGACCGGGCGTTATCGAATTCCTGCTGGGCAACCATACCCTTTCCATCTGCGACAAGGACTGGTTTGAGGGCGCATCCGACGAAGAGAAATTCAATGATCCGGCAACTACCGGCGCATACAAGATCGTAGACTACGCATCCGGCGCAAGCATTACTCTGGAAGCCAGAGATGACTACTGGAAGACGGATGACAGCCTGAAATGTGAAGCAGAGCTTCAGAATGTAAAGACCATTGAATATCAGGTAATCACCGAGACCTCCATGCGAAGCATCGCACTGGAAAACCACGAAATCGATGCAACCACCATCAACGCCAGTGAACTGAAGCGTTTCTACGCAGACGGACAGGCTCTGGAAGGCTGGACTGTCAACGTAACCGGCGGCCCGTTCTGCAACGTGGTATTCCTGAACATGGACGAAGGAAAATCCATCTTTGCTGACAATGAAAACCTGCGGAAAGCAGCTCTGTATGCTCTGGATTCTGAGAGCATTCTGTACGGCGGCGATTTTGACGAGTACACCGGTGAAGTCTGCTACAGCCTTGGTACCTCCGCAATGGCAGGCTACAAAGCGGAGTGGGCAGAAGAAGATTACTTCACCTATGATCCGGACAAAGCAAGAGAATACTATGAGGCATCCGGCTACAAGGATGGCGAAGCAACCATTCGTCTGCTGAGCCGTACCAATGTGGCAGACGGTACCCACTCTGTTATGGTGGCAAATCTCCAGGCAGTGGGCTTCAACGTAGAACTGCTTTCCTATGACCAGGCTCTGTTCAATAACTATAAATACGATTCCACACAGTGGGATATGATCTTTGACGGCAAGGGCGCTACCGGAAGCATCGTTACCTGCTGGGACAACAACTTCAATCCGGCCGGCTTCACAAACGGAAGCGTATGCTTTACCCATGACGACAAACTGGTTGAGCTGCTGACTGCCGCCACAACCACCGGTTCTGATGAGGACATCGAAGGCTTCCACAGCTACCTGAAAGAGCTGGCCTGTGCAAAGGGTCTGTATACAACCTACAACCTGGTGGCCGGACAGGACGGCATTACAAAACTGGCTCTGACCGGAAATATGTATCCGAGAGTAAATGCCTTTGAATTTGCTGATGATTATCAGTCTGTGGCACAGTAATAGAGAGGTTTAAAATATGGGCGCTGTGAGCATACAGCGCCCGTATCATTAAAGGAAAACTGTTTTCACAAAGACAGGAGGAAAATCATGCTGCGATATGTAGGAAAACGTCTTTTACAGATGATTCCCATCTTGGTTGTTGTTGCGATTCTGATCTTTACCCTGATGTCTTTTGTGCCGGGAGATCCGGTGCAGATCATGCTGGGTGACAATGCGACGCCGGAGCAGATGGCAGAAGTCCGGGCCAACCTGGGACTTGACAAGCCGTTTCTGGTGAGAATGGGAAATTATCTGCTTGGTATCTGTCATCTTGACTTTGGCAACTCTTATACACAGGGAACGGCCGTATCTTCTGAGCTGATTACCCGTTTCCCCCGCACGCTTACCCTGGCAACCCTGAGTATTCTGTTTACGATTGTCATCGGAATTCCCATCGGTAT
>JAXEJQ010000163.1:0-2310 GCA_034101475.1 Candidatus Limivivens sp.
ATAACATGTACCGCTACCAGCTCACCCAGTCTGCCTGCTGCTGCTGCGCCAACTTCGGTAGCTGCCTTAACAGCTCCCACATCACCGCGAACCATAACGGTTACAAGACCAGAACCGATTTTCTCAGTGCCAACTAAGGTAACGTCTGCTGCCTTTACCATCTGGTCAGATGCTTCGATGGCAGCTACAAGTCCTCTGGTTTCAACCATTCCTAATGCTTCCTGTGTCATTTTATATCCTCCTTGCGACTTTCGTCGGTCTGCTTCTTTTTTCTTCCATTTTACACTACATCGGTATGCTTTTCAACGATAAAAGCACGCTTTGCGGTATTTTATCGGAATCAGATCGCACTGATTCTCAGCATTTTTTCCGTATCTTCGGCCGGGGCCGGAATGATGTGCTTTGTGATGACACCAGTGAGGGCTTCCGCAGCCGCTGCGCCTGCTTCCATCGCTGCCTCCACATCCGCCACACTGCCTCGGATCTTTAAGCATGTAATGAGTGGTACCGGTAACGAATCCGCATTTGCAGGCTTGTTCTTATCGATGGACTCAATCCGGACATTTCCTGCCTTTGCCGCTGCATCTGCTGCCACAAAAGCTGCCACACATCCGAATACTTCCAGAATACCTGCTGCTTCACGCATGGCCTTTCACTCCCTTCTGCTTATTTATTCACGATAGCGATCTTCAGTCCTGCCATTGCCAGGTTTGTCTTCAGAGCTTCGTTGATTTCCTCTAACGGGAATTTATGTGTGATCAGTTTTTCGATCGGCAGTCCGATCTGTTTTGCACTCTTCAGGAAATCAAAGGTGGTTGCATAGTCGCGCAGGGTGTATACCCAGGAACCAACAATGGTAATTTCCTTGGAGCAGATATCAAAGTGCGGGTTGATGGTCGCATCGCCGCCATTGATGAAGAAGCCCAGTTCGCACAGGCCGCCGCCGTTGCGGATAAATTTGTAAATATTTGCGTGTGCTACCGGAGATCCTGTACACTGGAATGCGAAGTCAGCCAGGTATCCGCCGAATGCATCCTTTACGCCGCCCGTCAGAGCTTCAATTCCCTTGAAGTCCTTGAAGTTTACTGTTGCGGAAGCGCCCAGTTCCTTTGCGAAATCCAGACGTTTCTGCTCGCCGTCAACGGCGCAGATATTCTGGATACCCATGGTGCGCAGAATCGCGATGCAGATCAGGCCGATGGGGCCGCAGCCCTGTACAACCACACGGCTGTTGAAGCGAAGAATTCCGGTGGTCTTTGCTCTCTCTACCGCATGAATCAGCACGGCACAGGGCTCGATGAGGATTCTGCTGTCCAGATCCAGATCACTTACATTAAATACGGTGGAACCGCCGCGAACCAGGATGTAATCAGAAAACCAGCCGTTCAGATGAATATCATCATCCGGAAGCAGGCCATATACATCTGCGCCGCCTACGTTCTGTTTATTCAGGTCGAACATGGTAATGTCCGGGTTGTCCTTGAAGATCATACAGGTAACAACCTTATCACCCAGGGCCAGCGGTTTTCCGGCACTGTCAACCTTTACGTTCTTACCCATTTTAACGATCTCGCCGGTTCCTTCATGACCCAGAGCTACCGGGATCAGACCGAAGGGATCTCTCTTGAATTCATGTGCATCCGTACCGCAGACGCCGCATCCTTCTACTTTCACAAGGATATCGTCATCGCCTACTTCCGGCATCGGATATTCTTTTATGTCAAAATGCTCCAGGGAGGTCAGCATCGCCACATGAGCAGTCTTCGGAATCTCGCCTGCCGTGGCCGGTGCTGCAGCTGCCGGCGCTGCCGGAGCGGCAGTGCCCTGCATTTCTGCCAGAACCTGTTTAACGATTGCTTCTATGTTCATTTCCACGTCTATCACTCCTTATCTGATGCAAAGTGCATCGCCCATGACACATCTTCTTGCCTTTGTAAAGCTCTTTGCAGAGGTCAGGCCCTCACCCGTGCGGCTGCAGATGGTAAAGGTCGGGAAACCTTCGCCGCCAAAGCCCAGTGCCGCATAGGACGGAGCATTCTTAACAAAGATTGCGGTGTCGATGGCTTTTCCAAATTTCGTCAGGTTGTTTACGTTTGTGGAATGCATATGTGCAGAATGACGGTTTCCGTGCTCCAGCTCACATGCAACAGCAATACCTTCGTCCACATTCTTCACTCTGACGATGCCCAGGATCGGCATCATAAGCTCGGTCCAGATCAGCGGATGAGTCTTCTCACCTTCGAAAATGATGCAGCGGATGTCATCGCCGACGGTAACCCCGATCTTGCTCAGAAGAACCTTGGCGCTTCT
>JAXEJQ010000164.1:0-20732 GCA_034101475.1 Candidatus Limivivens sp.
TCTGCAAGAACAACCTCGTTTTGTTCAATACATGTTCCGCAGATCCCCTGGCCGCGTTTCAGAACAATCTGCTCCAGTCCACCACAATTCTCCCCACAGGCGGCATAGAGACTGATATTATCTTCTTCATCCAGCAGCCATACGGAAGCCGCTATTACCCTGGACTCTGCAGCAAGCTCTTCCAGAAAAATCCGCATCGTTTCAGACGTGTACCTGCTTTTATTCAGCAGTTCCAGTACACGCCATTCAAAATCATACTTATTCAAATTTTCTTACTCCTTCGATTTCAATTCTTCTACAATATCTATTTTCTTCATTTGCCGTAATGCCAGCAGATGTCCCAAAACCATGAAAGCACCAACACTCCCGCCGATTAACACCATACTGGATAATGAAAACGCTCTTGTATAATAGATACTTTCTGTTGAAGTCATCTTAAGCAGGAGTTTTCCCAATCCGCTGCCGGCAAAGCTTCCTACCAGCATGGAAATAACATATTGCACAGCCAGTTCCGCAAAACTCGCCCGGCCCAGCTCTGTTTCCAGCATCCCCATAGTAAGCATAATGGCGTATACCCTTTTTCTCTCCTTAAAATTGATAAGAGACATATTATATATGATCAATGCCCCTATCAAAAAGGACATCACGATTATGATATATACACCAACCTCTGAGATGTCAAGATGTTTTTCCACAGATATTTGCTGTGAGTCTTTCATAGACAGATAGGAGAATGTGTCTTTTTCCTGTAAAACAGAATAGATTTCTGCCCTTGTAACACCTTCCTTTAGTTTTAAGAAAGCACCAATGGCACCATCCTCTGCAATTTCTGAAAACATTTCGCGAGTGACATACTGAACAAGTATGATGTTTTCTTCGTGGATTCCAGTGACCGTCAGCATTTTTCCCCCGACCGCCACCTGGTCACCAACGGAAACCTGCAGTTCGTCTGCCGTATACCGAGCCAAAACGATCCCCTCTTCCGGCTGCAGAGTTTCTCCCTTTTGCCCACGATTCCGGAGAAGCCTTGAGGATGGTTCCACTCCGTAAACTGTTGTAGATACCCTTTTTGTTGCGGCTTCGATGTCCATCGTTGTTATGAAGAACACTTCGCTTTCCAGGATTTCTTCAATATCCTCCAACTCAGCTTCTGCCTCTTCTTCTGTAGAAACATTCTTCAGAAAGATCTGACAATCATATAAAAACCTCTCACCAAACGTGTGCTTTACTACATGTTTTCCTGCATCCAAGTGCTGAAATACAACGCTCATCAAAGTAACCGTCAAAATCGTAGAAAGCATGGACAGCACCAGCCGCCGTTTATTGCGCAGCGCACTGCATAAGCAGACCTTTGCAGCATATCCAAATCCCCCCAGGAACTTCCAGTATGGTTTTCCTCTGCTTTGGGCCAATTGATTCTTCATTGCATCCGCCGGATCCATGCGGAAAATCTGTATCGATGCAACCAGAAAAGAACAGAACATTACCAGCAGCATAATCAATGACGCAGCCAGTGCAAGACCTGGAGAAAATACTTTCACCATTTCCGGCAGCACAAAGTTTCTCTGGTACAATCCGGATATGAACTGCATCAAAAAGTAGCCAATCAAGCTTCCGATCATTCCTGCCAGCGCAGACACACCTGTCCCAAATCCCAAATACAACAAGGAGATCCGGCTCCCCGATTCCCCTAATGCCATAAGGATCCCCGACTCCTCCTTCTGCTCCCAGATGATCTGATATAAAAACAGATAAACCATCAGGGCAGAGATCATAAAAAAGAAACCTGATAAGAAATAACTCAGGGGTTTCAGCAGATCCACGCAGGAATCCATGTACTTCTTTGCGGGAGAGGTTTCATAAGTATAGCTGTATGCTCCGTCACCAAACAATCCACTGTTCAAAAGCCGTTGTTCCACATCCGCCGCTTCAATGTCCGGCTGTGTCCGCACCATAACCTGATTATAGGTTCCGTCAGGAACTCCTGTCATTTCTGCCAGATCCTCATAAGAGAAGAGGACATACCCAAATTCATCCGTACTGAAGTTAAAATATTCATCACGACAAATGCCATTCCACTCCGGGGAAGAAATAATCCCCCATAAAACACATTGATAATCTCCCTTCGGAAATTTTAAAGTAAATACATCTCCCGGTACAAAACCGGCATATTCCGCAAAATGGACCTCCATTGCCATGGGGATGAGGTGTTCCGTTTCTTCACCCTGTATCCCCGGATAAGCATCTTCTGAAAGCTGCTCTAACGCAGAATATCTCATAAAATCCATTTTTCCAATGGAACAGCACCGCATGGAAACAAAGGTATCTTCCCCCTTTGCAGCTTCGACATCTGTGCAAAGCCTGCCCTGTACCTCTTCAACACCGGACAGCTCACCTGCTGCATTTAATTCTTCTTCCCCAAACAGACCTGCAGATGTTACGGTTACATCCGGGAATCCATATTCCTCAAAGTATTTCTCAAAGGAAAACAGAATCCCTTTGTATGAATTAAGCATTGCGGTCAGAAGACAGATTCCCATCGACGCAATGAAACTCAAGGTTATGAATAGTTTCAGGTTCTTTTTTATCAGTTTCGGAAGAATGTATTTTACAATTGTCAAAAGTTTCCCTCCTGCATTTCAGCGGGCATGATTTGCCGTTTCAGCAGAATCAGTGACCGGCACCCGATATACGTTGACGCCTTCTTTTTTTCCCTTGAGCATCATCTTTTCCACATACTCCATACGGACACGGCCCCGCAAATGCTCATATACCGCTTCGCTGACAAGGATTTCACCCGGTCCGGCTTTGCTCTCCAGTCTTGCCGCTGTGTTAACCGTATCTCCAATCGCGGTATAATCCATCCTGTATTCGCAGCCGATATTACCCACGACCGCATTTCCGCAGTTGATCCCTATGCCGAAGCTTATGCTTCTGCCAAACCGTTCCATCAGCTTTTGTTCCAATTCGGCACTGCCGGCGGCAATATCCCTGGCAGTGCAGACAGCCTTGTAGACGTAATCCTCCAGATCAAAAGGAGCGTTGAAAACCGCCATAGTGGCATCCCCGATGAATTTATCCAATGTCCCTCCGTTATTGAAAACAGATTGCGTTGTAAGCTGCAGATACTCGTTCAGAATGCCTACCACCTGTTCAGGCTCAAGACTTTCGGACATGGGCGTAAACCCACGGATATCCACAAACAAAACCGCTATATTTCTGTTTTCTCCTCCAAGGATAATTTTAAAATCCTTTTGTTTGGATATCTCATCCACCACCTGAGGAGCAACATATTTTTTGAAGGCAGAGAGCACTTTTTTTCGGTGAATAACCTCCGCGATATAGTTATGCGCCAGGCTATATCCGTAAATAATCAGCACAAAAACCGGCACTTCAATAATATTGATCACATAACCAATGCCAAACAGGAATTTACCGATCAGCAAATCAGCACCGATCACAGCCACAGACATGATTGTTGATGCAAGGAGTTTCACACGGCTGACAAGAAGATAGTATCCCAAAACCGTTATGGCGGCAATAAAAGCATAAAGCCAGGGCGCAGCCGCCACTTTGGTGCTCTGTTCCAGAAGGGATTCCAAAATATTTGCGTGAACCTCGACGCCATACATCGGGCTGCCTTTCTGAATCGGAACATGATAAGAGTCCTGCATTCCCGGCGCATAGGCACCCACCAACACCACGCTGTCCGCAAACACCCGGACATCAACCGTTCCATCCAGCACATCACACATCGAAACGACCTCATAAGCGCCACTCTTCCCCGTATAGTCAAAGGAAAACAGATTGCTGCTGAAGGTTTTTGGAAGCTCCGGTTCTGTTCCTTGCTTTTCGCAATATTGCCTGTATACCGCAACGGGAAAGAAATCGATTCTTTCTCCTTCGTAATCAATGTATTCTCTGGCATACCGGACATAGCCGTCTGCGTCCTGCAGTGTGTTGGCAAAACCGTAGGCAGAAACCGATTTCAGTTCTTCGTAGGGGTATTCCACCATTTCTATATGACCGGTATCCACTGATATATTTCTGCCCTCTTTGCCAAGCTGTGTGCCGTACACTGCATTCACTGCTGTAACCACATTGCCGCCGCTTTTACAGGCTTCTGCAAAACGTGTGTCAGATGCTTCCTCTACAGCGCCTATGTACATGATATCCAGCGCGATCACTGCCGGATCGGCATCCCCGCTGTTGAGCAGTTCTATAAGCTCTGCCCAGATTTTTCTGTCCCATGTCCTGATATCGCCGTATCTCTGTATGGTTTCTTCGTCAATGCCGATGATTTTTATTCTGCTGTCAGGCACAGAAGATGTGTAATACAAAGGATCCGACAGGAATTTATCTACCGAGTAAAACACCTGTGTATAGCATACTGCAAACACGATAATTGCCAGAAACACACTGGCGATCCAATGGTTCCGCTTTCTTTTCCTGCTGTCCGGCATCCCGTCACCTCCCCGTTCCTATCCGAAGTATCAAAATTATCAGTAATCCCTGAGTAAACAGACCTGTCTGTTCATGGTAATATTATTTGCGTTTTTGAGCAACAGCCTCTCTCAGTACCATTGCCCGCATCTCATAAAGCGAAACATATTTCGGTACTTTGCTTCTTTCCACAGAAATCACCGCTTTTCAAAAAGTCCTTGGACATATCTACAGACATATCCAAGGTCTCTTATAGTATTGTTATACTATATTTCCTTTTTTCCGTCAATCTTCTTTCAGTATCGAAAGAACAAAAGCCGAAAAGATTTACCGCAGATACAGTTCGCATCTATTGATTTTTCCATACAGATATACTATATTTTATTTTGAACAAACGTTTTGTCGAAAAGGAGTGATGAAATGCCGAACTATACAGAGGAACAATGGAATGCCCAAAAAACAGAACTGATGGAAAAATGTTATGACTGCTTCGCAGAACATGGCCTGCATGGAACGGGTATCCGCGTATTGGCAGGCGAATGTGGTTTTAATCATACAAAGCTATATACCTATTTCAAGGATTTAAATGATCTGATCATCCAATCCACCGAATACTGTATGAGCAAGGTGGAAGAGGATTTTATGTCAAAAGCCCCCACAAATGTTGAGGATTTGTGGCGGTTTATTGACGAGATCCCATACTGGACGGCAGAAAAACATGGGAAGAAGTACAGGCTGATGTATCAGGTGTATACGCACCCGAAATACAGAGAATACGGCCAGAAATTCTTTGCAGGTGTTAACAGACGATATACCGAATACGCAAAACTCTTGGAAGACAAAATCGGTATTCCCTATCAAAAGCTGACTGCATTGATTTTCATTCTGATTCGGGCCTGCGTACATTACGCATTGTTCGAGGATGAGTTTTATCTGAAATCCCAGATAGAAGTGCTGAAAGAAAGTCTGGAGTTCTTTATTATGAAATACAACCCGAAAGTGAACTCAGGTATTCTGACTGAATAAGGCAGATTCAGGAATTCGAATTGAAAGAGAGGTTCCACCATGGACAAAAGAATTGATTATACGCAAGTGATATGGGAAATCACCAGGGAGCTGCAGGAGGCTGAATCTTTAGAGGATGCCCTCCGTTTTGCTCTGAAACAGGTAGTAACGGCAGTAGGCGCAGAAGCCGGAACCATCTGGTTTTTTAATTCTAAAGGTGACGGCAATATCTATCCGTCATTTTGGATAGGCGGCGCGGATTTGACAGGCCTGAGCTTAAAATCCGGGGAAGGCATTGCCGGTGCCGTAGTAGAAAGCGGCAAAACGACGGTTGTAAAGGATTGTCAGAATGACGTAAGATGGGCCGGCCGTTTTGACGAGAAAACCGGATTTGTGACGAAAAGTATGATCTGTGTTCCGCTCCTGAACAAATATGAAGTCATCGGCTGTATTCAGATTATTAATAAAAAAGACGGCTCCCTTTATGATAATGAAGACGTAAAGATTTGTGAAAATCTGGCCATGCTCACTGCAATTGCCGTGGACAGCCGTGGATTAAATCTGGGCTTTACAGAAGAAAAGCCCATCATCATCTCTCTGCGGGATGTCACAAAAACTTACGGCCAGGGAGACACCCAGGTACAGGTACTTAAGGGTGTTAACCTGGACATCAGAGAAGGAGAATTCCTGGTTATCTTAGGGGAATCCGGCTGCGGAAAATCCACCTTGCTGAATATCATAGGCGGTATGGATCAGCTGACTTCGGGAACATATACCTTTGACGGGAATGACTATTCCCATGCAGATGAAAATACTCTGACGATGTTTCGCAGAAAGTCTGTGGGATTTATTTTCCAGGCATATAATCTCATGCCTACATTAACTGCAAAAGAAAATCTGGAATTCATCGGAGAGCTGTGTGAAAATTCCATGGATGCTGAAACAGCGCTCGCCCTTGTAGGACTATCCGAACGCAAGGAAAACTATCCGGCACAAATGTCGGGAGGCCAGCAGCAGAGAGTCTCCATTGCCCGTGCTTTGGTAAAATGCCCCCGCATTATTTTGGCAGATGAGCCTACCGCTGCATTGGATTATGAGACCAGTATTGAGGTTCTTACTGTTCTGGAAGAGGTCATTCACAGCGGAACCACTGTTCTGATGGTTACACACAATGAAGAAATCGCGAAAATGGCAGACCGCGTAATTCGCATGAAAGGCGGCGTAGTATCAGAAGTTACGTTAAATGCGCACCCTGCAGCAGCAAAGGAGTTAGTATGGTAAAGAAAACCCAGAGAACTTATTTACTGAAAACAATAAAAAAGAACGGTGTCTCGTTTTTTGCGGTTGCCTTAATCGCCGCTACCAGCATTGCGATCTATCTGGGAATCCAATCCGGTGCCACGGCAATGCTGCAGCGTGCCGGTCTCTTCTTTGAAGAAAACAGGCTGGCTACATCGGAAATTACCTGTGCCAACGGAATCACCCAGGAAGATATCGATGCTCTCCTGGAGCAGTCCGGGGTGGATACCGCCGAAGGAGGCTACAAGACCACCGCTCTCATTGATACTCCGGAAGAAAAAATCACCGTACAAATCCGCTCCCTTTTGAAAGAACTGAACCGTCCGACTGTTCTGGGAGGGAAGCTTCCCACTGCAGATAACGAAGTGGCTGTAGAACAGAAATTTGCCCTGGAACAGGGGGCGAAGGTCGGAGATGAACTGCATATTATACATGACGGAGAATTGCAAAACGATACCTTCCTGATCACGGCAATCATAAATGAACCATCCTTCTCATGTGCTTTGCTGAATGATTCCAGGGGAAAAGGGAAGGTTGGATTCGGCTCTGCCTCCTATTACATAGAAGTCGCACCGGAAGCCTTTGATGCATCCTACTATGCGGGCTGTTATACAACGGCCTATGTTGAAAACAAGGATCTTGGCGGCATTTACTATTATTCAGAAGAATATGCTGCCAGAGAAGAAGGCATCCTTGACAGTCTGGAAAGCTTCGGTGAAAAGCGTGCCGAAATCCGTTACACTTCTCTTTCTCAGGAAGCAGCCGACAAAATCAGCGAGGCCGAACAGGAGCTGGCGGATGCCGAAAAAGAATATCAAAGCGGAAAAACCGAGCTGGAAAATGCAAAAGAGACGCTGAACAAGAGCAGAAAAGAATCCGACCAGGCACTGGCCGCAATAGAATCAGCCCTGAAAAGCCTGGGGCTTAATGAAAACCTGGACGAGGCGAAAACCAGCCTGGATGCCATGGGGCCTGCAGGCGCAGAGCTCAGTGCCGCAATCACAGCCTATCAAAATGGTTTAAACCAGATTTCACAGGCCGAGTCCCAGATTGCCGCCAGCGAAAAAGAACTGGAAAATGCAGAAAATGAAATGGCTGATGGGCAAAACAGGCTTGAAGATGCCAAAAAAGATGCAGCAGAAATTCATCAGAAAGACTGGGTTGTATCAGGCAGAAACGATATGGGGGATGTCCGCGCTGTCAAAGTCATCGTAGACGGGCTTTTCACTCTCAGTTATTCTTTTGCACTGATTTTCCTTCTGGTTGCGATCGTTGTCTGCTATGCCGCAGTTGTAAAAATGATCGATGACCAGAGAGCCTTAATCGGCGCACAGAAAGCTTTGGGGTTTCGTTCCAAAGAAATTTTCCTTCATTATCTGTCCTATAATATTTTATGTGCTTTCCTTGGAATCCTGATCGGCTGTATCTGCAGTGTATTGATTGTAGAAAACCTTGTCATTTATGTTTTTGCACCAAATTTTGTATTTGATAAGATTCCGCTCTCCTTTGTGGGGGGCAATGCAATACTGGTATCGCTTTTGTGCCTTGTAATTTTCATACTGGCAACCATCGCAGGATGTACAAAGGTAATAAAGCAATCTGCGATTTCTCTGCTGCGCGGAGAAACACCCACACAACAAAAAGCATATTTTTTTGAATCCTGGAAGAGCTACAGGCATCTAAGCCTCTATTCCCGCACAATGATCAAAAATGTTTTAAGTGACAGGGGACGTATTCTCACCACCATCATGGGTGTTGTGGGCTGTGTTTCTCTTCTGATTATCACATTTACATTAAAATTTGCCGTTTCCAATGCACCAGGTATGCAATTTAAAAATTATTTCTTCTATGAAAATCGCCTGGTTGTTAACAGCGAAAGCTGTGCAGTTGAAGATTATGAAGACCTGTTAGAACAGGAGGGCATTTCCTTCAGAAGAATACAGGACAAATTAGAGAACTTCCGTACAAAAGGCGGAAGCTGGGAAACGATTCATGTCGTAGCCGCAGATGATGATGAACAGATAAAGGACTATATCTATCTGGAAGATGTCAATACAAAGGAAGCCGTCAGGATTCCTGACGACGGAGTATTGATTTCCAAAAAATGTGCAGATAATTTTGGATTGGAGGCCGGTTCAGTCATTGAGCTCATGGACACTGACGGAAATCCCAGAGAATGCAGGGTTTCGGGCGTAATAGAGCATTATCTTCCCTATCACCTGATCATAACCTCTGTGGACTACTATGAGAGTCTGATGGGGGAAGAGGCAGATAAATGTGTATTCCTTTTAAAAGGCAATATTGATGGTCTCTATGATAAAGTGAAAAGCGAAGACGGCTTTTTATCATTAAAAGATAACAGTGAATATGAGAAACCCTTCGAAAGTATTAATTTGGTAATCATCATCTGTTTTTTCTTCTCTGCGATTCTCTCTGTATTGGTTTTGTTAAATCAGATGAATATGTACATAAACAGAAAATCAAGAGAGTTGGCGGTTATGAGGATTAACGGCTATACTCTGAAAGAAACAAAAAACTTTGTAAGCAAGGATAATATTGTTTTGATTGCTTTGGGCCTGATCGTCGGATGCGGAATCGGCACACCGTTAGCTCAGCTCGAAGTCTTCATTATGGAAACAGGAAACAGACGCTACATAACCACACCAAATATGCTTGCTTGTTTCCTGTCAGCAGTAATCTGTGTCATCTTTGCACTGATTATCAATAAAATTGCGCTTAGAAAAATTGATCACTTAAGCTTAACAAATGTTAACGGGAACTGACAGTGAGGAAAGGTGATGCTGACTTATAAAAAAACAGCCAGTGAGGGATTCTTGCATTCCGTCACTGGCTGTTCTTTGTACCGCTCAATTGTTTTCCAACTCCCGCTTCAATACATTGTCTTCTAAATCCACTTTTTCAGTATTTTTGCAAGTGTATTCAAATCGAGCGGTTTCGCAATATGCTCATTCATGCCTGCCGTCTTAGCCGCATGAACATCCTCTGCAAATGCATTTGCGGTCATGGCGATGATCGGAATCTGCCTGCAGTAGTTCCTGTCCATGGCGCGAATCGCCCTTGCCGCATCATAACCATTCATTCCTGGCATCTGAATATCCATAAAAATCATGTCATAATATCCATCTTCACACTCATCCATTTTGTCAACGGCTTCAATTCCATCTGCCACACGTTCCACAGTCAATCCAGTCATTTCCAGGATCTCAGCAGCAATCTCTGCATTCAGCTCATTGTCCTCCGCCAGAAGGACACAACTTCCCTTCAGGTTTATCGTTTCCAGCGCAATAAACGGGGCTTCCTGCTCTCCAGGTTCATCACTTCCCACAAGTGAGCTGAACGTCTTGACAAGCCTGGAGCGGAACAGCGGTTTGCTGATAAATGCATTTGCACCGGCGGTGCGGGCTTCCTGTTCGATATCTGACCAGTCGTAGGCAGAGATGATAATGATTGGCACATCCTTTCCCACCGCCTGACGAATTGCCCGTGTGGTAGCTATTCCATCCATATCCGGCATCTTCCAGTCTATGATACAGGCAAAATAGTCTTGATTCATCTGATGGTGAACCACAACCTTTTCAACAGCCTCCGTCCCGGTGGAAACCCCCTCCGCTTTCATCCCAAGATCATTCAGCATTCCGCAGCACGATTCCAGGCTGATTTCATCATCATCTGCCACCAGCACATCCAGATTGATAAATTTATCATACCGGACTACTTCCGTATCCTGAAGCTTCAGATACATGGTAACCGTAAAACGGGAACCCACTCCCAGCTTGCTTTCAACCTTAATATCGCCTCCCATCATACGGACAATATTCCGGCTGATCGCCATACCCAGGCCCGTTCCCTGAACCTTACTGACATGGGTGTCCTCGTTGGATCTCGTAAAGGGTTCAAAAATCTGATCCAGAAATTCTTCGCTCATTCCGATACCATTGTCTTCAAAGACTACCTCAAAGCAGCCGACTTTCGGATGAAGCGACGGTTTTTCCGAAATAGAAAGCTTGATTTTCCCGCCATCCGGTGTGTACTTCACTGAATTGCTCATCAGATTGGTAAAAACTTTCTGGATACGAAGGCTGTCTCCCACCACCGCCTCGTGAATCACACCGGAGATATTCACGGAAAGTTCATGATGCTGTTCTGCAATCTGGGCGTTGGTCATGGTAAGCAGATTATCAATTAAATCCGAAAGATTAAACTCTTCTTCAACCAAATCGACCTTGCCTGATTCAATTTTGCTCATATCCAGAACTTCGTTGATCAAACTGAGAAGATGCTTACTTGCCTGAGTGGTTTTCTTCAGGCAGTCCTGCACCCGTTCCCTGTCATCGATATGGGCTGCGGCGATAGCGGTCATGCCGATGATGCCGTTCATGGGTGTGCGGATATCATGCGACATATTGGACAGAAACTCTGTCTTAGCCCTGTTTGCAGATTCTGCGGCGTCAAATGCTGCCTGCAGCGCCATTTCCTGCTGGCGCTCCTTCTTAATCAAATCGTCCACATTCCGCGTTCCGACCACAGCCACCAGACCGCCGTCCTTCTCATGGACAAAGGACACTCGCGCCTGAAGGTAAATGATTCCGTGATCGGTCAGCTTTTCATAGGTGAAAGAATAATCTTTTCCATCTTCCTGTATATGCTTCAGAGACAGCTTCTCAAGGAATTCACTGCGGCTTGCGTCCGTAATCAATTCTTCAGAATATGCAAGAATTCCCTTGGACCAGCAATTATCATATCTGTGAAAATACTCCTCGATTGCCCATCCTTCTTCATCCTCTGCACGATATGTCGTAACCACATCCGTATCCGGATTTACAAGAAGGACAGAATAGTATTCCGAGCCAAGACCTTCAATGATTTCACGCTGCTCTTCCATTTCTCTGGTCTGCTTCAGCTGCCTCCGTGCTTCTTCGTCCACATCACGCATACCCAGAATGAAGGTAACCGCTCCGCTGCTGTCCACAGTCTTTGCTGTGTTCATTTCGAAGTAGGAAACCACACCGTTCATGATTCTCCTGTACCCGAGCTTATACAGTCCCACCTCCGGGACTTTATCCATCAGGACAGAAAGCCCTATGGATTCCCTGAGCCGGTCACGATCTTCCGGAGCAACAAAGGTATCAATGTATTTGGACAGTATTAATTCATAGTCGCCAAGGGCCAGCAATTTATTCAATATTATCGGATCAAAAGCGATTCCATCTGTCCGATAGAGTGTCATTTTTCTCGTCTTTGCATCAATTTTAAATAAGCTGCTGTACTCCTGGCTCAGCGCACCGATAATACGGAACTGTTCTTCCTGAATCGTTCTGTTTTTTCGTTCTTCCTCAACAATCGAGTCAACACAGCGGAAGCCGAGGATGATCTGGCTTTCCGTATTATGCCGTGAATAAAAACGGATAAAGGAAGCCTGATAATAATGGATACCCGTTTCGTCATCTATCACACGATAGCTGCATGAATACTCATCGCTTTTTTCAAGTGCACATTTCACCTTTTCAACCGAGACGGCAGCGTAGACAGCGGCTCTGTCCTCCTCCAGAACATATTTTGAAATATAGTAGTCCCAGGTATCATTATAAGAGCGACGAACGACTCGCTGATCTTCAGCAATGACACTTCCTTTCCGCTTGATGGTCACAGCGGTATCATCGGCAAAATCAAGCAATACAACATCGGGGTAATCTCTGCTGAGCGCACCTGCGATTTCCATCTCATCCTGCATTTTTTTCATGGCTTCCAGTTCTTTTACCTTGGCATCCTGGATAATACGAGTGGTAAAAACCACATGGGAGAGTTTGCCATCCGGTGTACGGTCTCCCTCAATAAAGGAGCATTCTGACCAAGTAGGCTTATTCCCATGTTCTGGAGACACACCTACAGTGCTCAAATACTGTTTGGAAATGATTCTGCTGTTGCGAAGTCTCCGGTCCAGTGTGGACAAGTCCACAAACTCCAGCATTTCCCCCGTACAGGAAGGTACCATCATGTGATGGCAGAAATAATGCAGCCGCTCTTGCGCATCACCGGCTGCGCCGATATGCGCATGAACCCGATCTGCCGATGCCAGTTCCAGGAAACTCCCGGTGCACAAGTCAATGTAATAAGCGGAGGTGTAAATCTCACTCATGGATTGAATAATCCTCATCCGATCC
Source organism: Candidatus Limivivens sp. (assembly GCA_034101475.1). GTDB lineage: Bacteria > Bacillota > Clostridia > Lachnospirales > Lachnospiraceae > Limivivens. The sequence continues at coordinate 12,930 of JAXEJQ010000164.1, forward strand.
ACCAGCACCTTGTTGGTCTGTTCCAGCTTTTCGTGCATCATACGCCCGGTTGCAATTTCGCTGTAACAGGTAGAAGCTGCAACAGACAGCAGCAGAAGATCATCCGTTCTTCTGCGGGGATTGTCCACACCGAGGAAACCAACCACCTCACCGCTCACCGTGATAGGAGCCGCCATGAGGCTTTCGATACCCTGGGGTTCAAGAATATCATAGGTCTTTGAGCCGGGGTGATAGTCCTCCGACAGGGCGGAGATATAAAACTCCCCTCGCTCTTCAAATGCCTCAAACCAGCATTCCAATCCATCAATGGAAATATTCTGAAGATTGTCAATCTCTGCAGCAACTCCTTCGCGGCACCACTCAAAAGTATTGTTGAATACCCTGCGGTCCCTGCCCCTCTCAAAGATATAGGCACGGTCCGCTTCATAATACCTTCCGATATCCTGAAGGATACTGTTCAGCGTCTGTTCATCTTTCGCCTTATCCAGATAATCTCGCAGAAACTGCTTCAACGCCTGTTCCTGACAAGTCTGTATTTTTTTTATATCGTTCATACTGCACCTCTGAAATACTCCCAATCACGAATTTTTTCTGTTTCCATCTGTTCTTTTAAAATCTCAGTCAAAACGTACTCTTATCTTCCGTATCGATACAGCCACAAATCAGCCTGCTATCACCCGATTTTATTATAACAATCGCTCCATGCAAAATCAAGAAATATAAAAGACCGCATACCAGCTATGATCAGAGGCAACATTTTTTCCTGCAGATATTCTGCACAGGAAAGCTGCCGAACTGTATCAGACTCCGTTGATGATTAAATTTTTCTTGGTAACCGCTACTGCCAGTTTTGTTTTTGAATCAAAGTTCGTTTTCTGCAGCATATTCTTAATATGCCATTTTACCGTTTCCGGTGATATAGAAAGCATTTCCGCAATTTTTTTGTAAGATTGTCCTTCCACCACAAGCCGGAGTACCTCAATTTCCCCGGAGGTAAATTCACAGCTTCTTGCCGTACCGATCATCACCACCGGCGGAGCATCCGGATAAATGCGTTCCCCCTGCATGGTGCGGTCCATAACCTCAAGCAGTTCCTTTTTCCCTGCATCTTTATACCAGAAACTGTCTGCACCTGCTTTGCGTGCTCTTTCAATAAAACTGCACTCCGCCATGGAAGTAACGAGAATTACTTTTGTCTGCGGCATATTTTTCTTGATTTTTTCTGCGGCAATCAAACCGCTTTCATCATTTTCCGTACAGATATCCATCAAAACAAGCTCACAGCCGCTCCGGCGGCATACCGTTTCTGCCATTGCCGCATTCGCAATCGAAGCAGTCAGGGTATATCTGCCGCTTGACTGGATAGAATTCTCCATATCCTCGCGGGCCATCCTCTGGTCTTCCACAATCAGTACGCTGGTCATACCAAAACCTCCTCTTTGGGCAACAGGATTGTCAGAGAGTATTCCGGAAGGGAATTGAGTCTGACAACCCCTTTTCGCATTTCGACTTTTTTTCGTATTGCAAGCAGGCCACCGCCTTCCTCGATCTCTTTTACCGGTTTTTCCCCATTATTTGTAATCACAAACTTCCACTGACCATTTTCACTGCTCATATTTACATAAAGCTCTGTTGCACCTGCATGGCGGACACCGTTTGATACTGCCTCCAGCAGTATCACATCCAACAGCTCCCTCACCTGCGGATCCTGTGGCATTTCCCCGGTGAAACAAAGGTTCATTCCGAGAGCATCTGCTCTTTCCTGAACCTTCTGATGTATTTTCCCTTCCGCAGACTCATTGTCTTTTTTCAATAGATTCAGAATTCTGTTCCACTGCTGAAGAAACTCTTTCTGGTTTTCTTCACAATCCTGCGCCAGCATACGGTGAGCAGCCAGCACACTGTATCCCAGATCATCGTGTACCTGCATTTTCATAGCCAGCATCTCTTCCTCTCTTGTCAGCGTAACAATGTTTTTGGAAAGTTCTTTCATAGCTTCAGACATTTTCTGAAGCTTTTTATTTTCCATTTCCAAAAGAAGCTTACTCTGATATAATTCTGACACCTCGGATGCAAGGAACTGCAAAAAAGACTCCCCACTTTCCGTACAAATCCAATCTTCCGAAAATTTCCACACACTTCCATCCGAAAAACAATATACCTGAAAATCGGAATCGTAAGAAACATCCTCTTTCCGTGGATGCACCAATGCTTCCCGGAGTTCTATTACGCTCTGCACATCCCGGCCGGCCAGATACCTGCATATTCGATGCATCTGCCTGTTGATCAGAACAGGCATTCCCCGCTGGTCAAAAAAACCAATTCCACTGGGTAAATTATCCAGACTTTCCTGAATCGAATTTGGCTGCAAATGCATTTTTCCATTCCTGATTGTTTCTATGATCTGTATTGCCGCATATATAATTCCGCAAATTCCCGATACTGCAAAAACAAAACGTGGTATATCAAAAAACAGAAATGCGCCGCTTTTTCCGTCATCTGCAAAATTCGCGGCATGAAAGCAGACAGCTATAAAAACAGACATTAGAAACAACGCAATATTTACTGCAATCTGTTTCCGTTTCTGCTTCCAGACAACCCCGTATAAAACCAAGATAAAAAACATCACAGCTATCATCAGAAAAAACATTATCAAAGCCATCTGTATTCCAAGGGAACTGTTTGCGAAAGATTCCATCACCTGCTGCCCCCTCCTTCCACAAGAAAAGAAAGCAGCCAGGAGCCATCAAAATCCTGTTCTGCTTCCGCCCCATAATGGCTGGCGGTTTCTTTCAGGTCTTCCCTGCATTCCGCGCTTATGGACAGCATCAGTTCTTCACCCTTTTGTCTCAGTGCAGCTGCCAGTGCAGACAAGCTGTCCATGGATGCTTCAATTACTGCTTCATAAAAATCATAGATCTTCATGGCACTTTCACTTGAAATTTCTTTGATATCCGAAGAAAAACAGGCAGACACTCCGTTTATTTCCAGATTTCTGATGGTTTCCTGAAAACACAGTTCCAGTTCCTTTACAGGTATGACATCATTCTGTTCTGCAATAAATATCAGATTACTGCGCCTCTTGATATATGCACCTATAACCACCACTTTTCCCAGAATCTTTTTTTTCTGCTTCCCATTTTCCGTCAGAGAATAAGCACTGATCAGTTCTGTGAGAAGAATGATCTGTCGGGAGGTCTGTTTCTGCATTTTATCATAAAGCTGGTTTTTTACCGCCAATTTAGCCATCCGTTTTTTTGCTTTCAGGTTTTCTTCTTCAATCACATTTGCATCTTTTAATTCTTCTTTCATATCCGCCAATTCCTGCAAAATATCCTGCAGCTCTGACAGATTTTCTTTCCACAGCACATAACCACCACGAATCGGTTCCCCGATAATCGAATTCCGTTTTCCAGCATTATCGGATTTTTCACTGAACGCTGTACCATTTCCGGCTGAATTTCCCCGGATTTATTCGAACGATAGCATACATTTCCTGCTCTGTCTGTTATCTGTGCAGCAACTTCAGAAGATGCAAACAGCTGCACATAGCCTGTATTAGAAGGAATGAGTCCGCACTGAATACAGCTCTCAAGAATTAAGGCAAACAAAAGACAAAAAGCGGCAGACATATCCTTTGTAAACATCTTCCAGAACGGCAGATTCAGAAAATAGGAAACCCCGTAAATAACCGCCAGCCCATAGGAACAGAACGGAAACCAGAGCAGTTTTTTATTTTTTATCACCCGGCATTTCAATAAGATAATAAGTAAAGCCACCAATGCACAGCCAATATCCCATGTAATAATACAATAGTACACGATACCATACTCATACACTCCAACCGTATAAGAAGCTGCTTCTCCCAGTTTGCCCTCCGGAAAAGAGAACACAAGCTGATGCATGTCGTTTGTCAATACCAGTCCTGTCAGAATCAGCGCCGTCAGAAACAATCCGTATGTCCACTTTGGGAGCCGGTAATTCTCCGGCTGTCTCATATAAAATGCCAGATAAAGACCTGTCGTTGGAATCAACAGAAGCGGAATATAATAAAAATACCAAAAATAGCGCAGTGCCGAAGGCAATTCATATGGTATCTCATATTTACACATCCGAATAAACATCCAGAAAATCATCAATGCTGCCATGAATATCAGGCAGTACCGTGGTTCCCTTTGAATAATCCTCTTCTGAAAAGAAAATGCCCAGACTGAATATAACCCAATATAGATAAATGGTCGCAAAAGACGAAGAACCATATCCAGATAAAGATTTTCAGAATCCGTGTTTCGAAGTACGACTGCAGCAAGCACACATAAAACCACCGCAATACCTGCACGCACTGTATGTTTTTTTTGTATCTTTTCTCCTATGCTTCGTATTTCATGCTTTCTGTTAAATTGGAAATAACTTACGGTTATGCTTTCAGAAAAGATCAGAGTACATCTTTGAATCGATTACTGTCTGAAACTGACGAAAATATGTATCAGACAAAATCGGAGGAAAAATCAAAGGATCGTATCAGACAAAAACCGAAAAAAACAAAAGATCGTATCAGATAAAAACCGAAAAAACAAAAAATCGTATCAGACAAAAAACAAAAAAACAAAAAATCGTATCAGACAGGCACTGAAAGGAACACCGTCTCCTGTTATGGAGCGCAGACCAAATCCACTCTGACTTCTGATTGATCGGAAATCAATCACTCAAGCCAGAGTGGCTTCAAAAAATGATTCCGCCGTTGATTTTCACGACAGTACAGTTTTCAGAACCTGAATAACCTCCTTCATGTTGATCGGCTTGGAAATAAATCCGTTCATCCCGCACTCTGCCGCAGCTTTCCGGTCCTCATCAAACGCGTTGGCCGTCATGGCTATAATTGGAATATTTGCCTTCTGATTATTCTCCAGCGTCCGGATCTCCCTGGTTGCCAGGTATCCATTCATCTTTGGCATCTGAATATCCATAAGAATCACATCATAGCGATCCGGCTCCACGACGACCATCTTATTCACAGCGGCAATTCCATCTTCCACAACATCCACATCGAATCCAAGTCCCCGGAAAATTTCCGTTGCAATCTCCTGATTCAGCTCATTATCTTCTGCAAGAAGAATTTTCTTTCCGGTAAAATCAACGTCCTTTTCCACTTCTTTTCTGGCACATTCTGTACGGACAGGCCGTGTAAGCACCTCTCGCAGTTCGGACATGAAGAGCGGTTTGGACACAAATGCAGTTACTCCGGCTTCTTTAGCCTCAACTTCGATGTCTGACCAGTCATAGGCCGTCAGAATAATAATCGGCGCACTGTCTCCGATTACCTTACGAATTCTCCGGACCGTTTCAATGCCATTCATATCCGGCATAAGCCAGTCGATGATATAGGCCTTGAATTCATCACCTTCTTCAAAGGCCTCTTTTGCCCGGACAATGGATTCCTTACCGGAAACGGTCCAGTCTGCTCTCATTCCAATCTGTCTGAGCATTTTGCTGACACTCATACAGGTATCTGTATCATCATCAACCACCAGGGCCCGCGCACCCTGCAGCTCCGGAATGGGTTCAAATTTCACCACATTATCAGACAGCTTGCAGTCAAGTGAAACAAGGAACTCCGTACCTTTTCCTTCTTCACTCTTTACACAGATTGTCCCGCCCATCATATCGACGATATTTTTTGTAATGGACATGCCAAGTCCGGTTCCCTGGATTCCGCTTACCGTTGTGGTCTGTTCCCTTGAAAAGGATTCAAAAATATGCTTCTGGAATTCCTCAGACATCCCAATTCCGTTATCCTTTATACGAAATTCATACCTCGCATATCCATTCAGTTTGCAGGGCTTTTCTGAAATCCGGATACTGATTGTCCCGCCCACCGGCGTGAACTTAATCGCATTGCTGACAATATTCAGCAGCACCTGATTCAGGCGCAGTTTATCCGTAATGATGTCTTCATTCAGAATATCCTGTGTATCTATGAACAGATCCTGCTGTTTTGAAGAAATGTTTGACTGAATAATCGTCCTGAGATCATGAAGCACATCCGGAAGGTGTACTTCTTTTTCTTCAATCTTTACCCGTCCACTCTCAATCCGGCTCATATCCAGGACATCATTGATCAGGCTGAGCAGATGGTTGCTCGATGTGGATATTTTATTCAGGTAATCTCTGGTAGTCTCCACATTGTCCAGATGCGCTGCCGCAAGGGCTGTAAATCCGATAATCGCATTCATGGGCGTACGAATGTCATGAGACATATTATTCAGGAAAGCGGTCTTTGCCCGATTGGCATGTTCCGCAGCAGCCAGCGCATCAACGAGAGCCTTCCTCTGCGCCTCTTTCGCACGTTCCTCTTCATCCACGTTCAGAAACGCAAAAGCAATATTGGATGCCTCTTCGTTTTTCTTTGCAAATTTGATCAGCACAAGCTCCAGCCATTGGTATTCGCCATTCTTTCCGGTATTCTGAAATCGATAGGCATATCGTTTTTTATCATGAAGCAGTTCCCTCAGATAACCTTCATCGGCAAACTTTACCAATTCGTCACGATAATCCGGATGCGCATAAGTACTCACCAGTTTCCGGAATCTTTGAAAATAATTCTCTGAACTTTCTCTGTTAATCTCGATGCCTTCTTCGGTATCCTTTTCGCTGATATGATATTTCGAATATTCCTTGGTATCAAGATTGATGAAATACAGAGTGGAGTACTGGCTGGCCAGCCCTTCAATTTTCTTAATATCTTCTTCAAGAATTCTTCTGTGTTCCGCTTCCTTCCGATGGAGCTCTTCCACTTTGGTAAGATCCAGGACATACGTAATTGCCAGAAGGTCATTGCTTATCAAATCACGATACATCACCACATGCTGCTCCGCCAGCATTGGATTTCCCAGGGAATCCCTGGTCCAATAGCGATGGGAAACATGATCCTTTCCTTTTTCAAAGCATTCTGCCAGATGCTTCCTGTCAAAAAAAGAAAAATAGGCCGGCTGCTGCTCCTCCGTCAGCTGATTTCCCCAATACTCGATCACGTCCCAGTATCTGCAGTCATCAGGAAATCCAATGGCCTCGTTGATGCTGTACTCAACGTCATCGATTACCTGATACATCGTCCCCGGAACAAGATTCTGTGTGAGATTGATATTATAATAAGCTCCTGCACTTGCAGAAAGCGCATGTTCCATGATTTTTATTTTTTTCTTATAGGTTTCAAGCTGTTTTTCCAATCCTGTCATCCCCACTGCGGCAACCTCCTGCTTACTCTTTTCTCTGTAATTCGTTACAAGGCATTTCATGCGCACGCAATAGCAGATACGATCCGCTCGTATCATCTGATGAACATGACCATCCCGGCTTTCTTTTCCTCTCCATTGTATCAAATACGGATATATTTGTGAAGCAGATTTTGAGGCTTTCCGGGACCATCTGATTATCTTGAAATCATCCGGTTTCCGTCCGGTATTGGAAGCACCGTCTTTTTGGACGAAATAAGCATTGCATTTTCTATCCGGAAAATATATAATAATTTATAACTGTTCATAGCAAAGCAGAATTTCATGATGCCAGGGTCAAAAGTCATAAACCACGATGCGCTTGCGCATAAGTGGTTTTATGACTGATTGACCCGCCCCAATATGAGGATAAAAGTGGGACGAATGTCCCACAATATCCGAATATTGGGCAGGATTGTGGGAGTGCGAAGCACGGAACAATCCGTATGGCATCTTTTGACCCCAACATCATTTCATAAAACAGACGTAACATGCCTGGATATTTAAAGCTGTTTTGAAGTTTTATCTGGCA
>JAXEJQ010000165.1:0-10440 GCA_034101475.1 Candidatus Limivivens sp.
TCCATATACCTTTTCGCCTGCCAGCTTCATAGCCAAATGCAGTGCGGCAGTACCAGCAGAAAGTGCAACAGCATACTTACAGCCAACCTTCTCACAGATCTGCTTCTCCACCTCGTTGATATTTGCTCCCACAGTAGACATCCAATTGGTTTCATAAGCCTCCATCACATAGCGCATAGAGTCTGGATACATGGTTGGTGAGGACAGCCAAACCTTCTTTTCAAATTTTTCAAAATGGTTACCAGAATTAAACATCTCTTGATCCCCTCTTCGCTGCGTTTAAACATCTGCGCATTCCTGTCTTTTATATCTATAGAAACAATCCATTGAAAACCAAGCCCTAATCCTCTTTCGAACGACAAGCTGCTCACCATCGAGCATAGCAGGTGACTTCAGTCAGTTCCTTCTTAAAGGATTTCTGCCTCTTCCAAACGCAGCCTTCCCAATAATTTTTGCACATTCAAATCACATCAAAATATGAAGTGCCCTGTTCCTGCAAAAAACGAATAAACAAATATTTCCCCTCACATCGGCCGATACGTCGGCACAATTTTCTGTAAAAAGTCCTTAATCTCCATGCTGTTGTCGTAACTCATCTGTTCCAGTATTTTCAGGTTTTCCAGAAAATCACCGATATCAAAGGGAAGCGGTTTTCCTATGAAAATCTGATTATTGGGAGTCTTGCAGATTCCTTCTTCTGCCATGAGTTTCTCTTCATACAGCTTTTCTCCGGCACGCAGTCCGGTGTAGGTTATCTTGATGTCTTTATCCGGCTCAAGCCCATACATTCGAATCAGATTGCGGGCCAATGTATCAATCTTCACCGGCTCTCCCATATCCAGCACAAAGATTTCTCCTCCCCTGGCATAGAGACCAGCCTGCAGAATCAGGTTGACCGCTTCCGGGATTTCCATAAAGTAACGGATGATTTCAGGATGTGTGACGGTTACCGGACCGCCTTCCTCGATCTGTTCCTGAAACAGAGGAATGACAGAACCGCTGCTGCCCAGTACATTGCCGAAACGTACTGCCACAAATTCTGTCTGGATATTTTTCACAATACTGGAAGCACTCTGGTCTTTCGCAGAAAGCCAACCGGCATGGGTATACAGTTCCGGCATCTTTTCCGGTGTCCGGTTCCGTACCATATAATCAAAAGACTGAATAATCATCTCACACAGCCGTTTGGTAGCCCCCATAACATTCGTAGGATTCACTGCCTTGTCCGTGCTGACCAGGACGAACCGTTTGCAGCCATTTACCATGGCATAATAGGCTGTCTTGTAGGTGCCGAACACATTGTTCTTCACAGCTTCACATGGATCGTTCTCCATCAGCGGCACATGCTTATGGGCTGCTGCATGGTAAACGATTTCCGGGCGGAACTTGCCGAACACCTCTCTCAGTTTTCCCGCATCCCGAATGCTGCCGATGACGGTATACAGCCGAAGCTCCGGAAAATGTCTGGATATCTCCTGTTGTATCTCATAGGCATTATTTTCGTAGATGTCCATGATGATCAGACACTCCGGACTGTGCGCCGCAATCTGCCTGCATAGCTCTGACCCGATGGAACCTCCGCCGCCGGTTACCAAAATCCGTTTTCCCCGTATCATATGGAACAGTTCTTCCGACTGTTCAATGAAGGCTTCCCTTCCGCTCAATTTGCTTAAATCAGGCCTGATAAATTTTTTTTCCATTTTTTCTCTTCTTTCTCCTGCGTATGCCGCACAGTTTCCATTTTTATGATTGTGGGAGTGCGAAGCACGGAACAATCCGTATGGCATCTTTTGACCCCAACATCATTTTTGTCTTATGTTTTCCTTTGCTTTTGCTTTGCTATCCGTTTCACAGACACTGCATCCAGAATCTGCTTTGCCTGCAGAAGCTATTTTTCTATCTTTTCTGTCATTTCTGTCTCTTCTGTTTCTTCTATTTCTGACTGTTCAACTGCATGAGCCCTTTCCCATTCTTCCCACTCTTTCTGCTGCTCTGTTTTTTCCGGTTTTTTATGCGGCCGGCCGGAGCTTCCATGATTCCCGTAACCGCCATAATATCCGTAGTATCCGTTATTCCTTCCTTTTCCGAGCTCCTTCACGCTGTTAACCACACAGCCCATAATCCTCGTTCCCGACTTGTCCAGCCGGGTGAGGGCATCCCGGATACTCTCCAGACTTGCCCCGTCAAAACGAACCACAAGCAGCGCCACATCCGCAAGCTGATTTAAGCTCATGGTATCAGCCACCTGGCCCACCGGCGCGGTATCCATCAAAACCACATCATAATTTTCCTGAAGCTCGCTGACCATATTCAGAAGCGCGTCATCCAGGGGAAGCGGTTTTCGTTCAAGGACTGCCGGAAGGATATCCAGATTTCCGGTCAGGCTTGTAATGGCCTCCTCTCTCGTCGTCTCGCCGCGGTAAAGGGCATTCATCGAATGATCATATTCCACTTTATTCAGAAACAGGCCCCCAAGCTTGGGATTTCTGGTATCAAAATCGATAACCAGTACTTTCATGCCGATCTCAGCCAGCTGGACGGCAAGGTAGGCCGTCACCGTTGTCTTTCCTTCGCTCTGCGCCGCTGATGTAATATATACACAGGGATGATTCATTTTCATTCTCTGAAGCTGTCTCTTCAGAATATGGCCCAGAGAAACATAGTTGTCCAGTAAATCCGCATTCTTCTCATCATCCTCATTTGTCAGAAGCAGATTTCGCTTCTTTCGGAAATAGGATTTCGATTCGGGAATCTCCCCGAGTACCTCCACATCAAACATCCGCTCCATATCACGGGTATTCAGAATGGTGGGGCGAAGGAGCAGCTCCAGCACGGAAAAACCGATTCCCAGAAACATTCCCAGCACAGCCATGTAACCCCACATCGTGGCATTGAGATTTCCGCCGATCAGATAACGGGAAGTCGGCGTATTGATCACAGAGACATTTCCAATCTTCAGTGTATCGATCAGAATCCTGGGTGCCACTTCATTGATTGCTTCCAGGATCTGCACTCCCTCCTGAGCGCTCCGCCAGTACAGGGTAATCTCGATGATCTGGGTCTCTTTGTACTGGGCCAGCACCAGATTGTTATAGATATCCTTCGTTGTGATTCCCAGCAGCTCCAGCCGTTCCACCGCCGCATTCAGCGTCTGGTCACTTTTCAGCACATAAATCACCGAATCCACCATTTCCTCCGCCAGGTAAATATCCGTCGAATTCGGATTATTGGACTGGGCGGTAAACAGACCGTTTTCATTCTGGGAGGTTACCGCAATGGAAGTCGTAATGGCATACTGCTTGCTCATTTCTCCGCGCATATAGGAAACCACGGAAAGAATGATCCCAAGTCCAAGCCCTGCAGCGGTAAGCAGGATAATCGCCATGATATGCTTTCGGACCGCATGGAGAATATCCGATACTCTCAGCTGTTTACGGGACTGCATTTCCTCCCATCTCGCACGGGATTCGTAGCTCTGTGTCTCCTGATTCCCGTTTTTTTCATTATCCATAAATATCTTACTCCTTACCTTCTGCTTTTTTCTGTCGGAGGTGTCTCAGGAAGAATACCAGGAAAACAAGAAATCCTGCCAGAAACAGGCCCAGTGCCAGAATCGCTCCGATATCCGTCGTTGTCCAGCGTTCAAACTGAAATACCTGAAGCTCTGCTTTATCCTCTACCACAATCTTATATTCCCGGCTTTCCTCGCCATTGAAAACAACCATGTATTCCCCCGGTGTCAGGCCCTCCAGAGTCTGCTCCAGTCCCGTGGTATTCCATATCTTCACCACATTTCCTTCGGCATCGTGAAGCGCAACGTTTACATCCGAGACCTGTCCTCTGAAAAGCTTATCCTGTACCCCGACAGAAATGCGGATTATACGGTTTTTGATCTGAATTTCCGCCTTCTTTTCTCCATCAATCATTCCCTCTCCGTCCACCGTAAAGGAATGGTCTGCCTGATCCGTCTCATAATCAGTGACCGTGGATACCTGACGGATGTGATAGGTTGTATTCTTTTTCAACTCTGTAATCGTAAAGCCACCCTTTTCATCCGTCCTGAAATTCCGGATCGTTGTTCCGTCGTCGGAAGAGAGGGTAAATCCGGCACCTGCAAGATAACGTGTATCATACAGGGCATCGGTAACCGTAACCTTCACACTGGTCTTTTCTTCTGTCAGCTCTGTGGTTCCGGCTGTCCCGGCATTGGTCCTGTTTTCCACTTTAACCGCCGTATCTGCAGTAATCTTCGCATAATATTCCGGCACCTGAGTCTGTCTGATCAGATAATTCCCCAGATACAGCTCCCGGCTCTCTCCATAACCGTCCTGATCCGGACGAATGGTATCAACAACCTCTCCTGCCCGAAACCGGGTGGTTCCGTCCTGCGTAACAATGTCTTCAGCGGCTATGATGTCAAATTCTGCACCTGCGATGGCTTTTCCATTATCCCGGTCGATCAGCTTCATCCGGATGACATTTTTGGAAGGGGAAAGGGTAACGGTTACCACATAGGGATCCTCCCAGTCGTGAGATTCTGAAAGAGTAAACTCCGTATTTTCCGCCAGATCGTACCCGTCAAGTGCGGAAAGGGCATGCAGATAATAATCTGAAAGAGCCAGCTTTTCCGGAAGGTAAAAAACTCCTGTACTGTCTGTCTCATATTTCTTATAATCCGTTTTTTTCGGATAGTAGGTACTCAGAACCTGCAGGGCGGAATTAGCCCCGTACAGTTCAAACTCGATCCCTTTCTTCTTTATGGTGCGTCCTGTTTCCTCATCTACCACCTGTACAAATACAGCTGCCTTGTCTGTTCCTTCTCCTTCTCCGGCACCCGGATCCGGATCCTCGAACTGGTACCTCTCTTCGTCGTCACCGTCATCACCGCCGTCTCCGCCGCCTCCGCCGTTTCCGCCGCCCCCGTCATCGGGGTCATAGTCATCCACATTCGTCTCCCACTCATCTCCATATTCATCGTCAATACTGCCATCTGCATAATTGCCTCCGCCGTCATCAGCATCATCGTATTGCTCATAGCTGTTTCCCGGATCCGGGTCTGTATTTTCCTCCTCCGGAATCCGCACCAGATACAGGATCAGAAGCAGTGCAATCAGAAGGATACAAAGAAGCAGTGCCACCATACTGTCCGCCATGGATTCCCAATAATTTACTTCATCGTATTTTCTTCTGTTTTTCTTCATATCCTTATTCCCGCCCGGATGCTGCCTCAAATTCTTCAATGCTCATCGGCTTATGGAAATAGTATCCCTGGCCGATCATGCATCCGGCTTTCTTCAAATTCGAAATCTGTTCTGTATTTTCAATACCTTCCGCCATTATCTCAATATTCAGCTTCCGCGCCTGGTTAAAAATGGCCTGAAGCTCATTCGTTTCACGTTCAGGCATAAAACGAAGATCCAGCTTCAGCGCGTCTGCTTCTGTATGTTCCAGCATATTGACAGAAATAAAGTCTCCGTCAAAACCATCCATAATCACCTTAAACCCAAACCGCCGCAGCGTCCCTGCCACCTCTCTCGTGGTTCCGGGATTCTGCACATAAGCATTCTTTGCAATTTCCAGCTCCAGCGCCCGGGGCGGAATCCGGTATTTTTCCAGCATCTGCTCAAAAAATCCGGAAACATCCATGGCCAGAAGATCTGTTTTGGAAATGTTTACAGAAATCGGAACCGGTCGGATCCCCGCATCAATCCATCTGCGGATTGTCTTGCAGACCTCCTCCCAGATATAGGCATCCATTCGCGTAATGAATCCGTTTTTTTCCAGAACCGGAACAAAAGCAGCCGGAGTCATAAGTCCCAGCGTCTCATGCTGCCAGCGGACCAGGGCTTCCACCGCCACATATTTTCTGGTATTCAGATCAACTCTGGGCTGCAGGAAGAAGGTAAACTCACCCTTCTTCAGTCCTTCTGTAATCTGCGGCATCAGAATCTGTTCATTTGCAGTCTGCCCGGGAGCTCCGTTTCCGGAAGCAGAAAGCGAAAAGCCCGGATTTTTCGGAATCCGGTCCAGCCTGCTCAAAATATTTTTTACGTCGCGATCCTGTTTCTTTCTCGTCTGTTCCTCCACGGAAGGAATGACTACTTTATGGAAGGTTTCCACAAAAAGTCCGTATTCCCGAAGCATGGAATTCCAGATCATTCGATTCAGCATGTTAAAGATAATGGAGAGAATCACTCCGGATATGGAAGTATAGAAAGCTGCTTCAATACCGCTCAGTAAAGTGGCGATACTTTCCAGTGCTGCTTCTACGGAACTGAAACCGATGGTACTGATACCTGTAATTAATCCGATAAAGGTCCCCAGAATACCAAGACCAGTCAGTGTTCCGGGTATCTGAAGCACCACACCCTGCCAGGTTCTTAGTGACAGGACATCCTCGTTGATGTATTCTTCGATATCGCTGACGATTTCCTCGTCTTCTTTTTGCTGCTCCACCTTGTTTTTATATTCTCTGAAAAGATTATCAAGGGTCTTTTGCCGAAACAGCACATCCAGTTTAAATACGGCAATCCATGTTTCGGTAGACTGCACGTCCAATGCCTGTTCAATGCTCAGTCTGGCATTTTTAAAACCGGTACCGTACATAAGGGACGGAGCCATCCCAATGAAAAACCCCAGAATCACAACAAAACACATAATCAACAGCACCAGCATAGATAAACTGTCCGGCGCAAGACTCAGCAATAAGCCGGTGGCCGTCACAAGCAGTGCAGCTGCCAGAACAATAAACTTTCTCAACTGTAATCTCCTCATTTACATGGTTCTGTTCAGAGAACAGACCACGCAGAATTTATCATGATAAATGTCACGTATTTTTACATCTTTTATCGTCATGGATTCAGAGATACCTGTTCCATTCTTTTTCGTAAAAGCCATGTTTTTCGATCATTATATAATATAGCATACACCCTCTTCATAATCAAGCTTATCCTTGTTTTGTCATTAAATATGACGAATTTTCCATGCTAATTTCATTACAAATTACATGCTGAACAACATCCTGGGACACTGCAAAAAAGTCATTGGATGAAATCCGGATATAAAGATGGTTCTGATTGATCAGAGGCTTCAGATTATCGAGATAAGGAGAAAGCTGAAGATCAATATTCTGACTGTATGTAATCACCTCCTCGCCCTTTACGAATTTATTCTGACTTTCTTCCGAACCATTTCGCAAAATACAACCAATAACAAAAATATACCATATACTCTGAAAAGTTTCCTTTTCTCTGTTTACACTCTTGCTGATTTTGAAATAATCTCGTATAATAAAACGAGCAAAAAAGAATTCAGAGGGGCAGATTAAACCGATTTTGCATTTGGAGGTGGATGCAGTTTATGCGAGAAAAACGGACTATTTGGAAACGTATCATTCCTGCAGGTATTCTGCTGATCTGTATTATCGCGAGTTTCGCGGTTTACTTAAATGTGAACCGCCATATGACGGTATCCAGAAACGCAAAGTATGTGAAGGATGCAGCTACTCAGACAGCCAAACGAATCGAAGATCTGCTTGTAGGAGCGGAGAACAGCATCAGCGCCATCGCCCATCTGTACGGACAGAATATGGATCCTGACCGGATTGATCTTGACACACTGCAAAAACTGGTGGACGACACACCCTTTGATTATATCGGTATTGTAAGTACTGACGGTATTTATACCGATAACCATGGAAAGCAGGCTCAGGTCTCAGACCGATATTACTTCCAGGACGGAATGCTGGGCCACTCCGGGATGGATATTATCTTCAATGGCCGGATTGCCCACGAAAATCTGATGATTTTTTACGCCCCACTTTGGTACGACGGAGAGATCGCAGGCATTCTGACCGGACGCTATGGGGAATATCAGATGCGGGAAATCATCGCAGCTACCTACTTTGAGGAACCGGCTGATACCTATCTGTGCCTGTCCGATGGGACCGTATTCTCCACTTCCAGCGAAAATGACCCGCCGGAAAACATCCTTACTTCTCTGCAGGAAGCAGACGGCGCGGACCGGGAAACGCTGGCAGCTTTGGAGGAGGCACTGGAGAACGGTTACTCCAGAAGTCTGACCTACACAAGTAAACAGGGTTCCAATGCGGCATATATAACAAAACTGCCGGAGAAGGACTGGATGCTTCTGCAGATTTTCCCCATCAGGGTCACCAATGCAATGCTGAATGAATCCAACGCCATTGCCATGTATCTGGAACTCTGGCTGGTCCTGCTGTTTGCAGTATATATTTTGATCCTGCTCATGGAAAACCGGCGACAGAAGGCCAAACTGGTCATGGAAAAGCAGGAGATGCGGGAGATTGTTGACAGCACCTCCCAGCTGTTCAGCAACTTTGTTCTCGCTGATCTGAAGAACGATTCTTATGAATATCTGAAAAATGATATCCGGGAATACGAAAAAACCGATAATGCCGGCTTCGGGAAGGTACTTCCGCAGAAGGGGATCTACTCTCAGCTCCGGGATTATTGGGCGGCCCGCATCATCCAGGAGGATGAGTATGTACCGAAGCAGCTCACGATCAGCTCTATCCGGCAGAACCTGACGGCGGACACGCCATTTCTCCAGTATGAGTATCGGGTTCAGGAGAACAGCATACGCTGGAAGCAGATTTCTGTGCTGTGCATAAAGCGGGAAAAGGGCATCCCTGCCTCGGTATTGATGGCGGTTCAGGATGTGACGGAGCTGAAAGAAGCGGAACTGAAAAACCGCATGGCCATGGAGGAGGCTTATCAGGCGGCGAAAGCAGCCAACGAAGCCAAGACCGTCTTCCTGTCCAATATGAGTCACGATATGCGCACTCCTATGAACGCAATCATCGGATTTTCAACGCTGCTGGACCGGGACGCTTCACAGCCGGACAAGGTACGGGAGTATAATGGGAAGATTGCCGCGTCCGGACGCCATTTGCTGAATCTTATCAATGATGTGCTGGATATATCCAAAATCGAAAGCGGTCAGAAAACGCTGAATATCTCAGAGTTTAACCTGAAAGAACTGCTGGAAGAGCTGAGCTCGGTGATACGCCCCCAGATTCGGGAGAAACAGCAGTCACTGGATGTCAGGGTCTGCGATGTGAATGGAGAACGCTTTCTGGGTGATAGACTGCGGCTGAGTCAGATCCTGCTTAATCTGCTGTCCAATGCGGTAAAGTACACGCCGGAAGGCGGACAGATTGAACTTGCTGTCCTTGGCCTGCCTGAGACCTCCAGAGGCTATGCCCACCTGCGCTTCCAGGTACAGGATAACGGCATCGGGATCAGTCCTGAATTTCTGAAACATATATTTGATCCTTTTACCCGGGAAAATAACAGCACCGCCAGCGGCATCCTGGGCACCGGTTTGGGCATGGCCATTACCAGGAACCTGGTTGATCTGATGGGCGGAACCATTTCTGTGGAAAGCACGCAGGGTGTGGGAAGCACCTTCCGGGTGGAACTGGAACTGCGATATTGCGAGCAGCCGGCCGAAACCAGCCATCCGGAAGAAGCCATTCTCCCTGCCTCCGGCGCCAGTGAGCTGGAAGGTCTGAAGGTGCTGATTGCCGAGGACAACGACATCAACGCCGAGATCCTGGAGGAGCTCCTGTCCTATGAGGGAGTGTCCTGCGACCGGACGATAAACGGTCAGGAGGCTCTGGAACGTTTCCGCCAGACTCCGCCGGGCTGTTACGACGCTGTGCTGATGGATATTCAGATGCCGGTTATGAACGGTTATGAAGCCGCCCGGGCCATTCGGGATCTGGACCGGCCCGATGCGGGAACGATCCCCATCGTGGCCATGACCGCCAATGCCTTTGCGGAGGATGTCCAAAATGCGATGGAGGCAGGTATGAACGCCCACCTCTCAAAGCCCATCGATATGACAGCACTGAAGGGCGTTCTGGAGAAGCTGATCCATTCTGAAAATAAGAGCTGAAGAAAAAGGGATATACCCTGAGCAAATCCAGGGTATATCCCTTTTGGGTTCAGGTGCCATTCAATTATCTTCTGAGCACCGTCTATTCCCTTCAAAGTAAGGGTTGATAAGCCTTCTTTATAATACCCGTATTTTTCGTACATCTCAATCATGGCATCCCATAAGGTTTTCCCCTGCAGCTTATAGTAGGAAGCCGCCTCGCATGGGCGATAGCAACCCCTTTTTTTTCGCCATTCTGAGAAAGAATATAATTTGCCAATCCCTGGGTTGCCTGACGGACAGTGTAAATATTCATTCTGTTTGTACCTGCTCCGATAATGCCCCGGAGTCCTCCCGTACCAAATTCCAGCTGACGATAAAAAGCGTAGACAGCAAGAAAGCAGGGTTGAACAGCTATTGAGCCTCGAAAAGTTAACTTCAGTAGGCCGACGTCTTAACTGGTGCGGAAGGCAACAGCATATAATTCGCTTTGGCGAGAATTGTATGGCGCTGCGGGGTCAG
>JAXEJQ010000166.1:0-1140 GCA_034101475.1 Candidatus Limivivens sp.
CGGAGCATCTGAATCGTGGCCCGACAGGGCCATGTTCAGGGTGCGTCCATGACACCAATACTGTTACCCTGTTCAGGGTTACACAGCTACTTTTATTATTTCCGGATGGCTCAGTCCGGTTACGGACATTTCTTTTTCCATACCTTTTTCTCTGAAATACTTTCTCAAAATATTATAGGCACCCACTGCATCTGCATTATAAATGTCTTTCCCATCCTTATACAGCCCCCTTGCCTTTCTGTTTTCTTTTCGGGCACATATTCTTGTTATGCTGTCTGAATGGGGACTGCACTGGCTAGTATAAGCCTCGTCCTGTCTGATCAGTCCGATCCCTTCCAGGGACAGCTTATACTCCAGTATACTGTAAATTGTTTCATATGGCAGCCCGTGCAGTTTCTGATTTGTGACATGTCCCATCTTCTTCTTTTCACGGATATGCCTGATATCCCCGATCACAACCCGGCAGATCCCCTGCTTTACGCAATATGACACGATATACCGGGTAACTTTATGCAGGTAATCTTTCACTGCGTGCTCCTTCTTCCGGTAAAGCCTCCGGATATGTCCCGATGTTTTCGGATATCTGATTCCCTTTCCGGACTGGATCCTATACCATTCACTCTGAACTCTGGAGATCTCTTTATCATAATAACGGCATAAGGAAAGATATTTCCGCCCGATGATGAATGCTGATCCTGCTCCCGGGTCATAACAGGTAAAAAGGTTACGGAGCCCCAGATCTATGGACAGATACTGTCCATTATCCGGCAGCCTTTCCATGTCTGCTATTTCATAAATAACGAGCACTTCGCAGCATCCGTGTTCCGGCGGGCAGACCCGGATCTGTTTTATCCGGTCAGTGTTCCTGAAAACCTTATTTTCAAGATAGAGAAATTCTGCACTGATCCCATATTCAGACCTCATATAGCCCTTAAGCTGCTTTGGAAGCGAAAGGCGTACCCTTTCACATCCTGTTTCATGGACAATGGCATTCTGCATATAGGTGATGGCCATATTCCCATGCTTAAAGCGGGGCGGGTTCGGATTCATGATCCCGCCGGATTTCTTTAGTGCATAAAAGGATTTCCATGCCTTGTCCAGCATCTTACAGACCTCCTGCGCGGTCTGTGAAGGAAGCTG